>JBBAAJ010000061.1:0-8260 GCA_041658365.1 Candidatus Peribacteraceae bacterium | reverse complement strand
AGCAGAAGGTTGTTCCGCAGAAGAAGGACGACATCCTCATCGAGGGCGGGCCGTCCGGCATGCCCTATCGCTTCGCAAAGTGCTGCAATCCCGCGACAGCGACTTCGCACCCGGACCGCATCGTGGGGATCGTGACCCGCGCGGGCAAGGTGAATGTGCACGCCGAAGGATGCCGAATGGTCCGGGCGGCAAGCCCGGATCGGAAGGTGGTCGTGAAGTGGGCATAGTTTTGTCACCCTCCCTTGTTCCAGAGATGGCGGTTCGATTCCGCTAAGGTGCTCCATTGACAGAAGCATCACTAAGTGATTTCATATGTTCATGCCAGTCGAAGACTATCTTCCCACCATCGGCAGAACACCGGAGGAACGCGCAAGGGCAGCGAAGACTCTTGACCATGTTGCAGAGCTGCTCAGGCGTAGCGACGGAAAGGGTATTTTCACTCCTTCCTTTCCCCCGGCGGATACCCCCGAGCAAGGAAAAGTGGATCGTCTGATGAAGCAATAATCAGTGAGACGGTCTTCTGTCGGTTCCAAATAAGCTCCGCTCAATTTGGGAGATGGCCTATCAAATAAGTACGACATCTTGATTGCACATACGATGAGTGTGGTAAACTTGCCATCATGGCTACCGGCACACCATCCATTGGCAAATATCGCGAAACCATTCTTTTCTTCCTTGAACACATTCCTCGCGAAACTCTTGGGAAATTGAAGTTAATGAAGCTGCTGTATTTTGCAGATTTTGATCACTATGAACGCCACAAAAAATTTCTGCTTGGGGAAACATATCTGCGATGGGATAACGGACCAATGCCACGCACTGCCAAGAAAGTTCTAGAGAAAATGGCAGCACAGAGAGTCATCACGATTGAAAAGAAACCAATGCCTGCCCCGTATAATGACCGCGAGATCTATCGGCAGCTTCGACCATACGATCCAAAGGCATTCATGCCGGAGGAAGTAGAAACTTTGCATCACGTTGCTGAGAAATGGAAGCACCATACGGAAACAGAAATCAAGAATGCAACACATGGAGATCCTCCATGGATTGCAACGCCCAAGGATGCAGTTATTGATTACAACCTCGTTTTCTACCGCAATACATACGGCGAGATGGACGGGGATGATTGCTGACCCCCCTCATGGATGCACCGGAGCCATTGGCAAATATTATCAGGCATCCAAACATCGCCAAGGATCTCAAGGATTTGCGGAGATATCCGAAGGCAGCAGAATCTCTCGACGCCTGGGAACGGTTTTTTGCGCCAAAGGTCTGAGAGAAACGCCGGGCATCAATCGATATCCAGGTTTCGGAAAACGAGAAATCTACAAGGCTCGAGTAGTTCCGCTGGGTGAGAAGTTGGGAAAATCCAGCGGATACCGTGTCATTTTTGAGCGAAGGGGTCCGGCTGTTTTTTGTATCCTCATTTTCACTCGTCATGGCGAATATAAACATGAGAAAGATCTAGCGAACTTCATTCGTTCACGCTTGTAACACCAACCACAAGCGGCGCAGGTAGACACCCGCTCCCATGCATGAAAAAGAAATGAAAACAGGTATCTACCTGCGGTTTGCTCATGGAGCGATACTCGTTTGATATTTTCAAATCTCTCCCACGATTCCTCTCACCAGCTTCTGCATCTGAAGCTCGAAGCGGATTTCCTCGTAGAGCGCACCGCCGGGGGCAGAGTCCTCAGCCGGATGGTGATGGCCCGCATGGGCTCCTGATTTCTCCGCTTCCTTGATCGCGGAAGAGATTTCCTCGTCCGTCGGTTCGGTTTTTCTGGACTTGGCGAGCTCCTGCATGCCGAAGCGCAGCGTGATCCTGTCCACAGCGATCTTGCGCATTTCCTCCACGAGGTCTTTCCATTCTTTCTTCGTGGACTTGAGCCATTGTTCGAGCGTGCTCTCCTGTTTCTTCAGGCGTTCGATGAGATCCTCCAGCATTCCCTGGACTTCCGCGTCGATGAGCTCGGGCGCCAGGTCCGTTGTCGTTGCTTCCCGGACTTTCCTATAGAGTTCTTCCTCCCGCCGTTTCATTTCCTCCGTCTTCCGTTGGCGGGTGAGCATTCCCCGTACGTCGGCGCGGAAAGCCTCCGGCGTGCATTCGGCTCCGAGACGGATCTTGATGAATTCTGCGGTGAGCTCGGGAAGTTTCACTTCTGCCACTTCCTTCGCCGCAATCTCAAGCGTGATCTTCCTGCCGCGAACGGTCACGATGTCGTGGTTCAGAGGGAAGGCGACAGTGACGGTTTTCTTCTCCTCCTTCTTCATGCTGAGGAGATGCGCTTCGAGCTCCGGCAGGAGGTCCTCCGATCCGAGGAGGATGCTCAGGCGCTCTATGGTGAGCTCGTCAACCTGCTTGCCTTTGTCATCCTTCGCCGTAAGGCTCATTCGGATGGTGTCTCCCCTGGCAGCGGGGCGGTCCACGGGATTTTCCGTCCGGTCCTGCAGGAGGATTTTCCGGATGAACTGCTCGACGTCGGCTGCCCCTGCTTCCGCCACAGACTTCTGCTCCACGTCGATCTTCTCGGGTTTCCGGAGGAACACCGTCGGCCGTTCCACGAAGGTCAGCGTGATCGTGAGGGGGTTCTGGGACGCGATACCCGCGCTCGGGCGGAGGATCGGCTTGGCACCGCTCTTCTCCAGGGAGGCAGACACGATCTCCGGGAGTAGGATGCGCACGGTTTCCTCGAGGAGATCCTCGGGCTTCACGCGCTCACGGATGAGGGGGAGCGGCGCTTTCCCCTGGCGGAACCCTTTGATGTCCATGGTGTTCCCCAGCCTCGTGAGCGCCTGTTCTTCGGCGTGTTTCAGCGCGTCCGGAGGTATGACCGCAGTCGTCTTGATGCGGGATTGCTTCAGCTTCTCGACCGTGATCTCCATGGGAAATTAGGGTTGGGGTTGGGGGTTGATTCACTGAATTTTTTTCCGGTCGTTCCAGATCACGAGGAACGGGGCGGCGATGAAGATACTGGAGTACGTGCCGAGGAGGATGCCGATGATGAGTGTCAGCACGAACCAGTGGGTGGAGGCACTACCGAGGAGCAGGAGCGAGAAGAGCATGATGAGTGTTGCGGAGCTGGTGAACACGGAACGCATCCAGACCTGGTTGATTGAGCGGTTGGTGACGGAGGCGAACGATTCCTTCCGTTCCTGGACGAACAGGTTGTCGCGGATGCGGTCGAAGATGATGATCGTGTCGTTCACCGAGTAGCCGAGGATTGTGAGGAGGGCGGTCACGAAGAGCGTATCGACCTCGAAGCTCGTATAGTAACTCATGATCGTGAAGATGCCCGCGGTCACCATGACGTCGTGGAGGAGCGCGGCGACCGCGACGGTTCCGAACTTCCAGGGACTGTATTTCCTCGGGATTTTCCGGAAAGCGAACGCAAGGTAGACGATGATGCCGAAGGAGGCGGCGAGAATGGCGTAGGCGGCGCGCACTTTCAGCGTCTCGCCGACTGTCGGGCCGATCGTGGTGTACTGGACCTGTTCGAGAGGGCCGAGCGGGGTCTTCAGGTAGGCGAGGAGCGCTTTGTGGGTTTCGTCGCCGATACCTTTCATCCGGACGAGGAAATTCCCGTTCTGCAGCTTGTTCACGATGGCGTTGAGTGTTTCCCCGTGGAAGCGGCTCAATGCATCCGTCACTTCCTGAGCCGTCGTCGCCTTCTTCGCGATGCTGATCTCCATCCGCGTGCCTCCGGTGAATTCGATGCTCATGCGCGGCCCTGGATAAAACACCAGGACAATGCTCGCCACCGTCAGGATGATGGAGATGATGAAGGAGTACTTTGCGGGCTTGAGGAAGTCGAAGTCCATACAGTGAAATCGAGGGTAGCGGGAAGCATCACTTCTTTCCAGCGTTTCCGGCGGGGGCGGGGAGAGCGAGCGGGAGGAGCTGCGTCCGCAGGAGCGACCAGCGGATTCTCACCGTGCTGTTCCCATCGGTACTCTGCCAGGTGAGCCGTAGAGTTTCGGGACCGAGGAGAGTAAAGGCGAGCAAGCGGGCGTCTTTTGCCAGGAAGGGGAGTGAGCGGTCCAGCCAGGAGAAGAACCAGAGGAGATCGACGGTCCCCCCGACCCCCGTCGTGCTGCGTCCGCGGTCATTGCTTCCTGCGGTTGCGATGATTTGCAGGAGAAGCCGGTGGTCGTTCGCGAAGGCGAACACGCGGTTGTGGCGGGCGACGGTAAACGTGGAGGTCGAACCGGAGGCTCCCATCCGCATGATCTTCCATCCCTGTACGGGAGACTCTTGGGCGAGCCCGCCTTCCGTCGGCGCGATCACATCCGTCCGCACATTCTCGTTGAAGAAGCGTTGGAAGCGGACGATTCCCGGTGTCAGAGCGGAAGCGATGGAGAGAGTCCACCGACCGATGGCTTCTTCGCTGGTCGCGGTTCCCGTCACCACGAGGGAAAGCTGTCCGCCGCTCCCCCGTACCACCGCGATTGTCGAGGGGCTCGAAAACATGTCCTCGCCGATCGCCTGCAGATCCGTGGAGCGGGTGTACTCCTGCATGGTTGCACGGAGAATGCCGGTGAGCCCTTCAGCCAGAGGGGTGTCCCATTTTCCCAGGGCTTCCGAGAGGAGATTCCATGTTCTCGGGAGAGAGGCGCTTCTGATCTCGAGTACGGGGGAAACCGGAGGGAGCAGCGCAGGGGGGATTCCTGCCATACGCTGCTCGTTCCTGTCTTCCTGTTTCTCGAGCAGGAGCTCGCCGTAGGCTTGCGAATCCCACAGGATCAGGGCGCGCCGGTAGGGAGCCATGCTTGCTTTGAGGAGCGAGGCGGCGGGGCCCGGGGGGAGAGGGAAGGATTGCAGGTCTGCCCACAGGAGATTCTTCGTTGCTTCCTCCACGCGTTGTCCGAAGAACGGTTCCCGTGCGAGTGACCGCCGAATTTCCTTGGGAGGGAGGAACGCGGAAGGATCATTCTCGGAGAGGATGGTCAGGTGTCGTCCTCCTTCCTGATGTGCGTAGACCACCCAGATCGCGCCGGAGCCCTTCTGCCGCCTGAGCACCGCGTACTCGAAGGATAGTGCGGGGGGAAGGGAGGCCGCTGCTGGCGGGGGAGCGGGAGAGACCAGTGGTGCAGAGAGCCACACGGCGCGCTGGAGAGTCGCCCGGTCCTGTGTACGGAGGAAAAGCTGGACCCGCGCCGGGTCGAGACGGTACGCGAGACTTAAGGTCCTGGGGTTCACACGGAGAAACAGGCGCCAGAGGAGCACGGCACTTGCGCCTGCGAGGAGTAATCCCAGGAGGAGGACGAGAATTCCTTTCGGAAGCCTTTTTCGGGAAAGAAGCTCCATTTTTCGCTTCATCATACCATGGCTGACTTTGAGGAAAGTATGAGTAAAGTATTTGTTCAAAGTAAAACATTCTCAGAATTTTTCCATAAGAGATACTTGCACAAAAATTATGGGGGGTTACAATGGCTAGATTTCTTCAAAAAAAGAAATCACGAACATCCACACCAATACAAATACACATAGGCACATACAGGGCTCCGGAGCCTCCAACACAAAACAGGAAGAGAACCGACCGTCACCGGATCATTCACATCATCGGAGAAGTAGCTAGGGGCTGGTAGCTGGTAGCTAGGGATTTTTTCCCAGCTACCAGCTACCAATACGTAGGGAGGGTGGCTGCCACAAAAGCTCTTGGTTGATCGCAGCCGTGACCGCCACCCTCTCTGCTCTGTAATGTCGTCTCGTGAATGAGAGAGAGCTCCACGAGACGCTTCCCTTCTCCCCAGTGTTCCCCCGAAGCCCCAGCGGCATCGCGCGAGGAACCGGTACGGGGACTTCGTGCGGTCACGAGGAGAAACAAGAGACCAGAGCAAGGCAGAGAGATCGGGTCTCCTCACCCTTGTGCATCCCTCCGTATGCAGGCTCAGCGAACGTTTACCAGTATTCATTCGTTGATAGCCGAGGAGGCGAACACACAAACAAAAAGACCGGCAACGGTCTTTTTGTCTATGGGATGAATGTTCTTTTTCTGTCCGAGCGACAGAAAAAGAACCAAAAAGAGCGCGTCCTCCTTCGCTCCGTTTCGCGGAGCTACGGAAGGACAAGTGTGCATCCCCGCCGCTTGCCGGCCGTAGCCCTCGGGGCGAAGGTTGGTGGCGCACGCCACCCCTTCGGTGCAATGAGTTATCGACGCAGGTTTCTTATTTGGTTTTCTGGGGAAGGGTAGCCTTTTTGATCGCTGCTTCCGTCTCCAGCGCCTTCGGATTCTTCGGATCGATCTTCAGTGCGCTCTCGATGTACTTCTGCGCGTCCTGCGGCAAGCCGGCCGCGAATGCCGCTTGCGCCGCGAGCGTGAGAGCGCCGGCGTCATCCGGCCACCGGGTGAGAGCGTTCTTTGCGACGGCAAGTGCAGTGAGCGCATGGTTACTGCTCCCTGACGCGAGTTCCACGTACCGCTGGTACAGGTTCAGGTCGGCATCCTTCGCTTCCGTGAGCAGTTTGTACTGCTCGAGGGCGAGCTCGGTGTTGCCGAGTTCTTTCGCGTACTCCGCGAGGAGTTCACGCGCATCCTTCTCGGGCGAGAAGCCGTTGAGGAGCGCGTACTGCAGGAAGGTGACGGCGTTCTGCGGATCGCCGAGCGCGGCGTAGGCCCGAGCGAGGAAATACTGGGTCTCGGGCTTCTCGGGGTCAAGGGTGTACGCCTGCTCCAGGGAGGCGAGTGCGTCCTTCAGGCGTTCCGAGGTGAATTCGCAGTAGCCTTTGATGATCCATGCGTCTCGGTAACGTGGCTGCTCTGCGATGACCGTGTTGAGGAGCGGAAGTGCGATCTCGCACTCCTTCACCTGCGCGAGCGCGCGGGCGAGCAGTGTCCTCAAGTGGATCTCCTGTCCCTCCGGAAACAGTGCGAACTCGCTGAAGGCCTGCAGGAGGATCCCCGCGTACATCCGGATCGTTGGGTCACTCCCCTGGCTCGCCTTCGTGAGTTCCTCTTTCGCCTGTTCGTAATCCCCCTGTGCGACTTCAACCAGGCTCAGGCCGAATTGCGCCTGCGGCGCAGAGGGTTTTCGCCTGAAGATGAACTGTGCCCCGCTTATGTCGCCGCTGCGCAGAGCGAGCAGTCCCTCGAAGAGCAGCACATCAGAGCTCTCCCGATTCTCCTCCTTCAGGCGCTCGATCGTCTGCTTCGCCGCAGAGTACTCGCGGCGCTGGAGCTGAATGGAAGCGAGACGCCGGAGCGCGGGGGCTCCACCGCCCGCCGCAATGCTTCGGGTGTACAGGTCTTCCGCCTGTTTCCACTCCCCTTTGAGCTCAAAGATTTCCCCCTGTCTCAGCCTCAGGAGCGCTTCGGACTGGCTCGCGCTGTCCGGCCGCTCCGGCGTCGGGGAGGGGAGGAGCTTCCTGAGGAAGCTCGTGCCGATGTTCTGTACGCGGAAGGAGGACTCGATCGTGCTGATCGAGGAGCGGATCTGCCACAGGAAGAGCGCGCCGATGACGCCGCTCATGGCCAATGCGATGACGGCAGGGATCGTGACGCGCGGGGAGATTTTCATGCGTGCTCAGATTACCACAACGGTTGAAGGAGGGATCTAGGGAACCTGAAAAATGGTTGCATAGTTACATGGCTGCATGGCTCGCAAGCGAAACGCACGGTTGTTGCCTGCCAACCATGCAACTATGCAGCCATGTAATTTCTCCTAGTCGATCTTCGGACTCAATTCCCCGTCCTCGCCCTGCTTACTCCGGACGACGCCGCTAGGTCCGGCGAGATCCGATTGTCCGAGGGTAGCCTTGGCTGCCGCTTCCACGAGGTGCTTCGGGATCACGGCTTCCACCGCACCCCAGTTGGCGGCAGCGGTCTTCGGGATGATGATGGTCACCTGGTCGCCGACCTCGGTGCGGTAGAAGGTGATGGAGGCGAGGAGGATGCGGAAGGCCTTTCCCTCCGCGAGGACTTTGTACTGTCCGTCCTCCTGGATGAGGATGCCCACGAGGGTCCGGCGCTCGATGGGCGCGATCTGCTTGTAGATGAACTTTCCCTCGTCGGTGATCGTGAGCTTCATCCCGTCTCCTTCCACGAGCTTGCTCTTCGACGCGTAGTTCGCGGGGATCGGGTAGGTCTGTCCCAGCGAATCCACCATGTTCTGCCCGTCGAAAACGCCTTCCACGACTTTCGTCGTGCTCGATGCATACGCGCCCATGCCCAGTGAACCGGCTTTCGCGCTGAGCCGCTCGCGGGAGGAGTCGGTGATGCCGGTCATCTCCCGGAGGAGGCTACTGGCGGTCTTGAGTGAG
>JBBAAJ010000060.1:0-8277 GCA_041658365.1 Candidatus Peribacteraceae bacterium | reverse complement strand
GACGGCGATGTCGGACATTCCAGGTACGGCAGCCGGGAGAACGCTCCCGGATCCTTTTGGTATCGCGGACCAGTTGGCTCTCCTCTCCCAGCGGTCATTCGTGCGACCGATGTAGTACAGCGTTGCTGCGGACGCCCGGGTAGCATAGCCCCAGAGGAGGAGGGCTGCCGCGAAGAGCAGTAGATAGCGAAGAGTACGAGAGCGGAGAGTACATTCCATGGGGGAAGATGGGGAAGGGTAGAGAAGTGCAACCGGAGACTCTTGGCCGGCTGACCGTATTCAAGGTGAAAGTGTATCTCTATGGCAGAACAAAACAAAAATGCATTTCGTTGCATTTTATCTGTATCGTGACGAAATGTTACGCAGGCATTTTTTTGACGACGATCCAATTTAGGAGACTGAATAGTGATTTGCAAAATGTAAAATGTTGCATGGCTGCATGGTTACATGGTTCGCAAGCGATACGCACGATGGATGCATGCAAGCCATGCAGCCATGTAACCATGCGACATGCTCAGAGTTCCTCGTCATGCAGAGTTTTTCAGAGCCTCCCATAATAACCGCAGAAGGGCAAAGCGCTGTATTTTGAGCGATTTTTCTGATATAATACACAGATTATTTGCGTATAGTACTTTCACATGGTCGCGGTTCTCCGAATCCTCTTCTGGCCGCTCCTCCTGCTCGCGATCGAGCTGGTCGCATTCGTGTTCCGTCTCGATGTCTGGGGAGCGCTGTGGAGCTGGTTCATCAGTCATCCCCTGGAGAACACGGGGATACTCCTCCTCCTGTACCTCCTCATCGAGTACTCCATGTACTCCATGCGTTTCACATATGCGTACTGCATGGGGAAGCGTCTGGTGTCGATGAAAGTCGTCCTGCCCCGCAGCGACAGCAAAATTGATCAGGAGAAACGCACGGAGAAGGATTTCAAGGAGAAGATCGCCGTCATGGAGCAGCTCTTCCGCGCGCTCTACGAGGTGAAGGACCTGACCATCTGGCAGGTGCTCCATTTCTGGATCTTCCGGTACATCACCATCAGCTTTGAGCTGTTCGTCGAGAAGGGGCTCATCACGTTCTACGTCCTGTCCCCGAAGGGCCTGACATCCGTCATCGAGAAGCAGATCACCTCCTTTTATCCCAACGCCGAGGTGACGCTCGAGAAGACGCCCGAAGTCTGGCACAAGGGCATGAAGCTCGTGGGGTACAACATGATCATGAAGAAGAACTATGCCTTCCCGCTGCGGTTCTACGATCACATGCAGGACGATCCGTTCAACGACGTCGCAAACGTGCTCTCTAAGCTCGAGCCGGAGGAGACGGCGACCGTGCAGGTGATCATCACGCCGGTGTTCTCCGAGCGTTGGTCGAAGAAAGCGAAGCTCAAGGCGTCCACGAGCTTCAAGGGCAAGAAGGAGACCGTCTTCGACCATATTCCCGGCCTCAAGTTCATCGGCACGATCATCGGCATGGTGGGGTCCGGAGATTCGAAGACGTTCGCGCCCGGGGCTACGAGCGGCGATGCCTTTATCCGGATGATCCAGCCCGAGGAGGAGCTCTACAAGCGGATGGGGGAGAAGGCGGGCATGAGCGGGTTCCACACGACGATCCGCATTCTCGCCTCTGCCAAGACGTGGAATCGCGCCGTGGACATCACGAGCAACATGCAGGTCTCATTCAACGTTTTCAAGGACATGTACGGCAACTACTTCAAGAACCGCCGGCTGCTCTCCGAATTCATGCCGCTCTGGATCAATCAGTACCTCATCTATCCGCTCTGGCAGAGGCGCATCAACGGCTATGCGCACCGCCGCAACCTCCTCACGGAGAAGGAGCTTGCCACCGTCTACCACTTCCCGGACAGCCGCTACAACACCATCCCGAACATCCAGTGGATCCTGTACAAGGTGCTCCCGCCGCCCCCGAACGCGCCGACCGAAGGCATCATCCTCGGCATCAACCGCCACCGCGCGGTGGAGACGGTCATCCGGTTCCTCGACACGGATCGCACCCGCCACCAGTACATCATCGGTAAATCCGGTTCGGGTAAATCCGCGCTCTTAAACTGGATGGCCCGCCAGGACGTGGCGCGCAACGAGGGGCTCTGCGTCGTTGATCCCCACGGGGACCTGATCGAGGACGTCCTCGCTCACACGCCCAGAGAGCGCGCGAAGGATGTGGTGCTCTTCAATCCGGCCGACACGGAGCGACCGATGGGACTCAATCTCCTGGAAGCCAAGACAGCAGAGGAGAAGGACCGCGCCTCGCTCGACGCGATGGAGATCTTCATCAAACTCTTCGGCAACGAGATTTTCGGACCGCGCATCCAGCACTACTTCCGCAACGGCTGCTTGACCCTCATGGACGATGAGGAAGAGGGCGCCACGCTCATCGACGTTCCGCGACTCTTTGTTGACGATGAGTTTCAGCGCTACAAGGTTTCAAAATGCAAAAATGCCGTTGTCCGGAGTTTTTGGGAAAACGAAATGGTGAAGACCGGCGCCCGCGAAAAGGAGGAAATGATTCCGTACTTTTCGGCGAAGTTCGGTCCGTTCGTCACGAACGCGACGATGCGCAATATCATCGGCCAGCCCAAGAGCGCCTTCAATATCCGGGAGATCATGGACACGGGGAAGGTGCTGTTCGTGAACCTCAGCAAGGGCCGCATCGGCGACGTCAACGCGCAGCTCCTCGGCCTCATCTTCGTGAACAAGGTGAACATGGCCGCACTCTCCCGGGCCGATGTCCCGCAGAATCAGCGCAAGCGCTTCTACCTCTACGTCGACGAGTTCCAGAACTTCATCACCGAGGCGTTCGCGACGATCCTCTCCGAGGCGCGTAAGTACGAGCTCGGGCTCATCATGGCGCACCAGTACATCGGACAGCTCGTCGGGAAGACCGGTGCCTACGAGCAGGCTTCGACGAAGATGCGCGACGCCGTCTTCGGCAACGTCGGCACGATCATGAGCTTCAAGATCGGCGCCGAGGACGCCGAGTACATGGCCAAGGAAATGGCGCCGGTGCTCTCCGAACAGGACGTCATCGGCATCCCGAATTTCAACTGCTACGTGAAGCTCAACATCAACAACACGACGTCACGCCCGTTCTCGCTCGCGACCATCTACGACGAGTCGCAGAGGAACGAGAAGCTCGGTGCCCTGGTGAAGGAGTACAGCCGGATGAAGTACGGCCGCAAAAAGGCGTTCGTCGATCAGGAGATCGAGGACAGGATCGGGATCACGAAGTCGCAGCCCGATGCCGCGCCTGCAGCAAATGGCTGAGTGGTTACATGGTTGCATGGTTGGCAGGCAACAGCCGTGCGTTTCGCTTGCGACCTTCGACGGGCTCAGGTTGCCCAATCTCAAGACCCGTGTTTGCTATTTGCAAGGGTCGCCCTGAGTTTATCGAATGGGCGAGCCATGCAACCATGCAACCATTTTCTTGTATCCTCTCCCCATGCATCAGCCCGAGCGCATCAGAATTTTTTGTGAGGAAATCTGGCGATGGTTTTCGCGCCACAAGCGTGTGCTCCCGTGGCGCGATTTGAAGGTTTCTGATCCGAATACACGGGCGTACAAAATCCTCGTGTCGGAGATCATGCTCCAGCAGACACAGGTACCGAGAGTCATCGATATGTACAAAAAATTTATACGGAGATTTCCTGATATAAAAGCGCTATCTGAAGCATCAGATTCTGAGATAATTATTGCGTGGAGGGGGATGGGTTACAACAGTCGTGCGCTGCATCTCCGCGATGCCGCGTGGACAATCCAAAGTGAATACGGCGGACGGTTGCCGGAGGATTCGTCATCGCTCAAGGCACTCAAAGGAATAGGGGACTATACCGCCGCCGCCATCCGAAACTTCGCCTTCAATATTCCAACACCCTGTCTCGATACGAATATCCGCAGGATTTTACACCGCACGTTCGTCGGTCCGGAGAATCCCGATGGGACATGGAAGTGGAACGATAGGCAGCTGCTGGAACTTGCGGCGAAGGTGCTAGGAGTGGCATTGACCCCCTCACCCCCGGCCCCTCTCCCGACGGGAGAGGGGAGCGCGAAGCGCGGGGTGAGGGTGATGCAACGGATCTCTGCGGACTGGCACTCCGCCCTCATGGACTTCGGTTCCCTGGTCTGTACGAAAACAAATCCGAAATGGGAGCTGTATCCTCCGAAGCTTAAGTCCATTACCAAGGCTTATGGAAAAGCAATAAACCGAACAAAAAAGTTGAACAATGCTGAGCCCGGACGCATGATCGAAGGGAGATTCGTCCCCAACCGCATCATTCGCGGGAGGATCGTCGATCATCTCCGCGACCAAAAAGAGGGAGGCTCCCTTCCGTCCATCGGGAAAATCGTTGCCTCCGACTGGAATCGGGCGGTGCACGAGGCATGGCTTCGAAATATTCTCGGGAAGCTGAAACGCGATCGGCTCGTCGTCAGGCGTGGGCGGAGATTACTGCTGCCGTGGTAGCTGGTCGCGCCACGTACGATTGTTATGCCATCCGATGTTCTTCAGCGCGCCCTTCCAGGGCGCGTACGCGGCCAGGATGGCCGCGCTGGCTTGGAGCGAGATGCTTCCCGTGGTTGCTTCTGGTACTCTGACCGCATGGTTTCATTCTCCGACCTCAAGAACTCGTTCAAGTTTCAGCGGCAGGCGAAGCATGTCCAGAAGGAGCTCAAGAATATTCACGTGGAAGCCGAGAACCCCGGCATCAAGGTGGTGATTTCCGCGAATCTCGAGGTCGTCTCCATCGAGGTCGGGCCGGAGGTGCCACATGAAAAGATCGGCCCGCTCCTCACCGACGCGCTCAACCGCGCGATCAAGAAGGCGCAGGTGGTCTCCGCGGAGAGGATGCAGGGGGTGATGGGGGAGATGGGGTTTAGTCCAAAACCTTGAGGAGGTGTTAGGGAGACTCTGAATAATGATTTGCAAAACGTAAAAATGTTGCATGGCTGCATGGTTACATGGTTTGCATGCAACACACTTTGGCTTTCGCCAGCGAACCATGCAGCCATGTAACCATGCGACATGCTCAGAGTTCCTCGTCATGCAGAGTTTTTCAGAGGTTCCCTATAACCTATATCTAATTCCATGCGTCGTCTCCTCCTGATCCTCGTTGTCGCTCTCGGCCTCGCTGGCGCGTGGTTCACTCTCGCGCTCGGTCCGGCGGATCCGGGCAGTAGCAAGCAGGTGCTCTTCCGCGTGGAGAGCGGGGAGTCAGTCGGGGAAATCGCCTCGAAGCTCCAGACGCAGCGGCTCATCCGGTCGCCGCTTGCGTTCAGGGTTTTTGCCAAAGCCACGGGAGTCGCAAGCAAGCTGAAAGCTGGTGCTTTCGTCCTCCGGCCTTCGCAGTCGGCGTCCGATATTTTGGGAGTACTCTTCCTCGGAAAATCGGAGGAGATAAGCATTACCATCCCCGAGGGGTACACGGTTGCCGATATCGATCGCCTCCTCGCTTCGAAGGGGCTGGGACAGACGGGTGCCATTCTCGATTGTGCGCGTCGGTGCGATTTTTCCTCCTTTGATTTTCTGCCGAGTGTGAAGGGACCTGCCCTGAGCGAGCCCCGCGGAGCGGGGCGACTCGAAGGGTACCTTTTCCCGGAGACGTACTACGTTTCCGTTGCGGAGTACCAGCCCAAGTTCTTTCTGGAGAGGATGCTCGGGACATTCCGGAAGCGGATCGCCGATCCCTATGGGAAGGAGATCGCGGAGAGCAAGCGGGAACTCCGGGACCTGGTGATCATGTCATCGCTCGTGGAAGCGGAGTCGCGCCACGAGGAGGAGCGGTCGGTCGTCGCCGGTATCCTGTGGAAGAGGCTCGATTCCAAAGTGCTCCTCGGCGTCGATGCCACGATCCGGTATGCGCTGGGAAAACGGACGGAACCGCTCACGCGCACGGATCTCGACCTCGATTCCCCCTACAACACCAGGAAGAACCGCGGTCTCCCTCCCTCGGCGATCGGCAACGCGGGGGAATCGGCCTTCCTCGCCGCCCTCCGGCCGAAAGCGACGAAGTACTGGTACTACCTCCACGACGAAAAGGGGATCGTTCACTATGCGGTGACGAATGAGGAACACAACAAGAACCGGGCGTTGTATCTGAGGTAAGGCAGAAAGGGCAGAAAAGGCAGAAAGGTATGTTCAGAGTTCTACCTTTCTTCCTTTTCTTTCTTTTCTGCCCTTTCTCACTTTTCTACCTATCTTTAAAAGCCTCCAAAAAGCCCCGATTTTGTGCTATACTACCGAGATGCGTTCCCTCCTCGTTTTCGGCATCACGATCGCGTTCATTGCGAGTGCGTTCGTGCCGCCGTCGGAAGCGAATTTCCGCTCACTTGCCGAACGCGCGAAAGCCACGATCGAACAGCGAATGAAGGTCTCGCTCCCGGGTACGGGCATTCTCGATACTGCAGAGCTCAAGAAAGCCGCAAAGCTCATGCAGACGCTCGCCAAAGATCCGCAGGCCACTGTCCTCATAGAAGACGCATTCAAAACAGCAAAGACGCAGGACTATTCTGGTCTATGGAAATCTGCTGCCAGTCTGCTCAAGAAGACTCTTCCCGCGTCGCAGGGTATCGCGAGTACCGTCACCGACCGGCTGATGGAGGATACCGGCACGCAAGCAGTTTCGCGTTGGATCAAGCTTATTTCGGCTGAGAAGGACCCCGTGCTCCAGAGGCAACTCGAGCGCATCGGTTGGGCCGTGCAGAAAGGCGACGCGCGTCTCTGCAGGGAATTGACACTTGGAGAAGTCATCGATGGCGGGAACGGTCCGTCTATGGGCGATCTCCTCGCCCTCTGTCTGGCCAAAGTGCTCGGAGAGGGTGAGCGCTGCGCGCAAATGAGTGACGCTTCCGCGGCTCTCAGGACCGTCTGCTTAGAAGAGCTGGCCACCGGACCAGAGTCACTGCCTGGTCTCAGGCTCTTATGAGTACAATAACCTCTACTCCTCTCCATTTCCTATGAAGAAACATGATCGGAAACTGAAGATCGGCGTCATGGGTTCCGCGAGCGGACCGCAGATCCAGGATCCCGTCGCGCGGGAGAAGGCCCGCAAGCTTGGGGCGGAGTGCGCCAGGCGCGGGTACATCCTCATCAACGGCGCATGCCCTGGTCTCCCGAACGACGCGGTCGTCTCCGCGAAGGAGCACGGCGGCCTCACCATCGGGATCTCTCCCGCGTTCTCGGAGTACGAGCACACGCACGAGTACCTCTCGCCGGCGGGTCACGACATCATCGTTTTCACCGGCTTGGGATTCATGGAGCGGGACATCATCAACATCCGGTCAAGTGATGCCATCGTGATCATCGGCGGAGGCATCGGAACACTGAACGAGCTTACCATCGCCTACGATGAAGGGCGGCCCATCGGGATTATCACGAACTCCGGCGGGATCAGTAACTCCGTCCCGTTCGTCATTGAAGGGCTCTGTAAGCGCAAGATCCCGCCGAACATGGTGTTCGACGACGATCCGAAGAAGCTCCTCGACAAGCTGGAGGCAGTCATGCGGGAGTATCCCCTTCCCATCCACGAAGATGGCCGGGTGAGGGACAACCATCTGACACGCGGGTGATTATTCCTTGTGGGTCCAATACACCGTAGCTCTGCTGCACTTCTTTATCATCCGCAGCTGCGACGCCGCGTCGCAGACGGCCCATAGGCCGAATCTTCGACCCCGGGACGCCGCGTCCCGGCTGCGGGAAATTGAAGAACTTTTCGAATTTCATATCAAAATTCCGTAGATACCGCGTCAGCTTGCTGCGCGGTACATCACTTCCTCTCCCCCACAATCCCCAACCGTACCATTTCCCGGAGAAGCGACTTCGCGGTGGGATTCTCAGGATCGCGGGCGAGGATTTCCCTGAGGTAGTGGAGCGCTTCGGAGGGCTGGTTCGTTTCCAGATACAGGGGCGTGAGCTCGATCCTCGCCTCGATCGAATCCGGCTCGAGCTTAAGAAACCGCTCGAACTGTCCGATGGCTTCCGGAAGACGCTTCTCGCTCGCGAGCAGGAGCGCCAGGTTGTAAGTGCCCTCTGCGAACGTCGGGTTGATGGCGATCGCACGTCGGAAGGCCTCCTCGGCCTCGGTGTTCTTACTCTGTTGCCACTTGAGGGAGCCGATGTTGTTCCAGACGGCGACATACTGCGGGTCCTTCTCCAGCGCAGCACGGTATTCCCCGAGCGCCGCATCGAATTTCTTCATGCCCGCAAGCATCGCCCCGCGGCTGAAGTGCGGCCCGGCGTTGGTCGGGTCCGCCTCCCGGGCGAGGGCGAAGT
>JBBAAJ010000059.1:0-8482 GCA_041658365.1 Candidatus Peribacteraceae bacterium | reverse complement strand
CGGAGAAGAAGCGCCGCAAGCTCCCCAATAAGTCGGAGGTGAAGCTGGCGGAGGGACTGGTGAGCAAGATCTTAAATCCCCGCTACACGCTGGAAAACTTCGTCGTCGGTCCCAACAACCGTCTCGCACATGCCGCGTGTTGTGCGGTCGCGGCGCAGCCGGGCGGCAAGTACAACCCGCTGTTCCTCTACGGCGGCGTGGGCCTCGGGAAGACGCACCTCTTGCAGGCGACCGGGAATACGATCCTCCGGAGCGTGCCGCAGGCGGCCGTTCTCTATGCGACGACAGAGGAGTTCACGAACCAGGTCATCGAGGCCATCCAGCACCAGCGGATGGAGCAGTTCCGCCGCAGGTACCGCGAAGTCGACGTGCTCATCATTGACGACGTGCAGTTCCTCGCGAACAAGGATCGTACGCAGGAAGAGCTCTTCCATACGTTCAATACATTGAGCGAGGACCACAAACAGGTCATCATCAGTTCGGATCGTCCTCCACGGGAACTCTCCATCCTGCAGGACCGGCTCGTCTCGCGTTTCGAGCGCGGCATGATCGCCGATATCAGCATGCCGGACTACGAGACGCGTTACGCGATTCTCGCGGAGAAAACCAAAGAATACGGTCTCCTCCTGGACGAGAAAGTCCTCGATTACATCGCACAGCACGCGACGAAGAGTGTCCGGCAGCTCGAGGGCATCCTCATGCAGGCGGTTGCGCAGTACGAGCTGGAGCACTGCGTTCCCACGGTGAAGTCCATCGCGGACATCATGCGGAAACTGGTGAACGAGCCTTCCTCGCAGGAGGATGTCGGCTTCGAGAAGCCGCCCGCGCACGCGGTATCCTTCCAGGATGTCCTCGACGGCGTGAGCCGCTACTTCTCCGTTTCCGTGCAGGACATGCTCGGGCAGTCGCGTGTGCGGGAGGTGCTGATTCCGCGGCATATTGCCATGTACATTGGCAAGAAGTATCTTCGGATGAGTTTTGTCCGTCTGGGCGAGACCTTCTCCAACCGGGATCACACGACCGTCATGCATGCGGTGGGGAAGATCGAAAACAAGATCCAGGAGGATGCGCAGCTTTTGCGGGAAGTCAGAACTATTGAACGGGAGGTGGGGCTGGCGGTGTGAAAGGAACGGGACCGAGGGGACCGAAGGGACCGACGTGACCGAAGTATAAAAGCATCACCTCGGAAACCTCTGTCCCCCCTCTCGGCCATGAGCTCGAGGCCGAATGGTCGGCTCCTTCGGTCACCTTTTACTGGCCCCGTCCCTTCGCTACCATGGTCGCATGGCGAACGAACTCCCTGTCGATGATCTCTACCGGCTCCGGCATTCCCTCGCGCACGTGCTTGCTCAAGCTGTGCAGAATCTGTGGCCCGGGACGCTCATCACGATCGGCCCGCCCATCGACACAGGATGCTACTACGATTTTCTGTTTCCGGAACCGATCACCGAAGCGGATTTGCCGAAAATTGAGAAAGCAATGCGCAAGATCATCCATCAGGGCCAGTCTTTCCGGCACGAGACGCTTTCCGTCAAAGACGCGAAGAAGTTCTGGCGCAAGCTCAAGCAGCGTTTCAAAGTCGAACTGATCGAAGATCTAGAGAAAGAGGAGCATGTGAAAGAGGTGACGCATTATGCGAACATCGGACCGAATGGCGAGGAGACCTTCGTAGATCTCTGCCGCGGCGGACACGTTGCGAACCTGAAGAAAATTCCTGCGGATGCATTCAAGGTGATGAGCCTCGCAGGCGCGTACTGGCGCGGTGACGAGAAGAACGAGCAGCTCACGCGCGTCTACGTCGCCGCATTCACAACCAAAGCGGAACTCGAAGCACATCTCACGATGCTCGAGGAAGCAAAGAAGCGTGATCACCGGAAGCTCGGGAAGGAGCTGGACCTCTTCATCTTCTCCGACGACGTCGGCCCCGGTCTTCCGCTCTGGACGCCGCGGGGGACGATCATCGCGGACGAGATCGAGAAGCTCGCGAAGGAGATGGAGGAGGCGGGCGGATACCTCCGGGTGCGGACCCCGCATATCGCGAAAGCGAAGCTCTACGAGAAAACCGGGCACCTCGCGCACTACAAGCAGAGCATGTTCCCGCCGATGAAGCTCGGGAAAGAGGAGGGTGAGTACTACCTGAAACCGATGAACTGTCCGCACCACCACCAGATTTTCGCCTCGCAGACCCGGAGCTACCGAGATCTTCCCATGCGGCTCGCCGAGTATGGCCACTGCTACCGGTACGAGGATTCCGGTGCGCTCTTCGGTCTCATGCGTGTGCGTTCGATGAACATGAACGATGCGCATATGTACGTGACTGAGGACCAGTTCGAGGAGGAATTCCTTGCGGTTCTGAAGATGTATCTTACGTACTTCGAGCTCTTCGCGATCAGGAAATATATCATGCGGTTTTCATTGCATGATCCGAAGGAACTCGGCAAGAAGTACGTGAACGAGCCGAAGCTCTGGATCAAGACGGAGGAGATGGTGCGGTCCGCCATGAAGCATTCGCGCATCGAGTACATCGAGGTGCCCGATGAAGCCGCATTCTACGGACCGAAGATCGATGTGGAAGTCTGGAGCGCGATCGGACGCGAGTTTACGCTTGCCACGAATCAGGTGGATTTCGATGTTCCGGGGAAACTGGGGCTCAAGTATATCGACAAGGACGGCAGCGAGAAGGTTCCCATCTGCATCCATCGCGCGCCGCTCTCCACACACGAGCGGCTCATCGGATTTCTTATCGAGCAGTTTGCAGGACTCTTTCCGCTGTGGCTCGCGCCGGTGCAAGTCGCGGTGCTGCCGGTTGCGGGTCCGCATGAAGGGTATGCCGGTTCGGTGATGATCGAGCTCAAGAATCACGGAGTCCGGTGTGCATTCAAGTCGAGCGCCGAATCTCTGGGGAAGAGGATCCGGGAAGGGGAGACGATGAAAGTGCCGTACCTCGTCGTGGTGGGGGACCGGGAAGCCGCCGAAAAAACCGTGACCGTGAGGAACGTGAAGACGAAGAAGCAGGTGGCGGTTCCGCTTCAGGAATTTGTTTCGAAGACGGCGGCGGATATTAAAGAGCGTAAGTTAGAGGCAAGTTTTGATTGAATTATGAAAATTGCTAAATGGCTAAATTGTTAAATTGTTTGCATGCAACAACGTGCGTTTCGCTTGCGAACAATTTAGCAATTTAGCAATTTAACATTTTTAAGAGGTATCAATTTGTACACAGAGTTGAGTCGAGATGCTATCCTTGGTTCCGTGTTTGAATCGTTCGAAATCGGCCCGATGATCATCTGGATGCGCCTCCTCTTCCTGCTGATGGGGATCGCGTTCTCTACCGAGTTCTTTCTCCGGCTTGCGACATCCGCGAGTCTCAGCATCCAGAGCATCAGGGACTATGCGAAGTGGCATCTCCTGGCCTTCTTCCTCATGGGCCGTCTCATGGCGATCGTCGGGCAGTACCAGGAATATGCCAAAGAGTGGTTCCGGATTTTCATCGTGTGGGATGGGGAATTCAGCTTCCTCGGTGGTGCGCTCGGCATTGCCATCGTGCTGTTCTTTGTGACGCGGACGCAGCGTGCGACGTTCCTCCAGTGGCTCGATGTGCTGCTGCCTGCCACGACCTTCGGTCTCGCGTTCGATTGGGTGGGGATGTTCCTCTCGTCGCAGGCTTACGGAAAGCCGACGAACGTCCCCTGGGCGATCACCGTGGACACCTTCAACGTCCGTTATGCTGTCCCCATCCATCCGGTGCAGCTCTACTATGCGGTGTTCTACTTCCTGATCACGTTCGCGCTTCTTCTCATTCGGAAGCATTCGCGGCGCGCCGGCGCGGAAACTCTCATCGGCATCGCCGCCTCGTCGGTGGTGGTCTTCCTCTTCGAATACCTTCGGGGGGATTTCGGGATTCCGGTGTTCGCCCTGCTCACGGATTTCGTTTTCTTAGGGTCTCTCATTCTGAGTCTTGGCATTCTCGCTCTCCTCGATCAGGTGTTGAGTCAGCGCGTGAACATGATCTACGGCGCGGCGGTCGGGACGCTCACGATTGCCTATGTCGTTGTGCGTCCGTGGATTCAGCTTGCCCAGTACCAGCTTCGGTTCAGCCAGGTTCTCGCGATTCTTGCCCTCCTCGCGGCCGTGGTATACGTTGTCGTCCACCGCCGGAAGTATCCCCACCTCTGACGTTTCTACATTTTTTCTCACCTGTCTTCGTGGATTCCCTCTCCCTCCTCGTAGAGAACGCCTCGGCGTTTTTCTCCTCCAATCCTTCCGTTTTCCTCGTGCAACTCGGCATGCTGGCCGTCGCGCTCTTCGCCGTGTTCCTCGTGCTCTTCACCACGCGGGACATTCTGCTGCGGACACATTCGCTCCTCTACCAGATTGCCTGCATTCTCCTCGTGTCCGTACTCCCGGGAATCGGTTTTCTTCTCTATTTGCTCGTCCGTCCTGGACTCACAAATGCGCAGCGCAAGATGCAGGAGGATCTGGATTGGATCATGGCACGTTTCAATACACAGTCACAGAAGCAGAAGAAAGTAGCTGGTAGCAAGTAGATGATGCAGAGCGAGTACCGCACACAAGATTTGGAGACTGGCTACCGTACCGATTTTGTTCTATCCTTCGCGCGTTTTCATGCGTACTTTTCTCACCTATTGGGTCTGGCCGAATCCCGGAGGATGGCACTATAGCGACACGAAGATCACCGTCGCGCTCCTCCTCTGCGGAGTACTCATTCTCCTCTCATTCGTCATCCGCACCTGGCGGACGCGACTCCAGAGTTCCATCACACGCACGTTGACCTCCAGCTGGTCTATGGCGACATTCTGGTTCGGCGTGAGCGGTATCGTGCTCATCGTGAGCCGTGTCGAGATGATTCAGTTCCTCGCGATGCGTTTCCTCTGGTTCCTCTGGGCGCTCGTACTGGTTCTCTATCTTCTGTTCCAGCTTCTGCAGTTCCGCAGACGGCATTACACATTGCTGAAGCGCGTGCAGGTCATTGATGAGAGGGATAGGTATCTGCCGGGAAAACGGTAGTCGTGTCTACTTGTTGGCTTGCTTCTGCGAGATTTCGAAGTGGTTCTGATCTATTGACAAATATCCACTAGTAGCGGAAAATCTCTTTTCCTGTGCCGCTGAAACACTCTCTGGAAACGGCGTACATGCTGGTGCTTGCCATCATGGTTTGTCTCGTGGGGTTCCTTGCCGCCCTGCTGCCGCATCTGCCGGCCGGACTCAGTGCCTGGGGGATCCTCCTTGCCGTGTCGGTCGTCTATCCGATTGTTCTTCAGCCCACGCTGCGCGTGAACCGCGCGGACTATGAGTTCCGTCTCCTCCACTGGTTCCCCGCGGGCATCCTGCTCCTCTGGGCGTTCCTTGAGGTCACCTCGCCACGCGTGAAGTTCCTGTACATTCTCCAGCTGGGGTTCTTCTATCTCTGGTCGCTCCCGATCGTCGTGCTCGGCGTCTGTTTCCTCATGCTCTTCGCGGTGCATGTCATCCGTCGCAGCACCGTGCGTGTCACGCTCCTCTCGCTGCTGCTGGCCGCGTTTATCACCGGAGCCGTAGCCGCCGAAATCCGTAACTGGAACCCGCGTCTCCAGACGGTCCTGTTCGAGCGGCAGGAGGAGCTCTTCGCGCTCATTGACCAGCGGGCGCGGGGCATTGTGGAGGTGTTGCAGAGCAGAGAGCAGATTTCGTCGTTCTCCTCGTCCGCACCGTCAGTCATGGCGACGAAGAAACCCAGACGTCTCGCGAAGTCCGGACCGGAGAGCGTGCTTGTGCTCTTCGTTACACTCGTCGCGGTTTGCTCGTCCGTGATCCATCGCCGTGCGCACGGTCGGGTATAATCCGAAAGTGAATCGGCGATATTTCTTCATCGGAATACCAAGCATTCTTGTGGTGGCGCTTGTGACGCTCTGGAGCGCGACGGGGATTCAGGGTCGGTTTGACCGGTATCTGGAACGGCAAGAGCGTGCGCATGTCGTGTTGCCGTCCGTTCAAAGTGGCACTACCAAGCCGTTGATTGATCAATCTCTTTCCTCTTATTCTTCTGGTTCCTCCGGTTCCTCTTTCTCTTCTGGTATCAACTGGGATGTTCCCTTCACGCCGCAGGCGCCCTTCGCTCTCTGGGATCAGCTACACGAAGAGGCTTGCGAAGAAGCGAGTGTCCTCATGGTCCTCAAATACTTCCGTGGCGAGCGCATCGCTTCGCCGGAGGATGCCGAGTCTGCCATTCAATCGCTGGTCCGGCGCAGCAGCGAACTGGGTTTTCCCGTGGACCTAACCGCCGAACAGACGCGCACTCTGATCCTGGATCAGGATCCGTCTCTCAAAGTCGATCTCCTCCGGAATCCGTCAGTTGAAGCGCTGAAAGATGATCTCGTGCGCGGCGCGCTTATTGTCGTCCCTGCGGCCGGACGGGAGCTCAGGAATCCCTACTTCCGGCGTCCGGGACCCCGATACCACATGCTTGTGCTCCGCGGGTACACGGCCGACGGTTACGTCATTACCAACGATCCTGGCACGAAACGCGGCGAGCAGTTCGTGTATCGATGGGAACGGCTCATGGAAGCGATGCATGACTGGAATAACGGCGAAGTAGAAACTGGGGCGAAGGTGGCAATCGTCGTACGTGCAAAATAGAATCAGGAAGCAAGAATCAGGAATCAAGGGACTGATGAGTCGCTCTTGCATGTGCAATTTGCATTCCTTGATTCTTGATTCCTGATTCTTGATTCTTTCTTCTGTACAATACTCACATATGCCAACCATCACTTCTTTAAAAGCCCGACAAATCCTCGATTCCCGCGGAATGCCCACGCTGGAAGCCGAATGCATTCTGAGTGACGGTTCTTTTGGGCGCGCCGCAGTTCCTTCCGGCGCTTCCACCGGCTCGCACGAGGCCCTGGAGCTCCGGGACGGGGACGAGAAGGTGTACCTCGGCAAATCCGTTCTGAAGGCCAGAGTGAACGTGAACGGTCCGATTGCGAAAGCTCTGAAGGGGATGGAAGCCGGCGATCAAAGAACGATTGACGAGGCCATGATCGGACTCGATGGAACCGAAAACAAATCGAAGCTCGGTGCCAATGCCATCCTCAGTGTGTCCCTCGCAGTCGCACGTGCCCGTGCAGTAAGCGAGAAATTATCGCTTTGGAAATCCCTGGCCCAGCAATTCCCCCCAAACCCTAACCCCAACCCAAACCCCAACCCCACCCTCCTGCCTGTGCCGATGATGAATGTGATCAATGGCGGCGCGCATGCGGATTCGGGTCTGAGCTTCCAGGAATGCATGATTGTTCCGGCCGGTTTTAGTAACTTCTCGGACGCGCTCCGTGCCGGTGTCGAAGTTTTCCAGGCTCTCAAAAAAATTCTGAAGGATCTCGGCCACGTCATTGCCGTCGGCGACGAGGGCGGGTTCGCGCCGCACGTGAAGAATTCCGATGAAGCGTTATCATTGCTTGTACAAGCCATTTCCGCCGCTGGTTATGAGGGCAAGGTGAAGATCGCTCTGGACAGTGCTGCGTCGGAGTTTTTCAAGGATGGCATCTACAGTGTCGACGGCAGACCATTTACCTCGGAGCAGTTGACTGATTATTATGGTGAGCTGATCAAGAAATTTCCGATTGTCAGTATCGAAGACAGCCACAGTGAGGATGACTGGGAGGGATTCGCGCTCATGGCACGGAAATTCGGTTCGACCATTCAGTTGGTCGGTGACGATCTCTTCGTCACGAATACCAAGCGTATCAAGCAGGGGATAGAAGAGAAGGCCGCGAATGCGGTTCTCATTAAATTGAATCAGATCGGCACTCTCTCGGAGACCGTTGATGCTATTCAAATGGCGCATAAGGCCGGATGGAATGCCGTGGTGAGCCACAGGAGTGGCGAGACCGAAGATTCCTTCATCGCGGATCTCGCGGTGGGTCTTTCTACCGGGCAGATCAAGACGGGTTCCCTAAGCCGAAGCGAACGAATCTGCAAGTACAATCAACTCTTGAGGATTGAGGAGGAGCTTGGAAATAAAGCAACGTTCGTCTCGCCGTACTAAAGTGTATTTTTTTGTTCTTTTGTGGCCTCTTGTAAATCTTGATAATCAGTATACAGTGCTATTAGCGATCTTTGTCCACCCTTCAACCAGGAGCAATAGAGATGGTTCTCCTCCTCGATTGGGTTACCACCGTCACATGTTTTATTGCGACGTTGGTGCTCGGATACGCCGTAGTTGCCACTTCGAAGAAGTGGCTCCGGATTCTCCTGACGCTCGGAGTCCTTTTCTTCTTTGGGCTCCTGATCTTCGGGATCGGGGTTCTCTGGAGTGACTACCGGACGTTCCGGTGATCGCACTCGTGGGCCACGCCCACAATTGTCCGCGGCTGACCTCAAAAGCGGCCGCGGTCTTTTCGTAATCTCATTCAGCTTGGCTTGCCTCGTGAGCCAGCCTTCGCATCGGTGGCTTGCCAACCGTAGCTCTGCCGTCGATGTAGGAATTGCA
>JBBAAJ010000058.1:0-8649 GCA_041658365.1 Candidatus Peribacteraceae bacterium | reverse complement strand
GTCGACTATCCGCTCCCTGCGGGCATCGAGGTTGTACAGGACGAAAAGAACAAGAACCTCATCACCATCAAGGGTATCGACAAGCAACTCGTCGGCCAGGTGGCGGCGAATCTCCGCAGCTTCCGTCCGCCGGAGCCCTACAAGGGCAAGGGGATACGCTATACCGATGAAATCGTCCGCCGCAAGCCGGGCAAATCCGCCGTAGCGAAGGCTGCTACTGCTGCTGCATAATTTCTTTTTCCTCTTCCTTTCTGTCTGTGCGTCCAACGAAGTACCAGCTCCGGGCACGAAGAAAACGGCGCATCCGCGCCAAGGTTGCCGGAACACTTCAGCGTCCGCGTCTCTCGGTGTACTGTTCTCTGATGCGGGTGTACGCGCAAATTATTGATGATGCGGCGGGCAAAACACTCACGGCGGTCAGCTCGAAGGCAGGACAAAAGAACATCGTGGCAGCGACGAAAGTTGGCGATGCGATTGCGAAGAAGGCGAAAGAGATCAAGATTTCGACCGTCGTATTCGACCGCAACGGACGCAAGTACCATGGGCGGGTGAAGGCCTTGGCGGATGCTGCGAGAGCGGCAGGTTTAAAGTTTTAGTCTTTCTCTTTCATTATTGCTAAATGGTTAAATTGCTAAATTGTTCGCAAGCGGAATTCAAAGCTGTTGCCGGCAAGCAATTTAACAATTTAACAATTTAACAATTTTTCTATGGCTAAAACCTCCCGTCCAGACCGCAAGCGCCGCGACCGCCGCGATTCACGTCGCGAACCTTCCGAGTATGAGGATGTGACGCTCTCGGTGGATCGCGTGACGCGCGTGGTGAAGGGCGGCCGCCGCCTCCGGTTCCGCGCGGTGGTCGTGGTCGGGAACAGGAAGGGGAAGGTGGGGCTCGGCACAGGGAAAGCGACTGAAGTGCAGTCGGCCGTCCAGAAGGCGCAGCGCTCCGCGAAGCGCCAGATGATCATCGTTCCCATGGTGGGAGATACCATCCCGCATGAGGTGAATGTGAAGCACAAAGCCGCGAAGCTCCGGTTGATGCCGGCGAGCAAGGGGACGGGAATCATCGCCGGAGGCCCCCTCCGTGTCATTCTCGACCTCGCAGGAGTGAAGGATGTCCTCGCCAAGAGGTTCGGGACCGGCAACAAGCTCGTCAACGCTCAGGCGGCCATGAAGGCCCTGGAGTCGCTCCGGGGAGATCGGTCCGCGAAAGCTGCAGCGGTTCCGGTTCCGGTGGTGAAATCCGAAATCGCGGGGCATCCCGAGGAGAATCTGCCCATCAAGCAGGTGAAGGCAAGCGCGGAGGACTTGAAAAACTTAAGTGCGGGCCCGAGGGGCTAAAAAAAGCTGTGAGCTGTGAGCTGTGAGCTATGGGCTTTGAGGACGGCGCTTACCCGTTCCACGATGTTTTTCTCATAGCTGCTCAGCGCTCATAGCTTCGTAGTATAATATTGGCATGGTGAAAAAAGTTCTCGTCATCATCGCCCGCGAGGGCTTTCAGGATCACGAACTCGCCGGCGTACGCAGAGGGCTCCAGCTGGCGGGGTTTCAGATTGTCCTCGCCAGTACTCGCAGCGGTCCCTGCACGGGGAAGTTCGGCTCGGTGGAGCAGGCTCAGATCGCGCTCCCCGATGTCGCGGTGGAAGAATTCGATCGTACGGTCTTCATCGGGGGTCCGGGGGCTCTCTCTCTCGTGGAGAACGAAGAGGCGAAGGCCATTGCCCGCTCGACGGTCGCGGCAGGAAAAGTCCTCGGCGCCATCTGTATCGCGCCGCTCATCCTCGCACATGCAGGGGTCATGAAGGGCAAGCGTGCCACCGTCTGGGACAGCGGCGGAGAGCAGGCGGCGATCCTGAAGGAATACGGCGCGATCTACACGGGAGAAAAAGTGACGATAGACGGGAAGATCGTTACGGGGAACGGACCGATGGCGGCGGAGGAATTCGGGCGGGTAATGGCGACGCTAAACGTTTCGAATGGCTAAATGGTTAAATGGCTAAATTGTTTGCATGGCATGTACGTGCGTTTTTGCCTGCAGCAATTTAACAATTGAGCAATTTAACAATCGTTTCTTGGCTTAACGACATCTACTTTAACACTTCTTTAGCCTTCTCCAAGTCATCCACCGACAGGTACACCATCGCTTCCTTCCCGAGGCTCGTGGCATAGATATGCAGGATATTGATGTCCGCCCCGGCACACATCCGTGCGATCTGGGCGATGGCTCCCGGCTTGTTCTTCACTTTGATCGCCAGGACCTCGGTGGTGGTCACGTGGTCCACCTGCTTCAGGACAATCTTCGCGGTTTCCACGTCGTCCACGATGACGTGCACGACGGATTCTCCTCCTTTTTCTTCGGAGAACAGCGCCTCGATATTCACATCCGCCGCCCGCAGCATGTCCGACATCCTGGCCAGGCTTCCGGGCTGGTTGGGGAGGGTGACATTGAGCTGGAATGCGATTTCCATGAGTGGAGGCTGAAAAGAAGTTTGCGATATGGTGAAGGAAAAACAGGAAAAGTCAAATCCCGTTGAATTCATCGAGATAGGCACGGGCTGTGCCTCTCTCCTCTTCAGTGGCTTCTTCAATGTCGCCACCGGCGATCACTCGCATGGTGTGTTTTATGGAGGGATCTTTTGAAGTCAAAAAGTGCTCGCCGTCACGTTCGCGATGTCCCACAATAAAACAATCAGGATGGGCTTTGTACTGCTCAAAAATCTGGTCGGCAGTCAATGGCTGAACGCCTTGCTCGTGTTGAGCGTCGGGAGATCCATTACGTGCATGGAAATTCACGGCCGCTCTCACCTCGCACTTCGCGCCACTACCACACCTGTCCATCAGAAGGTTGTCCAGTTTTCTGCCGCAGTCGAGACAGACATGTTCAATGGCCGGTCTACTGGTGGTGGTTACGGGAGCAAACAAGTCATGCGTGGAAGGGGCATCAATGAAGTTTTTCGGCATGGTAGGTGTGGAAACTGGGATAGAAAAAACAGACCTCGCTTGGGAAGGAGGCTCTGCGTTTCTTATGATTCCACTCTACGCAGCCAGCCGCCCTCCCGCGCTAAGCGCGAGGGAAAGGCTAAGGAGGAGCTGCAGAGTGGCGTGCGATTGATTCACTGGACGGCTAGTATGCCACTTCCGAATATGAGTGCAAGTAAAAATTGGCAGGTTGTATGAGTCACCGTGGTCACAAGCATCATGTTCTGGTTCTGTGCCGGGTGGCGCTGGGACATGCTGCAATTCTATAACAACCGCGGGTAGATACCCGCTCTCAATGAGAAATGCCCACCTTTTCACCGAAATTATTTTCTCCACACAATTTGGTTATGATCCTTCTTAATTCCTGATTCCTGATTCTTTCCCGCAGCCCCTTTACCTTTCGGCTATTTCCTTCTACTCTGCGCTTCCGCATGCTCCATACTCTCAAGCCAAATCCGGGGTCGAAAAAAACCAGCCGCCGGGTGGCTCGCGGCAACGGGTCCGGTCGTGGGACGACGGCTGGCCGTGGGACGAAGGGGCAGCAATCCCGGGTGGGGAAAGGCCGCCGCTTGGGCTTCGAGGGGGGGCAAACGCCGTTCCTCCGCCGTCAGCCGAAGCTCGGCGGTTTCAAGCACCCCAGGAGAGTGGAGATGGAGGTGGTGAATCTGGATCTGCTTGAAAAAAAGGTTCCCGCCGGCAGCTACGATCGTACGGGTCTCGCGACACTGCGCATCGTGAGCGGCAAGCGTCCGGTGAAGCTCCTCGGGAGGGGAACAGTCACGAAGAAGTTCGAGCTGAAGGTGCAGGGCGCCTCCAAGTCCGCCCGCATGGCGATTGAGAAGGCGGGAGGGAGTATTACCATTGCTAAATTGTTAAATTGTTAAATTGCTTGCATGCAACAACCTGACGCTTCGCTTGGCACAGTCGGTCGTGACCGACGTGCCTTGCGTAACAATTTAGCAATTTAGCAATTTAGCAATAGATTATGCCATCAGCTTCCATCACACTGCGCTAAATGTTCACCTACCTGCGTCAGCTCTGGCGGTCGGACGACCTGCGAAAGCGAATTCTCTTCACCGTCGCCCTGCTCATCGTCTACCGTGCCGTGTCACATATCACGATCCCGGGGGCGGATAAGGCACTCCTGAAGCAATTCCTCGGGAGCAGTCAGTCGGGCGGCGCGCTCGGCATCTTCACGACGCTCACTGGCGGCGCGCTCCAGAACTTCTCCATCGCGCTTCTCGGCCTCTCCCCCTACATCAACGCATCCATCATCCTCCAGCTCTGCACGGTGGTGTTCCCGAAGCTCGAGGCCCTGAGCAAGGAGGGGGTTCAGGGACAGCAGAAGATCAACACGTACACGCGCTGGCTCAGTATCGTTCTCGCTTTTATGCAGAGCTACGGGTTCCTCCTGCTCCTCAACCGCGGTGGCAGCGGGAACATCGTCCCGCTTCAATTCCCGCAGGTGCTGGTCCCAATGCTCTTCGTGTCGGTCGGCTGCATCTTCGTTATGTGGATCGGGGAGCTGATCACGGAGAAAGGGATCGGCAATGGCATCTCGCTCATCATCTTCGCGGGTATCGTTGCACAAATGCCCAATACACTCTCCACGATGTTCGTGGCGGGGCAGGAGAAGATGAGCGCCTTCTACCTCTTCCTCATCGTCTCCCTTGCGATGCTCGTGATGGTGGTTCTCTTCACCGACGCCCACCGCGCGATCCCCATCACCTACGCGAACCAGGGGGCGGGGCGCGGCGTGAAAGCCAACATTCCGATCCGTCTTAATCAGGCTGGCATGGTGCCGATCATCTTCGCCATCTCGCTCATCACCTTCCCGGGGATCATCGCGCAGTTCCTCCAGACGGCGCCGCGTTTCCAGGGAATCGTGAACTTCATCCAGATCCACCTGAATACGCAGAGCCCATCGATCATCTACATCGTTCTCTACTTCCTCCTCAACATCGCGTTTACGTACTTCTACGTCTCCGTAACGTTCAAGCCTGATCAGGTGGCGGAGAACATCCAGAAACGCGGCGGGTTCATTCCGGGCATCCGTCCGGGACGACAGACGGCGGAGATGCTGGCGAAAGTCAGTAACCGCCTCAATCTCTGGGGCGGCATCTTCCTGGGACTTGTAGCCATTATTCCGCTCCTCTTCACGCGTTATTCGCCGCTCTCCTCACAGGATCTCATCATCTCCGGTTCCGGACTCATCATCATCGTCGGCGTCGTGCTGGAGCTCGTGCGGCAGGTGAATGCGCAACTACTGGTACATGACTATGAAAAGTTGGTGTGATCAATACATTTAAATTTGTTACCTGTTACATGGTTACATGGTTACATGGTTGGCAGGCAAGAACGCATGGTGTCGCTTGCGAGCCATGCAGCCATGCAGCCATGCAGCCATGCAATCTATTTCGATGTTGATGTATGGATCTTGTACTCTTTGGCATCCAGGGCTCCGGCAAAGGCACGCAGGCGAAGAGGCTTGCGGCGGAATTCGGGTTCGATATCTTCGAGGCGGGTGGGGAACTCCGGCGCATCGCTGCAAGCCACTCGAAGCTTGGCGAGACCGTGAAGTCCTCTATCGACAAGGGGCATCTGGTTCCGCACGAGATCATCATGCAGGTCGTGAAGGAGGCCATTGCCGCGCGTCCGAAGACCATGCGTATTCTCTTCGACGGGATTCCGAGGGACTTAGGTCAGCAGCGGGATTTCGATGCGATCATGGCGGAGGCGAACCGTCCGTTCTGTTGCATGCACATTCTCCTCGATGAGGAAGAGGGAGTGCGGCGGATCCTTGGCCGCGCGAAGGTCGAGGGACGCGCAGACGATACCAACGAAGAAATCATCCGGCGGAGGATGGCGACATTCCGCTCGAAGACTCTCCCGGTGATCGGGGCATACAAGAAGCAGGGCAAGGTGACGGAGGTGGATGGAAGCCGGGGGATCGGGGAGGTGTATAAAGACGTGCAGAAGATGATGAAGCAGAAGAAGTGGTAACGAAGAATGAAGAATTATGAATTAAGAATTACGAAGCCCAGCTTAGGGACAGTCTAAACATGGATCTCATAATTCATAATTCTTCATTCAAACCTGTTGTATGCTGTAGCCGTGAATGACCAATGTCAGATATTCTCGGAAACAGAGGTTCAGTCCTTGCGTACAGGGGGCAAAATCCTCCGAGGCTGCCTGATGTTGGTGAAGGAGTTGGTGAAGCCGGGCATCACCACTCTCGCTCTGGACCAGGCGGCGGAAGAGTTCATCCGTCGGCATGGCGCGGTGCCGGCATTCAAGGGGTACTCCGGATACCCTGCGTCCCTCTGCACCTCGGTCAACGACGAGGTGGTTCATGGGATTCCGCGCCTGGAGCGCCTGCTCCGGCAGGGGGAGATCGTCTCTCTGGATTGCGGAGTGCTTTTCCATGGACTCTACACGGACGCTTGCATCTCGGTCGGAGTCGGCTCCCTGGCCCCGAAGGTGCGGCAGTTCCTCACGGACGTCGAAGGGGTGCTGGAGGAGGTGATCGCCGAAGTGGTTCGTGCCGGCGTGCATGTTGGGGATATTTCCGCCGCCATCGAACAACGGCTCAGGAAGCTCGGCTATGCCCCGGTTCGTTCGCTCACTGGCCACGGGCTCGGAACCAAGCTGCACCAGTTTCCGGATGTCCCCAACATCGGCAAAAAGGGTACCGGGCCGGTGTTGCCTGCGGGAACGATGATCGCCATCGAGCCCATCGCGACCATGGGGAAACCGGAGGTCTATACGGCGCAGGATCATTGGACCGTCCTCACGTCCGACAAGAGCCTCGCATGCCACTTCGAACATAGCGTGCTGATTACCGATCAGGGAGCGGAGATCATCGCGTGAGTGAAGAGGTCCGTAGACCGTTGGATGCAGAGGAACAAACATGGCAAGAAGCAGTGATTATTTTGCTTTACCAGAGATCGCAGAGAAGTCCGCAGGGACCCGCTGCAATTTATAAATAAACTATTTTAAATATTTTGCAACACAATTTTTTGCTTCTGACGTCCTGGAGGGGGGTTTAGGGCTTGCAGGAACACAATTCTGTATGTAGATTCTTCCGGCTTTGTTCCCCGCTTCTTCCTAGTGTCCAAGGACGTGATCGAACTCGTAGGCGTGATAGAGGAATGCTTCCCCAATACCACCTTCCGCGTCCGCATCACCTCCGAAGAAGCGAAGAACCACCAACTCCTCTGCCACCTCGCTGGACGGATGCGCGTCCACAAGGTCCGTATCCTCCCGGGAGACCGTGTGCGGGTGGAGATGACGCCCTATGACCTTCAGAAGGGCCGCATCGTCTACCGCTTTCGGGCAGATGATTTGGGAGTCCGCTCTTCCCCTCCGGCTGCCTAGCGCGACGTTCCACTCCTCATGAAAGTTTCTCCCTCCGTCCGGCCGCGTTGCAAAGACTGCCGTATCATCGTGCGTCGGCGCGTTCGACGCGTCGTCTGCAAGAATCCCCGGCATAAACAAAGGCAAGGCTGACGAAATGTAAAATGTAAAATTTACAATGTAGAATGAAAATTTAGATTCGTTACTTACTCAAATTGACTCTCATGCGTTTCCCGCCACCGTTCTCAATCATTGTTTTATAAAATTGTACATTTTACATTTTAAATTTTACATTTCGTCATGGTTCGTATCTCCGGTGTCGTCCTTCCCGGCAACAAGCGCATCGAAATCGCCCTCACTGCCATCAAGGGCATCGGGCGCCCCATGTCGAGACGGCTCCTCAGGGAGGCGAAGATCAATCTCGATACCAAGGCGCAGGAACTGAGCGAGACGCAGGAAGGGCTCCTCCGCTCGATGGTGGAGAAACTCGTGACCGAAGGGGACCTCGCGCGGAAGGTGTCACTCGATATCAAGCGACTGACGGACATCGGCACCTGGCGGGGACACCGGCACAAGAAGAAGCTCCCCGTCCGCGGACAGACATCCCGCCGCAATGCACGCACCCGACGAGGCAAGAAGAGGACTGGTCTCTCTGGAAGAGTTACCCTTACCAAGACCTGATCCATATTTCTCTCCAACCAATTGCTCAATGGTTAAATTGCTAAATTGTTCGCAGGCGAAACGCACGGTTTATGCATGCAAACAATTTAACAATTTAACAATTTAACAATCAGAGTTGTCTCATTATGGTTGATCCAATCCCACCAAAGGCCCCAGACGAAACCCGGAAAGATGCGGTTCCCGCGAAAACCGATGTCAAAGCCCAGACTCCAGAGACTGGTGCTGCGGCTGCTGCACCGCGCCGCAAGGCGAAGAAAACGAAGCGGACGGTCCCGAAAGCGCGCGCATGCGTCTGTGCCGGCGAGAATAACACGATTATCTCCATCACCGACATGGATGGGAAAGTCCTTGCATGGGCAAGTAGCGGTTCCTCGGGGTTCAAAGGGACGCGCAAATCCACGCCCTATGCCGCGAAGGTTGCCGCCGAGCGCGTCATGACGATGGTGCAGCTGTACGGCATCCAATCCATGCAGATCGAGGTGAAGGGCATCGGCCCCGGGCGCGAGCAGGCGATCCGCGGACTCCAGGTTTCCGGCGTGAACTTCGACGCCATCATCGATGTGACTCCCATTGCTCACGGCGGATGTCGCAAGCCCAAGCCACGAAGGGTCTGAGAAATGTAAAATGTAAAATGTAC
>JBBAAJ010000057.1:0-8706 GCA_041658365.1 Candidatus Peribacteraceae bacterium | reverse complement strand
GGCGCCCCGGTGAGCGTTCCGGCAGGAAAGACGGCACGCAGGACATCGAGCGAATTCAGCCCCGGACGGACCCGCGCGACAATGTCCGAAACGATGTGATATACGTGTGCGCAGGTTTCGATACGGAAAGGGTTTCGAAGCTTGATTGAGCCGATTGCCGCTACGCGTCCGACGTCATTCCTCCCCAGATCGACGAGCATCTGATGTTCACACCGTTCTTTCTCGTCGGAGAGCAGTTCCGCACGCATGCGGTCGTCCTCCTCCTTCTTCCCCGTGCGTTTGCGTGTCCCCGCGATCGGCCGGTAAAGAATTCTCCGCCCATCGACCCGGACAAGCGTTTCCGGCGAGGCACCGACGATTGTCCGGTCGGGCGTCCTGAAATAGTACATGTATGGTGAGGGGTTGATTTCCCGCAAACGGTCGTAAACCATCTCCGGCGAAACGTCGGCCTTGAGCATGAGTTCCTGGCTTAAGACGACCTGAAACGTTTCGCCGGCCAGGATGCCTTTTTTTATCGTTTCGACGTCCCGGCAGAATTCTTCGCTCGTTGTCTGCCTGAATGGAGCGATGTCTTTTTGTGTCATAACCGGAAGATGTTGTATTTTCCCGCAGCTGCGACGCTGCGTCGCAGACGCCCCGCGGATGCGGGGCGAACCACCGGGACGCGGCGTCCCGGCTGCGGGGAAAATAAGGGAATCACCATGGGGAGGCGAAGACATTATGATTTTTTCGATAGAAGTCAGGTTCTCGTTTGTCCCGCCGTGCGCGGTGACGGTCACCTCACGTTTCCGGTGATCAATCCTGAGCAGAACTTCAGGCAGAATAAATTCGGCGTCAGGAATGCTCCGGTCCGGCTTCAGTTCGATGTCCTCGAAATACCGGGCGGCTTCGTAGCTGAGGAAACCGATGTATCCCATCCGTAAACGCCGTCGCTCTTTTCCGGTTCCGATGAGCCCGGAAAATACGGCCAAGGGATCGGTTACCGTCCCGCTTGGAACATACTGCGATCCGGAAACCCGGGAGTTCCGGATGGTCATTTTGTCCCGGGCACCGAGTGCGATAAACGAGAAATCATTGCCGGTCGTACGGCTCGCTGATTCCAAAAGTGCGCAGTAGCTCCGCCTAAACCCCAGCTCACGGAGCAGGAAAAGCGGATCGAAGTGTCGGGGCCGGAGAACAGTGGAGGTGAGTGGAAAATGCATGGGAGAAGCAGAAGAACTACAAAAAAACCCTTCCCGCTCCGGGGAGGGCTTCAGACAGATTCAGGTATGCCCTACCCTCGAGCGGACTTTTGCAGCTCCTGCCACCAACCGAGCCGATCGGGGATGCTGTACTGTTGCACCGGTACAAGAGTACACGACCTCACTACAGCATGCAAGGGCATTTGTTCACAGATATTTTATAGCCTTGTGATTCTGCTCTTGATGCGCACCCAGAACTTCCGAAGCCCACTGGGGATCAAGAATCCCAACCCCAATAACTCCAAACCAACGAAGATGAGAAAGGCTCCCGGTGTGAGCGGAGTGACGAGTGCGGCAATGCCAAGGAGGAGGAAGAGTACTCCGAGGATTCTTTTGAGGACAAAGAAGATCATGGGCAGAAATTTTAGCCTTTCCCGCCACTGTTCGATACCAAATGACGAGGTTGTGCGAACGAAGGAGCTTCACCCCCTCTTCTCTGTTCCTCTTCCGACGTACCGCCGTAGCGACGCAGATCCTTGCGTCGCTGGAACGTGGTGATCGCGTCTGAGATGCGCGATGCGACGTCATGCGCATGTGGGATGTAGCATAGATTCAGTCCGCTCCCGACGCCCTCCTTCAAATTGCAGTGCAGAATGCCAAAGGGGAAGAGGTTCCAGAATTGTGTCTCAGCACTCACATTCGCGAAACTCTCAAGGTTCATCGGCGTGACTTTCTGATGGAAGAGGGAGGATTGGTCAACGACGATCACCTTGTCCGTCGTGATGAGGATGAAGTCGTAGCGCCAGTCGAGGTATGCCCGCAGCAACGGCAGGGAGACCGAGACGAGCCAGACGACGAACGCTCCGAGGACGACCCATGGAAGCGCTATCCCCGCGAAGCCGAGCCCCATGGCTATGCCGGCGATGAGGAATGTCCAGAGCGTCAGGCGCAGCACGGACAGGAAGAAGCGGAAACCATGGAAGAACACCGTGCAGATCTCCCGTTCCTCTTCGGAGAGGAAACGCGCCTTCAGCTTCCCGATGTCCGTTTCGAGGGCGAAGATGTGCATATCATCCGCATTGTACAGCAGAACATGGGGAGCGGGAGCTAGCAGAGCGACCCGAAGCAGTTGCGTCTCGCCAGGAATTTCGAGAATTCCAGAACAGGGATCACCGTTGCGGAGAGTGCAAGAATCATCATCCAACTCTGGAGGGGGAGACTCACGGTGCCGAAGACACCCTGGAGGAATGGAACGTTGATGATGAGAACGAGGAGCAACAGCTCCCAGAGAATCGCTCGGTTCAGCCACTTGTTGGCAAATGGCCGGGAGAGTACCGACAGCCGATCGGAGCGAAACGAGTATGCCTTGAAGAACTCAATGAAGACGAGAGAAACGAATGTCATCGTCATAGCCTCCGCCAGACTGAAACCGGAGCGGAGTGCCCACCAGAAGAGAGCGAGATTTACGATCATCAGCCAGAACCCGCCGGTCAGCATGAGTGCGACGACGGGGCGGGTGAAGATCCCCATCTGCTGGCGTCTCGGCTGACGGCGCATCATGTCCTTTTCTGGAGGGTCAACGGCGAGAGCAAGCGCAGGGAGGCCGTCGGTTGCGAGATTGACGTACAGGATCTGAACGGCGCTCAAGGGGAGGGGCAGGCCGAGCAGGCTGGCGCCCACCATGAGGCAGATTTCCCCGATGTTCGATGAGAGCAGGTACATGAGGTACTTCTTGATATTGCTGAAGATGCCGCGCCCCTCCTCTACGGCAGCGACGATGGAGGCGAAGTTGTCGTCGGTGAGGGTCATGGCTGCCGCTTCCTTCGTCACGTCGGTTCCCGTGATCCCCATGGCGATGCCGATGTCGGCTTTTTTCAATGCCGGGGCGTCATTGACGCCGTCGCCGGTCATCGCGACGACGTGGCCGCGCTTCTGCAGCGCGGTGACGATCTTGAGCTTGTGCGCTGGCGAGACGCGGGCATAGACATTGATCTCCTCCACCTGCTGCTCGAAGACAGCATTGTCCATAGCCTCCAGTTCCGTGCCGGTGACAATCTGTCCGCCAGCCTGCCCTGCTTGCCCTTCCGTAGCTCGCAAGCGTAGGAGGGAGCCTGTCGAAGGGTCGAGGATCCCGAGTTCACGCGCAACCGCCTTCGCCGTCGCAGGGTGATCGCCAGTGATCATCACGACCCTGATGCCAGCCTCCCGACACTGCGCTACCGCCAGCTTCGCCTCAGGACGCGGCGGGTCGATCATTCCTACAAGCCCGAGGAATGTCATCCCGTGCTCTGCATCCGCGAGGGTGGCGTCTGCTTTCGATGACACGGCGAGGATACGGAGCGCATCATCTGCCATCGCACGGGCACTGTCGAGAATGGCTTCCCTGTCGCCTGAGTTCAGTGGAGCGATCCCACTTCGCAGGAGCTGTGATGTGCAGGAGCCGAGGATGATCTCGGGAGCGCCCTTCGAGTATGCGATCAATCGGCCAGTGCCCTTCGACTTCGCTTCGCTTCGCTCAGGGTACACTTCTCCTGCAGCGGCAGTCGAAGTGTGCAGCGTGGTCATCCGCTTCGTCTCGGACGTGAAGGGAATCTCCGCACTGCGCGGGAATTCTTCATCGAGAATATCCTTGTTCAGCCCCGCCTTCGCCGCGGCAACGATGAGCGCCCCCTCCGTCGGATCCCCCCAGATGTCCCACGCGCCCTCTGCCTGCAGGAGTCTCGTATCCGACGCCAATGCCGCTCCCTTGAGCAACTCGCAGATGACAGTACCGGGCTCCACCGGCTTTCCATCACAGAGAAAGGAGCCATGTGGCTCATATCCTATGCCTTCGATCTCGAGCATTTCTCCCCCAGCGAAGATTCTGCGAGCAGTCATTTCGTCCTTCGTCAGTGTGCCCGTCTTATCCGTGCAGATGATGGAGGTGCTGCCGAGTGTTTCGACGGCAGGCAGGCGCCGTATGAGCGCGTGACGCTTCACCATTCTCTGCACGCCGATTGCGAGCGAGATCGTCACGACCGCCGGGAGCGCTTCGGGTACCACGGCGACTGCGAGGGCGATGCCAAAGATGACCATTTCCAGGAGCGGCTGCCCACGCAGCACGCCGAGGCCGCTGATGATGAATACGACGACGAGCGCCGCCTTCGCAAGAGTCTTTCCGACGCGATCCAAATTCTTCTGGAGAGGAGTCTTGCTCGTTTCCACGGTCTGCAGCATCCCTGCGATCTTCCCGAACTCGGTTCCCATCGCTGTGGCGGTGACAACTGCGCGTCCACGTCCGTACGTCACCGCTGTCCCGGCGAAGACCATGTTCCGGCGGTCTCCGGTTGGGAGATCCAGCAGCGCAATCGCTTCGGCGTGCTTCTCGACGGGAACCGATTCCCCCGTCAGCGCCGCCTCGTCCGCATGCAGGTTGATAGCGTCGATCATCCGTCCGTCCGCAGGAACCTTATCCCCCGCAGCCAGCATGATGACGTCGCCGGGTACCACGTCGCTCGCGGGGATTTCCACTTCCTCTCCACCACGCAACACCGTAGCGGTCGGGGCAGCCATCTTGCGCAGCGCCTCGATGGCCCGCTCCGCCCGGTACTCCTGCACGAAGCCGAGTCCGATGGCGAAGAGGACGATGACAGCAATGGCAATCGCCTCGACGCCGTGGCCCAGGACTGCCGAGAGCGAAGCGGCGATGAGCAGAATGATCACGAGAATGTTCTTGCACTGCGCGAAGAGGATGTCCCACGCCGAGGTGCGGGGGCCTTCGCTGAGCTGGTTTTTGCCGAACTCTTCGAGCCTCTCCAGTGCCTCTGCCTGCGTCAGCCCGTGCCTGGGGTGCGCCCCGAGACGAGAGAGAACGAGTTCGAGTGACAGAGTATGCCAAGGCGTATCACCGATGGGAGAGGAAGATGCGGAGGAGTGCATGTTGTACACTGTAGCGGTGCGACTCCGGATCCGAAACATCCTGCGCTCCCCCCTCATCAGGCAGGGAGCGGCGGTGGTCGTGCTCCTCTCCCTGCTCTTCACTCTCCAGGCGATCCGGGATCCGCGTATCCGGAACGTGCACTACCTATACAACGGGACGAAAGGCGAGACGAAGTCCCTTCCGCTCCTCCTCAAGGTATCTGGGACCGGGATGCTCAGCGTGTGGTTTAATCTGGACCTCACGGAGTCTCAGGGAACCGTCTTCACGCTGCAAATCGACGACTGCGCGAGGAAGCTCTGGATCAACGGACGGCAGGTGACTCGTCCCCCCTGCAAAAACGGCAGAGCAGTGGACAGGGACCTCAAACCGTACCTTATCGCCGGATCGAACAGCGTGCGCGTCCTGATACAGGACGTGAAGAAGGGGGAAATTGGTCTCGATCTGTCCCTCCCGATCAGTTCTCCTGTCATCCGGTGGCCCGGCATTGCGGCGATGGTCGTGATACTCCTGTACGCGGTGTCCCTGTTCTCCGCGACTCTGGGCAGGAAGAATCCCCTGCTCACCGCACTGTTCGCGGGAGGAGGACTCCTCCGTCTCCTGTATGTCTCTGTCACTCCATACGACGTCCGTGGACATGATGTCACCAGTCACATCGACTACATCAAGTATCTCGTTCAACATCATTGGTTCCCGCCCGCGCAGGCGGGATGGGAATTCCATCAGCCTCCGCTGTACTACGCTCTCATGAGCCCCCTGCTGGCCATTCCGAAGAAGCTCGGCATCTCCCCCACATTGGGACTCTCCTGGATACAGTACGCCTCGTTCTTCCTCTCAATCACGACTCTCTTCGTCGCATGCTGGATCGGCATCTTGCTCTTCCGGCGAAAAAGTGAGCGTCTGTCCCTGGCACTCTTCTGCCTTCTCATAGCGACGTTCCCGGCACTGATCCTCTTCGCCTCCCGCATCAACAACGACGTCCTCTACCAGTTCTCGGCCTTTCTCTTTCTGGCTCTGCTCCTCCGGTGGTGGAACGTCGGCACCACACGGGCAGCCCTTCTCACAACGCTCGCGATCGCTCTCGGGTTTCTCACGAAGGCCAGCGCGTTCCTCTTCCTCCCCGTCTTCTGGCTCCTGGTCGCACTCCGCCCCAAGACCCCACTCCGCCATAAGCTCCGATGGATCTTGCTCTCCGGCATCGGCGTAGCGCTCATCGCCGGCTGGTTCATCGCTATCCGCTACCAAGAGCATGACTACGTTCGGCTCTTATCATTCGGGGGCGGGATGCGCCGGGAACTCACGCTTACGACCTCCTGGCGAACCTTCCTGGTCTTCAATCCTCTCGCAGTCATCCTGCAGCCATTCACCTCTGTGTGGTCAGACGCAAGTGGCCGCCCGTTCTTCTGGGTCTTCTTCTTCAAGACATCCCTCTTCGGGCAGTTCTCGTACCTCCCTGTTCTGCGCCCCTTCGCTTCACTCCTCGCTGCTCTCGCACTGGGGCTGCTCCCCATCCTTGCCGCAGGCATCGTCCGGGCTGTCCGCTCCCGTGACTCCGCCCGGACCCCCCTTCTCCTGACTCTCGTTCTCGTGCTCGCAGCTGCCATCACTTACCGCATTCTTCATCCGCAGTCACCGAACCAGGACTTCCGTTTTTCCATCCTCCTCGTCCCTATCGGCGCCTACTTCGCCGCCTGGGCTCTCAGAACTCCCCGCAGGCTTCCCCGCGCCCTGATGGCCACCTGGCTCATTCTCTTCATGAGTGCCTCAACCCTCTTCTTTCTCATGCTGTTCGCCTTCAGCTGATGTTCTGCCTTTTCGGGAGTGCCGCGTATGTCCGCCGCCTCCGTACAAAGTACTCGAAGAGGAGACACGGCCCCTGAAGTGTGCCCGGCCGGAGTCCATCCCTCCGTTTCTGCCAGAACGAAGGCGCGCGGAGCAGGAACCCGCCAAGAGCGAACAGTGGCATGAGTGCCGCCTGGAACCCCGTGCTCGCGAGATAGTACACCGCCGCTACACCATCGAGCGTCATCCGGAGAGGGAGGAGGAAGAGGAGAACGAGAGGCGAAGTATTCTTCAGGAGGATGAGGAGATTATTGCGATGTTTCATATAGAGGATGACGTAGGGCTGATACCGCCATGTCCGCGCTCCCTTGTGGAACACTATCGAGCTCGGAACCGACATGATCCTGTATCCCTGCCGCCGCCACCGCCAACAGAGGTCCACCTCCTCCATGTGCGCGAACAGCGCTTCATCGAATCCGCCCGCCCGCCGGAAGGATGCTGTCCGTGTAAGGAGACACGCTCCACACGCCCAATCCACGGTACAGGGACTGTCATATTGGCCACGATCGTGCTCTGTGGTGAACAAAAGCCGTCCACGCACGTACGGGAAGCCCAGGACATCGAGGAATCCTCCGGCCCCGCCTGCCGGATCAAACATCGTCCGATCCGACCAGGACTTCAGCTTCGGCTGACACGCAACGATATCCGGCGACGCCTGCATCGCCTTCAGGAGCGGCTCCAACCACCGGGGCGTCACCTCCGTGTCGTTGTTCAGGAAGACGAGATACTCGCCGCGCGCCTCACTTGCCGCCCGGTTGTTCCCTCCGGCATACCCCCGGTTTTTCCCGCTTCGCACTGCCCGGACAGCATGGCCAAATTCGGCTGCAACGAGCTCTGCTTCGTTTTGGCTGGAGCCGTTGTCCCAGACGATAATCTCCTTGTCCGGGCATCCATCACTGATGAGAGACCGGATGCAGGCACGCGTGTCATCCAGACCGTTGTAGTTGAGGAGAATGACAGAGACGACAGGAATCTGCCGGTGCAGATGATCCGATGGCTTCATCACGTACGAACTTTGAGAAGATGCAGCATACCACTCAGAACCGTGCGGTCGACTTCCACGCTGAAGCCTGCTCCTGCAGCCAGTTGGACGAGCCAGCGCCTCTTGAATGTCTGAATGTGCGTCTCCGCCCACACCGCCCCCCGCGACTTCGTCCAGAAGAACCAGAGCGTCCGGAAGAGGAGACTCTCCGTCGGGACGAGGAAGACTGCATAACCGCCCGGCCTCAGGACGCGCTGCACCTCCGCGAGAACGAGTGACGGATTCTCGACATGCTCGAGTACTTCGAGTGCGAACACGGCATCGAACGAAGCGTCAGGAAAATTCAGCGCGTGCGCATCACCGAGCTCAAAACGCATGACGCCGCCAGCCCACCGGAGGTTCGCCCACTCCACGAAGTCACGAAGAACGTCGATCCCGATCAGTTCCTGTGCACCCGACGCTTCGGCAAGGATGCCGGTGAACATCCCGTCGGCCGCTCCGATGTCCAGAATGCGTCCTCCTGTTCGTTCAGTCACCGCTGATACCGCCGCAAATCGTCGCCAGTGCCAGTATCGCTGGAAGAGGTTGTCCCGGATGGAGTGTTCGTACCACCCTGGTGGAACCCGGGCGTGTCGCTTCGCTGCAGCGAGCAAACGGCCATTGAGCGCCTCGTTGGCGTGAAGAGGTTCCATGCACCGCAATGGTGCCATCACTCGTAGAACTGGTACACCTGAAATTCCGAGTTGACGAGCAAGGGAACGCCGCCGAGGCGCTCGCGCACGAAC
>JBBAAJ010000056.1:0-8786 GCA_041658365.1 Candidatus Peribacteraceae bacterium | reverse complement strand
AATTGCGAGACTTCAGAAAATTGATGAAAAAACCTGTCTTTTCATGGGAAGAGGCGCGTGTCGTCGCCTTTTCAACAAGTCCTGGCCAACTGAAGTTGCAACTCCACATGTGGAAGACCGCCTCCGAAATCATCTCGCTTCGACGCGGGGTCTATACATTTGCCGACTCCAAACCCTCTATCGCTGAAATTGCCTCTGCCTTGTATTCGCCCTGCGCCATCAGCCTCGAATATGCGCTGAATCTCCACGGCCTTCTGCCGGACATCCCTTTTGGGATCACGCTGGTCACCACAAGACAGACGCGAAAATTCAACACCGCATTCGGGCAATTTTCCTATCAGAAGATCAAGAAGGAGGCATTTGTCGGATTTGATCCAAAGACGCTTTTGGCCGAGCGAGAGAAGGCGCTGGTGGATTACCTGTATCTTAATCGAAATCGCATGCGCACTGATGTTGATTTTTTGCACGAGATGCGCTGGCAGCATCTGGAGACCATCCGGTTTGCGCGCGCGAGGAAATTTGCGGGGATGTTCGGCTTTAAAAAACTGACCCTCTTGCTTGATGCCCTGGAGGCATATGCAAAATCTTGTTCGTCTCGTTGAGCAGCTGAAAAGAAAGCATGCCCCTGAACAGATGCTCATCAACCATATTCGGGAATATCTGCAAGTGCTGATCCTGAAGTCGATCGCCCATTCTCAATTTTCCTCCGCACTCTCCTTCATGGGCGGGACGGCCTTGCGCATCTGTTATGACCTGAAGCGATTTTCAGAGGACCTGGATTTTGCGCTCGACCGCCCGGCACGGGGCTATTCGTTTCAAAAGGTTCTTAATGCCGTTCAAAGGGATCTTGAAGCGGCCGGATATGAGATTGAAATCAGCGGTGCTGCTGAAAAGACTGTGGAGAAGGCGTTCGTAAAACTTTCGAAGGTTCTCTATCCCCTGGGCCTCTCCGCCCGTGAGAATCAGAAAATCCACATCAAGATCGAAGTGGACACAAAGCCCGTCAATGTGGATGACGACCAACTTGAAAGTTTCTTTGTCACGAAGTTCGACGAGATATTTCCCATCCTGAAGCATCGGCTGGAAACGCTCTTTGCCGGCAAGATCACGGCCATCCTCAGCCGAAGTTATGCCAAAGGCAGGGACTATTACGACCTCATCTGGTATCTCTCAAGAAAAACCCGGATCGATATGAAGTACTTAAACGCAGGTATCAAAGGCGGTGAGCTTAAGCCATTCAAGACAGAGGCCGACGTGATCCGGCATGTCGCAAATATTGTTGCGGAAGTTCATCCGGAGAAGATACTTAAGGACATCGGCAGGTTTCTGGAAGACCCCACTGAGGAAAGATGGCTCAGGGATTATCAGCGCGTCTTTGATAAGCTCGCGTCACCGCTGCTTTAACGCTGTCACGGGGTAGATCTACCTCCCCTCGAAGTCATCGACGATGTTATGGCAAAAATCCTTCAGGACAAGTTGCCCTGGGAACGCCTGAATACCCTGCGTGTCATCGCGAGGAGCGCGACGTGGCGATCCTCTGCAAACCATTGTCTTCAGGGGATTGCTTCGCCCTTGGGGCTCGCAATGACACTGGGGCAGGCTCTGAGGTGCATGAGCATGCATTTCGTGACATAGCAGATTAACAGAGGGATTTTGTGATGGAATCAGCAATCGCCTTTGCTGCCTGCATGGCTCCAAGGGCATCTTGCTTGGTGAATGTTGAATCCCAGTGTACAGGGTATCGAGTGAAAATATAAAAGCGGTTCAAAAATATGCAGTGTTCTTGCAGATCATCCAGTAAAGGCGAATGCGCCCTGCAAATATCCAGTAGTTCCATGAGGTCGTGGATCTTTTTGAATTCAAGGTCGAATTTGACCACATACGCCTTTAAATATTTTTCCGCGGCCTGCTGAAAATGAAAACAGATTTGCGCAAAGAATTCGCTTTCATCTTCAAGGGAGCCGGCAGCAAACCCAAAATCTTCGCGCGCCTTCTCGATCCACTTGTTGACGAGTCGCATATCAGCCATAGAGCGCCCGTCCTTTAGTCAGGATTTCTTTAATGAAAGGGTCTCCTAATTGCAACGCCGCTTCGAGTTCTTCAGGCTTATACACAAGGATATCAAGAGCAATGCCATTTCGCTTGATGAGGCGATCGACTTCCAACTGGCGGTCTATTCCTCGTTGTGGCACATCCTTTTTAACAATAAGGATATCCAGATCGCTGTCGGGTGACATGTCACCTCTTGCCGCCGATCCGAAAAGGATGATCTTTTCAGGGCGGAATTTATCCACGAGCTGTTTGACAAGTTCGGAGATGCGCTGCGAGAGTTCTATGTTCATTACGGAGGCCCCAGGTTGTTGTTTCAAAGTTTCTTATAGCCACAAAAGCTCATAAAGCCAAGGGTTTTCCCGTTAACTGTGATACCCAGGTGAATTTGTCAGGGTGATTGAGCCTGTGGACGCCTGAAGCACCTGCTCGCAGGCGACACTCTCGGAGAACGAGGATATCCCCACCGTGACTGAGTGGAAATTGTAGTCCGTCACTGCCCCACTTGCATCACTGTAAACTCTGTGCGGCGATTGCGCGCGCGGCCCTGCACCGTGTTGTTGTCCGCAATCGGCCGCGCCTCGCCGTAGCCCACGGCCACGAACCTCTCCGGGGCAATGCCATGCTGGATCAGATATTGGCGCACCGAATTGGCCCTCGCTTCAGACAACTTCTGGTTGTAGGCGTCGGAGCCGATCCAATCCGTGTGTCCCTCGATGCGGACCAGATTTATCTGCTGGTTCTTCTGAAGGAGAGACGCCACGTCGTCCAGGATGGGATAGGAGATCGGCCGGATCGTTGCCCGATCAAACTCGAAATGGATCTTCTGCGTGATTACGATCTTCTCCTCGACCTCCGCCTCGACCTCCACCGGAGGAGGTGGTGGTGGAGATTTGAGGCGCCTGTATTTGATGCCTGTAAGGATCCTGAAGTCCGGCGAGCCGATACCGTGGGTGATCCCGCCGCCGCCCATCAGCGTGAACGCCAGCCCCTTTGACGACTTCGATTGCGGCGTGCAACGGCCTCCGAGGAGAAACTCGGATGGATTCTGAACCTGATTTTTGAAAACAGCGCTGATCACGGATTCTGAAAACGCCTCCCCAAGCACCGCCCACGTGTCGTTGATGCGCACGTTGATTCCGAGCCCCAGGTTCAGCGTATCGTCGAGCACCGCGTTGGTGTTGGTTTCCAGCCAGCGCACCTTTGAGTAACTGCGATACCCGGCGTTGAGCGCAAGAAATACCCGATTTGATATATTTGCATCGAACACGAGCGTGCCGCCGGGCGACCACATGCCGTTGCCCAGAAACTTCGTTGATTTGCCTGTAGGAATGTAGATGTAGGGAACCAGCGACAACCCCACGTGATAGCGATCCATGTCGAGAAAACGAAACTTCATCTCGACCCTGACATCCCCGAGCGTTCCGCGCACGGTCTCCTGCTGGACCGTCTGCCGGGGCTGATTCGGGTCGAAGAACGTCTCCCACAGCACCATCGGGATATTCGCCCCCATGGTCCACCAGTCTGTCCAGGCGATAGCCGCCTGCACATTGGCCGCGACCAGGTCATTGACAACGCCCCGCGTCCTCTCGTTGGTTGGATCCACAAATTCCAGAGGCTCGTACCCGTAGTCAAAGGTTGCGCCGACGTTAAAGCCCCACTGCGGCAGGGTGGCGGACTGATGTATCGTCACGTACCTGCCGCCGTCCGTGGCCGGATTTATCGTGAGGACGTCGGCATTTTTTGTGAGGGCCCATGCGGCCGTGGCAAAGGTAACAGCGGCAAACGCTGCGGCAAACGCAAGAAGGTATTTCCCGAAACCCATAACCCCCCTTCTTAATGGTCTAGAAGCTGTTTCATAAATCCCCTCCCCTTTGTAAGGGGAGGGTTAGGGTGGGGTAGATCCTGCAGGATCTACCTCCCCTTTCCCCTCCCCGCCTACCGGCAGGCAGACGGGGATCCCCTTAAGTCCATGGGATTCTTCGGCAACAGGGTTCCTTCACTAATTACCAGCTTTCCGCGCGCAGCTCAACCTCAACCTTCCGTGCCCGAGTGTCATTCTGGGGGTCCTGAATAGTCACATAAATTCTGCGAATTGATGGTGGCACAGGGTGTGGTGACAAATTGCTCCGTCATGCGGTGTTTATGCGGTGTTTGGTTGTGCCATCCTCCCCTTACAAAGGGGAGGAGTTGAGTGTCATAATATCGCCGCCGCCCATGAGTGTGCATTTGGTTGCCTGGCACCCGTTTTCCCGTTTTTGATAATTGCTTTCCGTAACCTCACGTGATTATATGGGCTGCGGCAAAGGAGGTTTGTATGGGAGAAAAAATGACATGGGAAGCGATTACAAAAAAATATCCTGATGAGTGGGTGCTTGTGACGGATTATGAATTTGATGAGTACGGAGAAGTGAGGGAAGGAGTCCTTATAATTCATTCCCGAAACAAAGAAGATGTTTTTTCCTATCCTGTGGAGTCCGATAAAGTCGGTCTATGGTATACTGGCGAAAGCAACTTCAGGGGGTTTCGTTCCCATGCAGAGCACTATCAGATTTGACACCGATAAACAGCATATCCATGCCAAGATGTGTATAAAAAGCCAGACTGGCAAAGAGGTTTCTTTTACTGCCATCGTTGATACGGGTGCCCCCTTTACAGAGCTGTCTGATCGTTCACTGGCACGGGTTGGCTATTCAATCGCCAATGCGCCGGTGAATCCGAAAGATCTTCAGGAAACTCAAAAATATTCAAAAATTCGACTGCCCCTGGTGCAGACTCTGGGACAATCTCTTGAAGATTGGATTGTCTATGTTTCCCGCTTCGATGAAAGCTGGGGAATTGATGCCTTGATAGGCTTGGATTTTTTGCGCCATTTTTGCATCACAATTGACTATCACAAGGGTCGGATCATTACCAAGCCTCTTCCTCTCTGATTTCTTAAAGATCGCCTTCAGGCTGAATTTTGAATATTTTTCCGGCTTTGCTCCGGGAACGGTGGGTCCAATGCATTTTTTGCATTGCATTCTATGCAATGCGAGCGCCGCTCTCCATGAATCCTGCTACTGTCACAAGGCGCTTCAATAAAATTGCGTCAAGGACACGGGGGGCCTTGATTCACTGGCGTTCCTCTGGTTACGCATTTTCTGACCCATTTTTCGAAGAATGGGTCAGACAGAAAACATAGGACAATCAATCCACAGCTCAACCTCAACCTTCCGTGCCCGCGTGTCATTCTGGGGGTCCTGAATAGTCACATAAATTCTGCGAATTGATGGTGGCACAGGGTGTGGTGACAAATTGCTCCGTCATGCGGTGTTCTGTCAGTTTCCCCTCCTTTGTAAGGAGGGGCTAGGGGAGGTAGATCATGATCTACCCCCTCTGACTCCCCCTTACAAAGGGGGAGGACCGCTACCCCTCCCATCCTCCCCTTACAAAGGGGAGGAGTTGCACCCGGTTGCCTGACACCTTTTTTTCGTTGCTTGCAGCGAGGTCCCCAGTTGATCTTTTGACGGCATCGATGTAAAAAAATACCCATAATACGCGGATATCACGGAAACCATCATAATCAGCCATAGAAATCAGCGTGTTATACACCGGGAAACGTCCCCTTCCATGCCCTTCTATGGCATGGATATTGTAATTTAAACGCCGTGGAAGCTTTAGTAGGGGATATCATGAAAGGCAAATTTTCCCAGCTGCTCCTGACAGCGGCTGCTCTGTTGCTTCTGTATGCCGCATGCGGCGGGCACGGCGACGGCGGCGGCGACGACAGCAGCGATATCATGCACGGAAAGGCCACGTGCTCGCTGGAACTGAACGCGGGCGTGTTCTGCGCCAAGATCGTTGCCGCTGATGGAACCACACCGCTCTCCGGCGCGGAGATAAAGCTGACCGATCCCCTGTCTCTTGCGTCTTCCGATGCGTCCGCCAAAGGGGTGGAGGATCCGGACAAGTGCATCACCGATACCGCGGGCGATGCCGCATGCGTGCTGCCGGAGGGAACGAGCGGCATCATCTCGCTCACCATCACCTACAGCGGATACACCGACAGGATCATCAGTACAAACATCGTGGAGGGTCTGACGACCGATCTGGGAACGCTCAAGATGACGGGCAGCCTCTCGCAGAAATGGGCGGTCGTCCCCGGCTCATTCGACGGCGTCCAGGTGCTGCTCGCGCAGCTCAAGGGGTGCACGCTCAACAACAGCAGCGGGAGTCCCTTTGATCCTACCACGGAAAACGCCTCCGAGGCGCGCACGAGCGATGCATGCGAAAATAGCGGCCTCCTTGTCCTGGACGATACGAACACGGCCTACTCGCGTTACGTGACCACGTTTCTCAAGGGCAGCGAGCTCGCCAACTACGGGATGCTCTTCATCAACTGCGACGCTGATTACAGCAGCGATCCCGACATAAACAATGCCCTGGCCATGTTTTCTTCAAACGGCGGCCACATCTATTTCTCAGACCTCTCCGGCGCATGGCTCACAAGAGCCTTTCCGAGCGTGATAACCTTAGGCCCGCACAACACATGGGCGGGCACGATCTCCGCCAATGTGGCGGACGCGGGACTTGCGGAGTATGTGGGCAATCCGATCGACGTCGTCTTCAACGTCCAGGCATGGCAGGACATCGACTCCATGGCGTCAAATGTAACCACCTACATCGAGGGCAATATCTCAAACATCAGCACGCTCCAGGGGAGCCATCCCCTGACGGTCGGCTGGCGCCCCACCGGCTATTCGGGCTGCGTCTTCTACACTTCGTATCATGTCGAAGGCCCATCCACCGGATCCGATCAGGAGCTCGCGATCAAGTATCTGATCCAGAACTTCAACACCGCGTGCAGATATATTCCTTGAAAAGGAGAACACCCTCCCCCTTTGTAAGGGGGAGTCGGAGGGGGTAGATCTTGCAGGATCTACCTCCCCTTTCCCCTCCTTACAAAGGAGGGGTAGATCTTGCATGATCTACCTCCCCTTTCCCCTCCTTACAAAGGAGGGGTAGATCTTGCATGATCTACCTCCCCTTTCCCCTCCTTACAAAGGAGGGGAATTTGTGAGACGGGTTCTACTAACCCCTATGGCATGATGAACCGCCAGCCGGCCGCGGCGTCGTCAGGTTCCAGGATTATGCCCGTGTTGTCTCGGTCGAGCCATGCGCCGCCCGTGAAGAGGAAGGCGGCATATCCGTCGGCCGTCAAGGCCTTTATCATAAAATCATAGTACCCGTCGTTGTTGACGTCGCCCACCGCGGGATCCCAGAAATCGTCTTTCCAGATAATTTCGCTGTATCCGTCCGCGACGATCTTCGCGGCCCAGGGCGTGGACAGGCGCGACTCCAGATAATAACCATTATGCCATGTGTCGCGTCCCGCGAATACATAGACCACCGATGAAACAACCCCGCCGAAATCGTCCTTCTGCGTAACGCCGATGCCGATGTCTTCGAAACCGTCGCCGTTGATATCTCCGATCGCCCGGACGCCGATGCGAACCGTGTAAGTGGCGTCCGTGCGGATCATGACATCACGTGCGTCCATGCTGAGGCCGTTCAAGTCCCTCGCTCCGCCAAAGAAGATGCTGATTTTCGGATTGACGTATCTCGTCCTGTTGCCCACGACCTTGCGCTGCACATCCGCCACGATGAGGTCTGAAGCACCGTCGCCGTTGAGATCGCCCGCGTCGATGTCCACGATTTCCCTGCCCGCTGAACCGAAGATCTTTTCCCTGTTTGAAGTGTCGAATATGGAGGCGGCGTCTTTATCTCCGTGCGCAATCCAGACCTGCCAGTCGGTCGTGGTCTGCCCGACATTTTTGTAATGTATGGCCGCCAGGTCATCCATCCCGTCGAGGTCGAGATCACCCACGGGCGTGAAGGGCCCGAGGACCGAACCGAGCGATCCCGCCAGCCGCTCCACAACGACGGTATCCTCGAGGGAAAGGTCGCTCCCATGGGCAATTGGGCTTAAGAGCAGGAAGACATGCTGCAGGAGATCGTTCCCGGTCGTGGTAATCTGTCCCGCGAGAAGCACTGCCTGGACGTCATGCCCCGTGAGCTCCCCGGCGGCATAAGGGCCGAGCACTTCTTCACGCACGTATCCTTCCATGTCATAGAGCAGGGTCGTGGTCGGTGCGGGCCCTGCCGGATTATACACATCCCAGACATCGAGGACGTAATGCATTGTCAGGAACCCGGACGGGTCCTGCTCCTCCTGCCAGAAAAGCTTTGCAACCCCTGCCGCGAGGGATTCCGTGAACCCGGGGATCCGCGCCATGCGGCCGGCGTCCGTGTACGACCCCTGTCCATTCACATACCACATCGAGCTGCCCTCAACATCCGCCTGGTCCATCTCGATGAGGCCGTGCGCCGCGGCCATGTCGTCGCCCGGAAGGATCAGGGCATCGGAACTTTCATGGAAGACCGGCGAAAGTGCCGCGTCCGCCGTGCACGACCCGCTCCTGTCGATATCAAACGGGTTCAGGCCGATGGTCGTTGTCAGCACGATATCCTCTTCCAGCTTTGTGCTGACAACATCCTCCGCGCCGGCCCTGATGGTCACCGTGTATGTCCTGCAGAATGCAAACGGCCCGTAGATATGGAGAATCCTGTAGCCGTCCAACCAGACATATCTCAAATCCGGGATCTCCTCTCCCTCATCGTCCGTCACGATCATCTCGACCGTCGGCACGTTCATCCCCCCCTGGAATGCGACATCCATATTATGCACCCTGCCT
>JBBAAJ010000055.1:0-8847 GCA_041658365.1 Candidatus Peribacteraceae bacterium | reverse complement strand
GTTCCCGCTCCCGTCCCAACCCCAACCCCCGAACCAACCCCAACCCCAGTCCCCAATCCTGAGCCAACACCGACACCCGAACCTTCCGTTCCGGCTCCTGAGCCAACTCCCACCCCAGAGCCTGCTCCAACACCAACACCCGAGCCCGCTCCTGTACCAGCCGCTGAAACGCCCGCTCCCGCCGTAAACTGAATTCACTAGGTGCTGTTTACATATCCTACATCTTTCCCATTCGACGCCGCGGCCGGGGACGGCCGCTGCTGAATAAAAAAAGTCTTTCTTTCCACATCAGCAGCACCCATCCTTGGGTGCGGCGTCTCAAGAAATGCAATCGAGAAGCCATGGGATATGTTAACACTATCTAGTCCGTTTTCCAGCCCTGAGCGCTCCTGCGATACGTCGTGACGGAAGTTTCCTCGAACGCCTCGCCGTGCCAGCCACGCACGGCTATGGAGATACGATTCCTCGAGAGCGAGAGGACGTTATTCAGTAAGCTTCATGCTCATTCTTGGATTGGAAAAACTGTTTCTTGACGGATAGGTGGAAGGTCTGTACCTTGCGTCCGATATGTCCTTCGTCCGAACAATGATCCGCGCCATGATTATTACCGCTGCCGGGCGGAGGTAGGCGCGCGTGATTGTGTTTTTTCACCCCCTCCCACTCGGACGGGAGAGGAGTTTTTTCTTTGTGTCTATGCCAACGGAACAAACTTCTTCGAAGCCGTACATCAGGACGGTACACACCTTACGGGACATGTCCCAGTCTGTGGAATTACTCGGGATGGGTGCAGACGTCATGATCCGTATTCTCAGGCTTCACCAGGAATTGGGGTACGACATGGAGGAGCTGGGATTTGCAGGAGCCAATCCGCGTTTCATGCAGGCATTCCAGTACGTGCGCGACCACCCTGAAGAGTTTTGCAATATTGATGTCGCCGTCTTCGGATGTACCCGAAAACCGAACAAGCGAGTTCAGGAAGACGGCAGTATTTCGGCCATCGCAGCGTCGGGGATGTCGGTGGTGAATCTCGTTGCGAAAGCTCACGCGAGGCAGGTCGAAACGGTGCTTCGGACGACGCCGGAAGAAAACGTCCGTATGTTGCAGGATTCCGTGCGGCATCTGCTCAGCCTTCCGCATGTCAGAGAAGTGAATGTGGATTTGGAGCACTTCTTCGACGGGATGGGAGCCGATGAAGAATATGCTCTCTCGATGGTTGCCGCCGCTCGTGATGCCGGCGCGAGAGATGTGGTCTTGTGCGAAACGAACGGTGGAGGATTCCCCGAAACAATCGGGGCTGTCGTAGCGCAAGTGAGGGCCGCCTTTCCTTCCGTTCCCCTCGGCATCCATGCGCATAACGACGGTGATCTTGCCGTGGCCAATACGCTTGCAGCCGTCGACAGTGGCGCGACGCATGTGCAGGTCACGCACGATCATTTCGGCGAACGTGGCGGCGGCAATGCCGATGCTGAGTCTGTCATCGGCAACTTGGCCCGAAAAAGATACGGAGTACTCAAGCCGCACGGTGATCTGCGCAGACTCACGTCCATTGCTACCCGGGTATCGCAGCTCCTCGGCAAAGAAATCGCTCGCAATAAGCCTTTCACCGGGCCGAATGCCCCAAGGCATGTAGGTGGTATGCATTCTTCCGCAGAACTGCGGAAGGAAGGAAGTTACACATTCATGGATTTGGCGGCCGTCGGAAACGTTTCGACAAATTCACTCCCGATATCGGATTTGGCCGGGACTGCAGCCAGGCAGAATTTCGTCGGGCGTGCGACTACCATCGATGATCAGACTCGCCGGATACTTCTTGAGAGAATGGGGGTTCTTGAAGAGCTTGTGGACATGGATGCCCTGCGTGGCATTGTTCATAGCGAATCCGAAGCATCACTCCTCCTGGCGTTCATGAGGAAACTGGAATTGATCCATCCCAGATTCGAAGTGCTCGGAACGAATGTGAATAACACGCATAAACATGGTGCGACTGCCACGGTGACGATTCGACTGAATGGGGATACGAAAGCGGAGGTAGTCACAGCGAGTGGCAACGGTTACTACGATGCGATGAACCACGCCTTTAGGGAGGCGCTGGGAGAACGTTTTCCAGTAGTGAAAAAACTGCATCTGCTCGACTTCAAGACACGCAAGCTCCCAACATCAGATGAAGATTCTGCATCGACGATGCAGGTCATCATCGATTTTACAGACGGCGAAGAAGTCTTCAGTACTTCCGGAGTCAGCGATAACGTCATCGATGCCAGTGAGTACGCGCTGGCAGATGCATGCCATTATCTGATCATGAAGGATGATCTGATCACTCACCCCCAACCCCAACCCTAACCCTAACCCCCGTCACCCCTTCGGCTTCAGGAGCACGATCTCACGTCCGACGAACTGATCCGGCCGCCTGTAGAGGAGTGAGAAGTGCCCTTCGACCGTCGGCGAGACGTGCGGCGGGAGGACGGGGCGGAAGCCGAGATCCTCGAAGAGCCCCCAGATCTTCGTGAGGAAGAGGAACTTCTTCTGCGCGTACCACACGGGGAGCGTCATCGCGACGGGGACGCCCGGCAACGTGGTCCGGCAATTCAGGAGGAATGCCGCAGTCAATTCCTCCGCAGCTCTCACCATTTTCTCCACGTCTTTGATCGTCGGACGCTTCGTGAGCGCCGGTCCGAGACTCCCTTCGGTGACGATGACGTTCGGCGGCGATTTCAAAAAGAACGGCTTCAGCGCGTCCTGCTTCCACACCGTGCTCAGGGAGTCTTTCTTCAGGATCTTGTAGGTCTTCCGCGCCCATTCGATGTTCTTCGTCGTCCCCGTCACGGCCTTCCTGTTGAGGTCCGAGGCGAGAACCGTATGCCCTCGGATCAAAGCTTCGAGCGGGATAACGCCGGTCCCGCAGAATGGATCGAAAACGGTGATCGGCGGGGTGTATTTCCCTGTTTTTTCCCGGACGAGATACTCGCCGAAATTAAGGAGGATCTGTGCGAGCTTTGGCGGAAGGAGGCCGACCGTCGTATCCCGGACGGGTTTCCCGATGTCGCGTTGCGTGTAGTCCTTCACGTCCTGTGCCGCGATCGTCCTGCCGATCCAGAGATCATCCCGGTCACAGAGAACCGTGAGCTCGCAGCCCAGCTTGGGGTCGAGGAGTCCTTCATCGTGGAGCTGGATGGCTTTCGGCGGCAGGCGCTCGCTCCCGACGTACCGGCTGGGCATCCCTTGTTTCTTGAGGGAAGTCTTGCAGTGCCGGAGGAGATCTGTGAGGTGTCTCGGCGGAAGGCCGAAAAGCCGCAGGCTGAAGACGGGCTTCTTTCCCGTTCCTTTGAGTTCCGTGAGGAGGAGCGAGGGAAGATCCTGGAGACTCACGACGCTGTCGCCCGTGATCTTGCGCGCGAGGAGAATGGTCCCGCCGAGGCGGGAGAGGAATTCCTGATCGAGCGGCACGGTCGTCTGGAACGTGAAGAAATCCCCGAAAAACCTGCCGGGGATGAGGTCTGGTAGGAGGGAGGAGAATTCGGCGCGGCTGAGCGCCGGCTGATGTCCGAGGAGAGCGGCGTAGGAATGCATGGTGCGAGTGTAGAGTGTCCGGTGTTTTGGAGCCAGACTGAGAAGGCACGAGAAAGTATTCAGGGGTTAGTATGAAGTATGAAGGGAAATTTTCCCGAATCATGAATCATGAATGACGCGTGATACCACGTCAGCTTGCCGCGCGGTAGTTCATTTTCTTAACGGTTTGAGACTATTTCGTTATAATAAATTTATGGACATAGGACAATCACAACAGCTATCGAAACAGGAACGTCATGAATTGCGTCAGCAGGAAGAGTTAAGGCTCCGGGAAAACAGAGAAAGACAGAGGTTGGTAAAGAAAATTACGATCTGGGCAATTGTCGTACTCGTTATAGGGGGATCGGAATACGGACTTTACTATGTAGCAAGCCAGCCTGAAAAACCAAGACCCGGAGAAATTTTTCCGATTTTAGGACAAGAGCACGTTGCGATTGGAGCATCTCATCCGTCGTATAACTCCAATCCGCCGACTTCAGGCTGGCACTATGCCAAGCCTGCCGATTGGGGTGTGTATCAACAGGAATTACCAGACGAACAACTTATACACAATCTGGAGCACGGCGGAATCTGGATTTCTTACAAGGCCGTGGACGAGGGTACAAAGTCAGGCCTGGAAGCAATCGGCAAGAGATACCCGGGAAGTGTTGTAGTTACTCCTCGATCTGCAAACGATGCAAAAATTGTTCTTGCCTCATGGGGTCGACTTGAAAAACTAGTGAGCTTTAATGAAACGAGAATTGTGGATTTCATTGGAGCCAATAAAAACAAGTCGCCAGAACCATTTGCTCGCTAGCCGGAGCGGCCGGATGAGCGCAATAGCGGCTCGAGAACTCTCGCGGATTGGTTATACGCAGGTGTCGCATCTGTCGGGCGGCATGATTGACTGGAAAAAGAATGGCTATGAAATAATTTCCTCGAATTCTGGATCATGAGCATTAGTGCGGGAGAAAATTATTTTATTCAGACAGCTCCATTTTTAAATTCAGCAGCGGCCCTCCGCGGCCGCGGCGATTCTGGTATTGTTTCGTTATGGGACAGAGACATCCGGTTCAGAATGAAGTGATCATGTTCGCTACGACAAATACGCTTAACCGGTTACCGGTATTCGCAAATCCGGCATATGCCAGAGAGGCGATCGAATGCTTATACCGTCTGCAAAATTTGCATCCGTTTCTCTTTTTCGGATTCGTTGTCATGCCTGATCATTGCCATTTCCTTTTGAACGTTTCTGCCCCGTATACCATTTCCAAACTGCTCGGTTCTTATAAATCGGGTCTCATATTTGACCTGAATGTGCCCAAATTATGGCAAGCGGGATTTGACGCGCGTATTCCGAAAAATGCGCATCAGGTATTGCGGTATATTCACGAAAATCCCGTACATGCAAAACTCTGCGAGCGGATACGCGATTATCCCTGGTCTTCGGCAAGCGGACGCTGGGATGTCTCAACGCTGCCTTTCGTTTGACTCCGCGGCCACGGAGGGCCGCTGCTGATCATGATTATTATTTTCCCCTGCGGTTTTGCTGTTGATCTCGAATTCTTTGTAATCCTGCAATAGTCGTCTCTTACACCCTTGCACTACGTTTGGTCTACACTACAATGGATCATCGCTTTCCCCCTCCTTGTGTATGCCCGGAACGATCGCCCAAATCGTCGGAGCCGTGGTGGACTGTCAGTTCCCCCCCGACAAGCTTCCTCTCATTTACTCGGCACTGAAGACGAAAGTCGGTGAAGAGGATCTGACACTCGAAGTCCAGTCACACCTGGACGGCGGCATCGTTCGCACGGTGGCCATGGGATCGACGGACGGCCTCCAGCGGGGGGTCGCCGTGGAGGACATGGGGGAGCCGATTTCCGTACCGGTCGGACCGGAAGTACTGGGACGGATGCTCGATGTGCAAGGTCTTCCGATAGACGGCCTTCCGCCGGTCAAGACGAAGAAGCGGTACCCCATTCACCGGCCACCACCCCTGTTTACCGATCAGTCGACTGAGACCGAGGTTTTGGAGACCGGGATCAAAGTCATCGACCTGATTTGTCCGATTCTCAAAGGAGGGAAGGTCGGTCTCTTCGGAGGAGCGGGAGTCGGGAAGACCGTCGTGGTGAAAGAGCTGATCCGGAACATCGCGGAGGAACACGGCGGGATTTCGGTTTTCGCCGGTGTCGGCGAGCGGAGCCGCGAAGGGAACGATTTGTATTACGAGATGAAGGAATCGGGGGTCTTAAGCAAGACGGCTCTGGTCTTCGGACAGATGAACGAGCCGCCGGGACCGCGCATGCGCGTGGGGCTCACCGGCCTCTCTATCGCCGAGTACTTCCGGGACGAGGAGCAGCGTGACGTTCTCCTCTTCATCGACAATATCTTCCGCTTCACACAGGCGGGGTCCGAGGTCAGCGCCCTCCTCGGCCGCATCCCGTCCGCCGTTGGCTATCAGCCGACGCTCGCGAACGAAATGGGGCTCTTACAGGAGCGGATCACGTCTACGAAGAAAGGGTCCATCACCTCCGTGCAGGCCATCTATGTGCCGGCGGACGACTTCACGGATCCGGCGCCGGCCACGACCTTCGGTCACCTCGACTCCACGATCGTGCTCTCGCGCCCGCTCACGGAGCTCGGGATCTACCCGGCTGTCGATCCGCTCGATTCCGCGTCGAATATCCTGAGTCCTTTGGTTGTGGGGCAGGAGCATTACGATACCGCGCGCGGCGTACAGAAGGTGCTGCAGCGCTACAAAGAGCTTCAGGACATCATCGCCATCCTCGGGATGGAGGAGCTCTCCGAGGAGGACAAGCGGGCGGTCCAGCGCGCACGGAAAATCCAGCGGTTCCTCTCGCAGCCGTTCTTCGTCGCCGAGGTGTTCACGGGGACGAGCGGCAAGTTCGTGCGTTGCGAGGATACGGTGAAGGGTTTCAAGGCCATTCTTGATGGTGAGTACGATTCCGTGCCCGAGCAGGCGTTCTATATGAAAGGAGGAATTGAGGACGTGCGAGGATAGACGCGTAACCACCACCCCATATGCTTCGCCTTGAAATCACCACGCCAGACCGCGAAATGTTCTCGGGGGAAGTGGACTCTATTTCCCTCCCGACACCCGACGGGGAGATCACGATTCTCCCGCACCACATCCCGCTCATCAGCATCGTGGTGCCGGGGAGCGTGCTCATACGCCGCGGCAGAGAGGAACAGCTCTTCGCCGTGTCCCGCGGAGTAGTCGAAGTGGACGGGAAGACGATCCATATGATGGTGGATACGGCGGACCGCGCCGAGGAGCTTCATGAGGAAGCGGTCGAGAAGGCGAAAACCGATGCGCAGAAGCTGATGAAAGAGCGGCGCGATGACCGCGAAGGATTCGCGGAAGCGACTGGCATCCTCGAGCGCGAGCTCGCGAAGCTCCGTGTCGTCCGCCGCCAACGTCACGGTCGCGGACATTCTCCCGCCCCCTCCCGATCCGACGTATGATGCCCTCTGTGCCGCCGCAAGGCCCCGTGAAACAATCCTCGCTCCTCCTGAGCCTGCGGCTTGCGTGGAATCTGGGCTACATCATCGCCATTCCCGCTGTCGTGTTCGGCCTCGGTGGCGCCTGGCTCGACAAGTATCTTGGGACATCCCCCCTCTTCCTTCTCCTGGGGTTCGCGCTTGCCATCGGCCTCTCCGGCCTCGGCGTGTACCGGAAGATGAAGGAAATTTCCGGGGCAGCTTGACGCGATTTTCCCCTTTCTCCACCCATGTCAGGATTTGAAACTCCAACGCTTGCCTCCGAGACGATCGCGCATATCGGGAGTTTCGAGATCCGCAACACGCTGATCATGGCGTGGCTCGCGATGGGAGTGGTCGCGGCGGTTGCGTTCTTTGCGCGCCGCACGAAGTACAGGGAGGTCCCCGGACGTTTCCAGGCGCTGCTCGAGACGATCGTCGAGGGACTCTTCGATTTCTTCAACTCCGTGATCGGCGACCGCAAGCAGACACGGACGTTCTTCCCGCTCATCGCGACGATCTTTCTCTTCCTCATGCTCGCGAACTGGATGGGCATCCTGCCGGGAGTGGGGAGCATCACGATCAAGGGCATGCATGAAGGGAAGGAACTGGCTCTGCCGATCTTCCGTTCCATGAATGCGGACGTGAATATGACGCTCGCGATTGCTCTCATCTCCGTCATCTCGACGCAGCTCTTCGGCATCGCGGCGCTCGGGGTGTTCCCGTACGCCGGCAAGTTTTTCGTTGCGCCCTGGCGGGATCCGATCGGGGCTTTCGTAGGGATTCTCGAGCTCATTGCGGAAATGGCAAAAATCATCTCCTTCACCTTCCGTCTCTTCGGGAACATCTTCGCGGGGGAAGTGCTCCTTGTCGTCATCAGCTTCCTCATGCCGTACCTCGCTCCGATTCCTTTCCTCGGGCTCGAACTCTTCGTCGGCTTCATCCAGGCGCTCGTCTTCGCCCTGCTTACCGCTGTCTTCCTGAAGATGGCTGCGACAGGGCATGAAGGACATGATGAATCCTTACACTCTGTTGCGCATGCTTAAATTCGTTTATCAAACGTCAGGCAGGAAACCGAGGAATCCGAGGAATTACTGTAAATCCTCGGTTTCTTTTGTTTCCAGCCCTTGAAGCTTTTTTGGCTTTCCCCTAACATCCGCGCACTAACTTTTTCTCCTCCTTCTACCCCTTTTCTCCTCATCTCTATGCCAACGCCAGAAGCAACGACTGCCGTCGCGGCAGCTGCATCGGCTCTCGATAAGAACCTTCTCGTCGCCATGACCATGGGATTCGGCGCCATCGTCCCGGCCTTCTCCATCGGTTGGATCGGCTCCAAAGCCATGGATGCCATCGGCCGCAATCCTGAGGCCGCAAACCGCATCCAGACGCCGATGGTGCTCTCCATCGCGTTCACGGAAGCCATTGCGATCTACTCGCTCGTCGTGGCGCTGATTATCAAGTTCGTCTGACGATTGGCAGTTGGCTATTGGCTTGTGGCAATTAGCTAAGAGCCAATTGCCAACAGCCAATTGCCGTTCATTGAATGTCTTTCGCCATCTTACTTCCATGGAACTCCTTACCAAGCTCGGCATCAACTGGCAGTTACTGCTCGCGCAGATCGTCAATTTTCTCATCGTGCTCGGGGTCCTCGGCGCTTTCGTGTACAAGCCGATCCTCAACCTTCTCGATGCCCGCACCGAGCGGATCCGGAAGGCCATGGAAGACGCGAAACGCATCGAGAATCAGGCGAAGGAAATGGAGGAACAGAGACAGCGGGCACTCAGGAAGCTCGACCAGGAG
>JBBAAJ010000054.1:0-8916 GCA_041658365.1 Candidatus Peribacteraceae bacterium | reverse complement strand
AGACTGCCGATCACGAGACCGAGTACGGCGGCTTTGAGCCAGTCCGGCCTCCGTCCCCTTCCTGCCCGCTTGGATTTCCTCCCCCACAGAACCCAGAGGAGCATCGGCCAGAGGAGGAGGATTTCCTCCGCCCATGCGTTCGGCCAGTAGTCGGTATGGAATTTCGCATTGAAGAACGTTCCGACGAAACGGCTCACCGGCTGGAAGACGTACACGACGACGCCGATGGCGCAGGCGAGGAGGAGGGTCGCCGATACGACGCGGAAGAACCGCGACTGAAAGGCCGGATGCACAGCACTCCACCGGACCGTCCAGAAGAAGACCAGGAGGAGCGAGGCGGTCTGGAACAGTTCATCGAGCCCGTAGTTTCGTGACAGCGACGCGCCGAAGCTGAGGATGGAGAGGAAGAGGTACAGGATGCCGCTCCACCAGAGGAGAGGGGGCACGCGAGGCCGCCCCTCCTTTCGGAAGAAGAACATGCCGAGGAACACAAGCGCGCAGGCGAGGAGGCTCACCGTCCACACCGCAGCGAGCGATTTGCCCCCCCGCCACAGCATCGCGTACACCGTGACCCCGAGGAGCGCGAACTCCGGGATGGCCTGCCCTGAGATGCGTTTCCACATGCCCTCATCATAACGGAGCGACAGCGTACAGCGCTGAATGGTTCCAGAGTGCGCAAGCACAATGCGAGATTGACGCGCCACTCCCCTGCCACGATGATGGCGTCACCGTCACGCACACGTGCCTCCCACTCTCTCCGTCCTCTGGAAGCTCATCCGAGTCGTCCGCAACTGGCCGATGTACCTGCTCTGCCGCTTCGGGCTCTGCCCGGGCATCGTGCGGTACAGACTCCGCTGCGGCCTCTCCCTCATCACACGCTCGAAAACCAATGATCGCGGATGTCTGGTGGACGTATGGCTCGATCATGCGTACGACCCGAACCACTTCTCCATCCCCTTCGATTGGGCTTCCGCCCGGACGATCGTGGATATCGGCGCGCATATCGGCGCCTTCTCGCTCTACGCGGCGTGGAAAGCACAGAGCGCCCGCGTGATCTGCCTGGAGCCGGACCAGAGCAACTTCGCCCTCCTCAAGCGGAATATCGAGTCCAATGCACTCATCGGCCGCATCGCCGCGGAGAATATCGGCATCGGGAACGGCGAGGAGATGACGCTCTACACCTTCCCGGGCGATTGTGGCGGCAATTCCCTCTTCCGCTCCACGGAAGGCGGCACGCCGGTGACCATTCATACGCTCGCACTTCGGGAACTTTTCGACCGCTATTCCATCTCCCGGTGCGACTACCTGAAGCTCGACTGCGAAGGCGCGGAGTATGAGGCGCTCTACTCGATGCCGAAGGAAGACCTGCAGCGCGTCCGCTGTATCGGGATGGAGTACCACCACTTCTCGCTGGACCCCGCACACCGGCCGGAGTCCCTCATCAAGTTTCTGGAAGAGAACGGTTTCAACGTGACGAAGCACAGGAAATCGATGCTCATCGCGATCAGAACATGAGGGACTGACGTTTGCCCTCTCCTCTTCTTCCCCGGTAGCTGCACATGGCGTATGCTGGGAAATACTATGCGCAGCAACCACGCCGAAACACTCACGAAGATGATGGGAAGTGGAACGCCCATCACTACTACACTCGCCCGGAATATCAAGACCCTCCTCGAGGTCCGCAGACAGCTCGACCGGAACCGCAGCGTCCAGGACCGTATCGCGGACGGCATCGCGGCGTTTGCCGGCAGCGCTCTCTTCTTCCTGAGCCACATCGTCTGGTTCTCCCTCTGGATCCTCATCAATCTCGGTTTCGTGGGTATCGAACCCTTCGATCCATACCCGTTCGGGCTCCTCACCATGATCGTCTCGCTCGAGGCGATCTTCCTCTCGACGTTCATCCTCATCAGTCAAAACCGCCTCGCCATCATCGCCGACCAGCGCGCGGACATGGATCTCCAGGTGAATATCCTCGCGGAGCATGAGCTCACGAGGGTGCTGATCCTCGTGGACGCTATCGCGGACCACCTGGGTGTGCCCGCCGGCAAAAATCCGGAGCTCGACGAATTGAAGAAGGACATCTCACCGTACATGTTCCTCAGAGAGATGGAGCATGTGAAGGAGCGGATGGAGAAGAAATCCTGAAGCATGAAAAAAGAGCGGACTTTAGTCCGCTCTCCTTTCATATCGCTTCGGATGCTCACTTACGCTGCTAAAGCTTCCGGCGCCTTGTCCGTCCTGGCTGCCTTCCTCTTCGCCTCCTCATCAGTCAATAACTTGTTGAGGCGCGGATCTGCAGTCAGTTTCGCACGCTGATTTGTCGTCACACCAATAGTGTGCAGCACACCTTCAGCGGCCTCCGCTGCCACTTGCGGGTTCTTGTCGAGAGTTGCATCGGCGACAACGTGAGTCTCTGTCGGCTGGACTTCCTCCGGAGTTTCAAGTCGCTCTGTCATAAGGGGGTTGGAAAGTGTAAACACGATTATTATACGTAGCATTTTGGATTATGCAAGTGCTTCGTTCCCGATTCTCTATCGTGTCATTTTTCGGCTATTCCTTGATCAAATATTCGATCCAGATAAGATAGCGGTGTGCCGACGTGGCGGAATTGGTAGACGCGCACGCTTCAGGAGCGTGTAGGAGCAATCCTGTGAGAGTTCGATTCTCTCCGTCGGCACCATCCGGCTTCGCCCTCTCGGGCTACGCCGCGATTTCTGATCATATCAATACGAAACCGGATGCGGCGGCGCTCGTCGCGGCCGAGCCGCGACGGAAAGTCCACAGACGAAGCCGGGCTCAATAGACCTCTCGTAAATAACACTCCCCGCCCCTCGACTACGCTCCCCTCGGCTGCGCTCGGGGCAGGCGGGGTGAAAATTGCTTAGTAGACTTCTTTGAGATAGCAATTTTCACAATAAACAATATCCGGACGATCCGGTCCGAAGGTCGTCTGCATTTCCTTCCCGCACTTCATGCAGGGCCGCGTCCAGAGTTTCCGTGGATTCCTCAGACGCAGCCTCGCATCGTAGCGTTCGTCCGGATGCACGCGCGGCAGTGGGATCTCCTGTCTGTGATAGAAGTCGAGCTCCTGCTTGATGATGCGGAAAGGCCTTCCCGTCACTTCGCAGACGATGGCCCAGTTCAGGACATCATCGGGGATGTCCCCGATGCGATCCGGGAGATCGGCTGCCCCGATGGTCTTCGTCACCACCGGCTTCTTCTCCTCCACCGTCCTCCAATAAAACCCCTGCGAGAGTGCCTCCTTCTTCGTGAGCGGCATGTACTCACTTGCCAGCGATTCATTGTAGCCATAGGGGGAGAGTGCCGGAGGAAAGAACTTACCCCACGAACCAGAACTCGCTTCGCCACCGGCGGTCGCGACCGCCGTGGCTCCGCTCGGGTTCATGGCAGCGCCATTTCCATCATGACGCATGTGCTCGATGATCTTGGGAACCAGCGTTTCATACTCTTCTTTCGTGTACTGCTTGTTGAGAATGCAGTGCTGCTTGCGCTTCAGGCCATCGCACCCGAAGCAATCCCTGCAGTTGTAGCAGTACTGGCAGTAGAGAAGATTCTGGCTGTGGAACACGTAGATGCAGTACGCGACCGAGTACACCTCGATGGTCCCCATCGTCTCGTAACAGAGCTCCGGCTTGATGTACATATTGGAACAATCGACGTTGTCCTTCACCTTCACGCCGACGGTCACGTACCGGCAATCCTGACTTTCGTTCACGTCATAGCAGTCCAGGCAACTGCGCGAGTTCTCGATGAAGTCCCCCGTGCAATGCTCGCTCTGGACGATGTTGGAAGCGCGGTAGACCATCTTCCACCTCACTTCCTGAAGCATCTTCTTCATCTCCACGGTTTTCGCCCAGGAACCGCGGAAATCCCGCACGCGCCGCTCGTACTCTTCCTCCGGGAGTGGCTGGTTCAGGAAATGGTAGTCCTTCTGCCGCAGGTTCGAGCAGAGACAGCAGTTGCTGCACCCGACCAGATAGGTCGAGAAGGAACAATCGCGGCAGTTCCTGCTGAAGGAGAGATGCAAGCAGTTGTAGGAGGAATAGACGCTGAAACACTCATAACAGAGTTCGCTGTCGTAGAGGTACGAGCAGTCCACACTGTTCTTGCAGCTCTGTATCAATTTGCCGTAGTAGCAGTCTTCGCAGTACTCCGAGGAATTGATGAGATAGCAGTTCCGGCAGTACCCCGTCCCCGTCGTGAAGTCGGAATTTTCATTGGAGACCACCGTGAGCGCCATGCGCGGGACGGCCTTGTGGAGATCCGCGAACTGCCCGAAGAACGGACGGGAGAAGTCGTACTCCCTGCCGTACGCACAGAAATCATTGGCGTCCGCGTTCCACTCCTCCGAAGAACAGACCGTGTAAGGCTTTCCCCACAGCGGTTCGTCATGGACGAGCGAGACGATCTCCTTTCCGCTGAGAGTAGATTTCCTCCTGTACATGAAACGCTCGTTGCGGTGGCACGTGCGTATTTTCAACCGGCAATCCGGGCAATAAACCGGCGGCGGCGGATGCACTGTTGTCCGGCCGAACGTGAAGCCGATCTTCGAAAGGAACGCCTCTTCATCGGCGTAAATGTCGAACGATGCACGACACTTTTGGCAGACAGACTGCATGAAAGAAGTATGCAGTATTCAGTATACGGTATACAGGGGTCTAGTCCCCCTCAATACTTCATACTGAATACTGGATACTGGATCCTTCCCCTTGACGATGGTTCACTAGCACTCTAAACTGCCGACTGCTAACGATATGAAGATTGGCCGGATTCGAGTGAAGATCCGCCATCACAATTATCTATTGTCCATTATCCATTCCCCTCTCCCCCGCATGTCCCCCAAAGATTCCGTCAAGGTCGAGGAGCTCGCCGTCACCATCGAACCGCTCGGCGACCGCATCATCGTGATGCCCCTCGAGAAAGAACAAGTCTCCGCCTCCGGGATCGTCATTCCGGAAACGACGTCCAAGGAGAAACCGCACGAAGGCGTCGTGATCGCCCTCGGCAAGGGCGGGATCATGAATGACAAGGGTGTGCTGTCCCCCGACCCGCACAAGTACCTGAAGCTCAAGGACATCGTCCTGTTCGGCCGTTACGCCGGCGACGACGTGAAGCTCAAGAGCAAGAGCGGCAAAGACATCGAAGTGAAGATCCTCCACCTCGATTCCATTCTCGGGATCGTGAGGTAACAAAACCGCGGGAAGCATCCCGCTCCCTTTTTACTTTTCCACCTTTCCCCTACCCACTATGTCCGCAAAGTTACTGACCTTCGGCGACGACGCGCGCCACAAGATCGTCATCGGCATCCGCAAACTCGCGGACGCCGTGAGAGTCACGATGGGCCCCAACGGCCGCAACGCCCTCATCTCCAAGAGTTACGGAGCCCCGACCATCACGAAGGACGGCGTCTCGGTGGCGAAGGAAATCGAGCTCGAGGACGGTTGGGAGAACATGGGCGCCCAGCTCGTGAAAGAGGCCGCGACCAAGACCAACGACGCCGCCGGTGACGGCACCACCACCGCGACGGTTCTCGCGGAAGGCATGATCGCCGAGGGGCTCAAGTTCCTCACCGCCGGCGCCAACGCCATCTCCATGAAGAACGGCATCATGAAAGCTGTGGAAGCGGTGGTTGCCGATCTCGACAAGCAGAAGAAGACCATTTCCACGAAGGAGGAGTACGCCGCAGTCGCGACGATCAGCGCTCAGGACCCGGGAGTGGGGAAGATCATCTCCGAGGTCATGGACCAGGTCGGAACGGACGGCGTCGTGACGGTGGAGGCCGGCCAGACGATGGGGCTCGAGAAGGAGTACGTCGAGGGCATGCAGTTCGACTCCGGCTACATCTCTCCGTACTTCGTCACCGACCCGCACCGGATGGAGGCGGTGTACAAGAACCCGTACATCCTCATCACGGATCGCAAGATCGGTTCCATCCAGGACATCCTCCCCGTCCTCGAGAGCCTGGCGCAGAAAGGACGGAAGGAAATCGTCATCATCGCGGAGAACGTCGAGGGCGAGGCGCTCGCCACCCTTGTCGTCAACAAGATCCGCGGGACGTTCTCGGCCATTGCCGTGAAGGCCCCTGCCTTCGGCGACCGCCGCAAGGAGATCCTCAAGGACATCGCCATCCTCACGGGCGGCCGCGTGATCTCCGAGGAAGTGGGGCTGAAGCTCGAGAATACGAAGCTCGAGGACCTCGGCCAGGCCGGCAAAGTCGTCGTCACGAAAGACAACACGCTCATCGTGGACGGCGCCGGAGACAAGAAGGACATCCATGCGCGCATCAACGAGATCAAGTCCGCCATCGAACAGACCAAGAGCGACTTCGACCGTGAGAAGCTGCAGGAGCGGATGGCCAAGCTCTCCGGCGGCGTCGCCGTCATCAAGGTCGGCGCCGCGACGGAAGTGGAACAGAAGGAACTCCAGCACCGTGTGGAGGACGCGCTCTCCGCCACCCGCGCAGCCGCGGAGGAAGGCATCGTCGCCGGCGGAGGCGCCGCGCTGATCCATGCACTGAGGGGCCTCGAGAAGCTCAAGGGCGATAACGAGGACGAGCAGATCGGCATTGACATCGTGCGGATGTCGCTCGTCTACCCGACCAAGTGCATCGCGTCGAACGCGGGGCTCGAGGGCTCCGTGATCGTCGAGCAGGTGAAGCAGGCGAAAGACACGAAGATGGGGTACAACGTGGTCACGGAGAAACTCGAAGATCTGGTCGCTTCCGGCGTCATTGATCCGAAGAAGGTGACGCGCAGCGCACTCCAGAACGCCGCTTCCGTCGCCGCCATGTTCCTCACGATCGAAGTGGCCGTCGCCGACGCACCGAAGAAGGAAGCTCCGACTCCCCAGATGCAGGGAGGAGGAATGGGCGACTTCTAAAATTGTGGAATGTTTTGAAAAGCGGGCAATGGCTGCCCGCTTTTTTTTGTGGAAAAGAGTCAAGTTCGTTTAAGTGGATTTTATAATTAATGCTATTACCATATTAATAATTCTCCTCCCAATTTGTTGTTATGCAAAAGAAATTCGCAGTTCTTACAGTTATTATGATGTTAGTTGTCGCGGGATATTTAATAAAACAGAGAGTGGGTGTTGGCGGGAATAGAGAAGGTCAAATTGCTCCGCCTTATGGATCTCCCTATTCGCCAGGTAATTACAACAGCCCAAATGGATTCAACCCGCAACAAAATCCCGGAACTCAAACGCCAAACGCTGGTAACACTCCTTTATCTTCATCTTTTTCGGCACCTCCATGTAACAACCACACTGTAATAAAACCAGTAGGGTGGACTGGCCGGAATAAAAACAGTGCTATACGCGGGGCAAACGCGATGTGCAACATGATGAAAAAAACAACTACCAGCGAATGCCAGGTAGATGATGACGGAATGGAGCAGTTCCATTGCTTCGCTAAGTCAGTAGGCGGCGGCAGTCCTGTGACAGGCGGAGTAGCCAAAGAAAAAAACGGCCTTTGGACGTATACAGCGAATTGCAAGTTGATCTTCCACTGCCAGGCATAGGGAACCTCTGCTTCATACCATTACTCGCGAAGGCCAGACCGAAATCTGGCTTTTTCGTTAAACTCGAAAAATACGTATAATCATCAGTGCATCCATTTCACCCTATCCTATGGCCATGAACACCGCCGAAATCCAGAAGCAATGCGAGGCTTTCCTCAAGCAGATCAACGTGCCCGCGTTCATCGTCCTCGGTTTCCATGCCGACCAGGAGAACGTGCAGCTCGTGTACTCACTCAAAGACATGCCACTCAAGTCCGTCGTGAAGGGGCTGACGCATATGTTGAATGATCTGATCAGCAGGATCTAGATAAATTGTTCAATGGCTAAATGGTAAAATTGTTCGCAAGCGAAACGCCCGCTGTTGCATGCTAACAATTTAGCAATTTAACAATTTAACAATCTGTGCTTCGGATCCGTACATCCTTATACTTCCCACGATGAAAGGAAAATTCATTGTCCTCGAAGGCCCCGACGGGTCAGGAACCACCACGCACTCCGCACTCCTCGCAAAGAGACTGAAGGGAATGGGTCACGACGTTCTGCTCACGGCGGAACCGACGGACAGCTCCATCGGCCTCTTCATCCGCGAGCAGCTCAAGGGAAGGAAAGTGGACTCCGCCTCCGCGCTCCAGCTCCTCTTCTGCGCCGACAGAGCGTGGCACATCGAAAAGGTCATCAAGCCCGCACTCGCCGCCGGCAAGACCGTGATCTCCGACCGCTACGTGATCTCGACACTCGTGTACGGCGAGGCGCTCGGGCTCGACCCCGAATGGCTCCTGAAAGTGAACACTCCCTTCGTGGAACCCGACGTCCTCATGATCGCGCTTCCGGACTTCCGCACCTGCATGAAGCGGATCCAGCTCCGACGGAAACTCGACGTCTTCGAGAACATGCCCTTCCAGCGGAAGATCTACGACCTCTACGAGCGGATCACGATCGAGGACAAGGAAGCACATGCCGTCGATACGGGGGGGCCGGTTGAAGAAATCGCAGAACGAGTGTTTGACGCTTGTCTTGCGAAGATTCGATAACTTTCCCTGAAACGCTAACACCTCACAGCCGGCACCGAGTATGCTGACGCCATGTCCGCCACTCTCCTCCTCGGCAAGCCCGTTGCCGAAAAACTCCTGGAACATTTGAAGAAAGATATCCAGAAGCTCGATCCCAAGCTCGTGGTCGTGCAGGTCGGCAACGATCCTGCGAGCGACAGTTACATCCGGCAGAAGTTCAAGGCATGCGAGGCCGTGGGGATGAGAAGCGAGCACCGGCACCTCCCGGAAAAGACGACACTGAAGAAACTCATGGACACCATCGATGAGCTCAACACTGACCCCGATGTCACGGGATTCATCGTGCAGGTGCCGCTCCCCCCTCATCT
>JBBAAJ010000053.1:0-8981 GCA_041658365.1 Candidatus Peribacteraceae bacterium | reverse complement strand
AATTAACTTTTTATAATCTTAGTACCACAGTTGACGACGGAATTTCATTTGTAAATCCGGGATATTATACCTCAAATATATTTCAGGATATTAATAATGGGGGATTGAGCATAGAAAGTCCAAAGGTATTTATCAGACAAAGCGGTGGTATAAGAGCAAGATTCGAAAATTATGGAGGATTGGCCTTAGGATATAACACTGTTACCCCGCCCATGTCTGGTTTAATCGTTCAGGGTTTGGTCGGGCTTGGCACCACCTCACCATCATCAAAATTATCTGTATATGGCGATGCCTTACTTGAAGGCTCAAATCGCTATCTGAATTTCGGCACGGCGACCGGCACTGCCGGCTATGGTTTCTTTGATAACAACGGCGTGATGCAATTCAAAAACGCGTCCGGTTCGTGGACAAATTTCTCCACCTCCACCGGCTCGGTCAACTACGGTACTAGCGGTCAGCTCGCTTATTACGGCGCGAATGGTACGGCTGTTACCGGCACCTCTTCGCTTTTCCTCGCGACTAACGGATTTGTCGGCATTGGCACGACTACTCCCGGAAGCCAGCTGACGGTCGTCTCAACGCTCGGCCCGCAGCTGCGCCTCGCTTATGACGGCTCAAAATATGTTGATTTCACCGTCGCCTCTAACGGCGAGTTCACTATCAGCCCGACTGGCTATTCCGGCGGTTCCATCATGACCATCGGCAACAGTTTAAGCGAAAACGTCGGCATGGTCTTCGCCGGCTCCTCCACGCCGTTTTATCTGGCGCTTGACAACACCGACGGCGCTCTGAAGATCGGCACGAGCACTACGATCGGGTCCAGTACAGTGCTGACGATATTAAAAAATGGCAACGTGGGGATTGGGACGACGAGTCCGACCATGCCATTGTTTGTAAATACTTCAGCTAGCAATATCGCTCGCTTCCAGTCCGCCGGTTCGTCGGCCGGCGTGCAGATTTATCGGGATGACTCGGCCGGCGCTTCTAATGCCGTTTCCCTGGATTTCGGCACTATCGTCGACGGTGTCATGTGGGGTGTAGGTGTTGATTATGGCGCCAATGGAACATTCGATTTCGGCATCGCCCAAGGTGGCACGCCGAGGATATTGGTAAAAAATAATACTGGCTATACCGGCATCGGCACCTCATCGCCTTCTTCCAAGCTCACCGTCTACGGCGACGCCTACCTAGAAGGTTCCAACCGCTACCTCAATTTCGGCACGGCGACAGGAACCAACGGCTATGGCTTCTATGATAATAGCGGCACGCTCCAGTTCAAGAACTCCGGCGGCGCCTGGGCCAACATCTCCACCTCCACCATCGGTTACGGCACCACCGGCCAGATTCCTTACTATGCCGCCAGTAGCTCTAACCTGACCGCCACCTCAGCACTCGTTATTGGCACTAACGGTTATGTTGGCATAGGCACCCCGAGCGCTAGCGTTGATCGGTTGAGTGTTTATGATGGGAATAATAATGCATTGAGAGCACGGGCCGCGAACAGCGCTATGTGGGCAGTTATTGGACAGAACTTGGGCGATGCCTCAAGTCTCGGTGGCGGTGTTCTCGGTATAAGTAATGGTAGTGGTAATTCCGCGGTTCGCGGTGAGGTAGACAGCGCCAGTGGTGTGGCTCTTTCCGGTTGGACCAACAGTATGACAACCGGCAATTTACTCAACCTGTATCATAGTGCAACCGCTTACACGGGCGATGCGATCATCGCTAATATGGCGGTTTTATCTGGTTCATTCACGGGCAACTTTATGAATTTACAGAAAACCGGAGTCACTCAATTTAAGATAACAAACGATGGTTCAACTGCCATCGGCACCAGCTCCCCCTCCGCCAAGCTGACCGTCTGGGGCGCGGGCACGACTACCGGCATCACCATGAACGTGGTCAACGCCGCCTCCAGCTCGCTTCTGACGGTCTTGGATAATGGCAATGTAGGGATCGGTACTAATGCCCCGAGTTATTCATTGGATTTACGAAAAACAGCTACGCAATCAAGCGGAGACTACGCGGCCTATATTTTAAACACCTGGAATGGAACGAGCGCCGGCACAAGTATGACTGGCCTTGGAGTAGGTGCTGTCGGAACTACCGGTAATGCAAACAACCTGACTAACATGACCGGCATTTCCGTAGAAGTGGGCGCGAATAATATAAATACAATCACGAATTTATATGGCATTAATAACTCTGTTGCCGTGAGCAATGGAAGTCAAAGCGTTACTACTGCCTATGGTTCATATAACAATATAAATGCCGGCGCTGGCAGTGTCGGAAAAGCCATTGCTGTTTCCGGATTAGTTAGTAACTTATCAGGAACTATTACCAATGCTTATTCACTTTATGCTTATAATACCGCAGATTATGGTGCCGGTTCGATTACTAATTCCGTCGGAGTCTACGTTGCCGAGCAAACGAGCGCGACTGCTAATAAAACAAACCTTCTGATAGCTACTTCCGACACGATTCCAAGCGGAAACTATTCTATCTATAATTCATCAACAAGAAATAATTATTTTGCCGGCAACCTCGGCATCGGCACCAGTACGCCGGCCTACAAACTGACCGTCAACAGTTCCAACGCCACCGACAACCTCCTGCAAATCGCCACCACCACCAATCAGCAGATTTTAGTAGTAAATAATACTGGTAACCTCGGCATCGGCAGCGTCGCGCCGCAAGAGAAGCTGATTATTGGCGCCGGCGGCAATCTGGGAGTTGAGATGGCTACGCCAAGCGGCGTAACTGCCGCTACCACCACCGGCGGCAGTCTGCCGGCTGGCACCTATTATTTCCGCGTCTCGGCCTCGGACGGCGTCGGCGCCACCATTGGTTCAAGCGAGGTTTCCCGGGCGATCGCCGCGGGCGAAGCCGTCACCCTTTCTTGGAGCGCGATTACCGGCGCCAGCTCCTACCGCGTTTTTGGCAACGCCACCGGCGCCCAAAATCATTACTTTACCACCAGCGCCGCCACCTACACCTACGCTACCTCCACCGGTTCAACCGCCGGCACGCCCCCCGCGGCCACCACCGCTTATGTCAACAAACTGGCGGCCGGCGGCAATTCCTGGCTCCTGGGCGGCAACCTCGGCATCGGCACGACTACGCCCGCCTACAAACTGACCGTCGTGAGCTCCAATGCCACCGATAACCTCCTGCAAATCGCCACCACCACCAATCAAAGTATTTTCGTCGTCAACAACCAGGGTAAGGTCGGCATTGGCACGACAAGTCCATCAGCGATGCTTGAAGTAAGCGGTCCGTATAGCAGCACCTGGAATTTGAAACTGACTAATAGTGAAAACCCTTCTTCATATGCTACTTTTTCGTCGGGTGGAATTATTGACTATCGCGGTGGTTCCTCATTCAGTTTAAGGATGAGTGGCACTGAAAGGTTTTATGTCGGCACAACCGGCAACGTACAGCTGGACGGTAATCTGTCGGTCGATGGCACTGGCAATAGTTATATGCTCGGTAATCTTGGCATCGGCACCACCTCCCCTTCGGCCAAATTGACCGTCTGGGGCACCGGCACGACCACGGGCTACCTTGCCAACTTCGTCAACGCCGCCTCAACCACCGCGCTTTCCATATTGGACAACGGCACCGTTACTATGGGCTCGGGCGCCTTCCAATACGACGGCACCACGGGCGTCACTTCCATTGACTCCATTGATCTTGGTTCAATGAATTTTGACACGGACGCCGGCATCATCACCTGGATTGATATGCCGGTCGCAACGACTACCGCCGGCATAATTCAAAGCTATACCGCCAAACTGGACGGCAATCCGCTGCTCACGATCTACGGCGAAACCGACGGTTCGGGTGGCGTTCGCTATAAGTCGGTTGGTATCGGCACTACCACGCCGCTCGCCACCCTTGCCGTCATGGGCGAGGCCGGCTCGCGCCCGGTATTTGACATCGCGTCTTCCACTGGCGCGTCAATGTTCAGAATTTTGGCAACCGGCAACGTCGGCATCGGGACGGCGGGGCCAAGAACGGACTTGGAGCTTTATAAAATCGGAGGCGGTTCAACAATATATCTAAGTGACTCTGATTTAAGCCATGGAATGACAAGTTTAGTTCCGGATAATGTTGCTGGAGTTATTACTCAACATAATTCTTCGAACGGAGGAATAGGTATAAGAGGGTATAACGGAGGATCAAATACAGATTCTGGTGTTAGTATTTATGGTTATTTGAAAGACAGTCCGACCGCTACAATTCCTGCTGTGATAGTTAGAGGGTACAAAAGGAGTGGTAGCAGTAATGCATCATTAGCTAGTAACGAAACTATCTTTGGTATTGCGAATAGTGATGCTTCGCCATTATTAAGTGTTTTGGGTGGCGGCAACGTCGGCATCGGCACCAGCTCGCCCTCGGCCAAGCTGACCGTCTGGGGCACGGGCACCACCACCGCGCAATTAGTCAACTTCGTCAACTCCGCCTCAACGACATTGTTCACCGTTTTGGAGAATGGCAACATTGGTCTTGGCACAGTCAGCCCGCAAGAGCGATTAACACTAACCTCGGGCTCTAATTTCGGGATAGAATTAGCCACGCCAAGCGGCGTTACCACCGGCACCACTACCGGCGGCAGTTTGCCGGCCGGCACCTATTATTTCAAGGTCGCGGCCTCGGACGGCGTCGGCACCACTACCGGCTCAAGCGAGGTTTCCCGCGCGGTCAACGCAGGCGAAGCCATTACCATTTCCTGGAGCGCGGTTACCGGCGCCAGCTCCTACCGCGTCTATGGCAATGCCACTGGCGCGCAAAACCATTATTTCACCACCAGCGCCGCCACCTACACCTACGCCACCTCCACCGGTTCAACCGCCGGCACGCCCCCGACCTCCACCACCGCTTACATCAACAAACTGGCCGCCGGCGGCAATTCTTGGCTCCTGGGCGGAAACGTCGGCATCGGCACCACCTCGCCATATGCCAAACTGACTGTTTGGGGTACGGGCACCTCAACCGCCTACCTGGCCAACTTCGTGAACAGCGCCTCAACTACGCTTCTCTCCATTCAGGAAAATGGCACGGTCACCATGGGTAACGGCGCTTTCCAATACGACGGCACTACCGGCATAACCTCGCTTGATGCCTTGGCGCTTGGCTCCATGCAATTTGATCCGGATTCGGGTGTCATCACCTGGATTGACATGCCCGTTTCCACCACCACCGCTAATTTGCAGATGAGTTACACCGCCCAGCTGGATGGCAATTCGTTGTTGACGGTTTACGGCGAGACCGACGGTTCGGGCGGCGTTCGCTATAAGTCGGTCGGCATCGGCACGACCACGCCTCTCGCCACCCTTGCCGTGATGGGCGAGGCAGGTTCGCGTCCGGTATTTGATATCGCCTCTTCCACCGGCGCGTCGCTCTTAAGAGTCTTGGCTAACGGCAACATCGGCATTGGCACTACCAGCCCTTCGCAGGCGCTCTCGGTCAACGGCTTGATGTATATCGGCGGCAGCGGCACCTCCACCATCCAAAATAATCTGCAGGTCCTAGGCAATCTGAAGGTCGGCACCTCGTCGTTATTACTCACTGAAAACACACTGACTTCAACCGGTAACTTCACTATAAACGGCATCACCATTACTCCGGCAGGCAATATGCAGCTGCCGTCTGCAAATAGTCTGGCCATCGGCACAACCTCGCCCTCGGCTCGCCTGACCGTCTGGGGTACGGGCACGACGACAGCCCAGCTTGTCAATTTCGTCAACTCGGCATCAACTACGCTGTTTACGATTTTGGAGAATGGGAATGTCGGCATCGGCACCACCTCGCCGAGCTATCTCTTGACCGTTGCCGGCGACATCAAATCATCCACCGGTCTGTATCTGGCTCCCAAAGAAAATATCGGCGGCACCACCACCATCGGCGCCGACCTGAAGCTGGCCGCTTACGAAAGCAATCTGTACTTCGGCCGGAGCAAAGTGACAACCGATGTGTATGACGAGACGCTCTATAATTTTGGCAATTTCTGGACACTCAAATCCGGCGTGGGCGGGGCCAACAAGTATTATAAAGCTATTGCCATGTCCGCCGACGGTTCGCGCCAGACTATAACAGAAAATAATGGGTGGGTTAGCGTTTCAAGCGATTACGGCAATACCTGGGCAACTAAAGTTTCAATTTATCTAAACTGGCAATCCGTTGCCATGTCCGCCGACGGTTCGCGGCAGACCGTGGTGACCAATAATGGTCCGTCCAACGGCGCAATTTATCTTTCCACCGACTATGGCAATACCTGGGCTACCTCTACCGCCCCGATTGGAAAAGATTACAATAGTATCGCCATGTCCGCCGACGGTTCGCGCCAGACGGCGGTGGTGACAGCCGGCTATATTTATACCTCCGGCGATTATGGCACTACCTGGGCGACTTCCACTGCCGCCGGCAGCCGCAATTGGTATGCCGTCGCCATGTCCGCCGACGGTTCTCGCCAGACGGCGGTAGTGGATAATGGTAATGGCAGCGGCGATATTTATGTATCAACAGACTATGGTAATTCTTGGACTGCAAAAGGAATAACTCGTGATTGGCGCGGCATCGCAATGTCCGCCGACGGCGCGCGGCAAACCGCAGCATCATATAATGGTTCAAGCAATGGTTACATCTACGTTTCCACCGACTACGGCAATACTTGGACAGCCAAAATAACTGATCAGAATCGCTGGTGGCAATCGGTCGCCATGTCCGCCGACGGTGCGCGGCAAATAGCAGGCAATGGCAGCAGCGGTGTCTTCGTCTCAACCGACTACGGCAGTACCTGGACGGCTAAAACCGTCGGTGCCGGTTCTGAATGGATTGTCGGCATATCTGCTGATGGCACGCATCTCGCGGCAGCAGAAAACGGTAGTTACTATTATATTTCCACCGCTGAAAAGACAAAATTTTTGGACAGCGTTGGCATCGGTACCACCACCCCAAGTTACAAACTGACGGTTGTAAGCAATAACGCCACCGACAACCTATTGCAAATCGCTACCACCACTAATCAAAGCATTTTTGTCATTAATAATCAGGGCAACGTCGGCATCGGTACCAGCTCGCCCTCGGCCAAGCTCACGGTCTGGGGCACGGGCACCGGCGTTAATCAGCTCGTTAATTTCGTCAATTCCGCCTCCACCACCCTGTTCACGATTTTGGAGAACGGCAATATTGGTATAGGAACGAACAACCCTTCAACAAAACTTGATATTGACTCGGGGAATATTGATATTACTAGTGGTTATCAGATTCATACAGAAGGATATGATCAATCCTCTATTACTATGGCCGATGCGATGGTGATAGGTTCATATTTAACCATGACTCTGCAGACTACTAATAATGACATACTTTTGGTGCCAGCTCGTAACGTCGGCATCGGCACCACCTCGCCCTCGGCCAAGCTGACCGTCTGGGGCGTGGGCACGACGACCAACATTGCAATGAACGTGGTCAACGCCGCCTCCAGCTCGCTTTTGATTGTTTTGGATAATGGCAAAGTCGGCATCGGCACCAGCTCGCCCTACGCCAGGTTCTCCGTAGTAGACAACGGCGGTAGCGGCTTAAGAGACGTCTTCGTTATCTCCACCAGCACGACCGGCGCCATCTTTAAAGTTGATTCTTATGGCCAGGTCTGGGCCGATAATGGCACGCTGGGCGCGCCGGCCGACTACGCCGAATATTTCTATACGACTGACACCGATTTAGGGTCTGGCGAGGCAGTCTGCGTGGACGTGGAAAACAAGAGCGCGGTAAAACGCTGTTTGCGTGAAGCGGATAATGATATTATCGGCATAGTTTCCACCCGTCCGCTGATTGTCGGCAACGCCAAGCCGGAATATGTTAATAACAAGAATTACGTTAAGGTGGCGATGCTGGGCCAGATTCCGGCCAAAGTTTCGGCCGAAAACGGACCCGTTAGGCCGGGCGACTCGCTCACTTCAGCCAAGCAGGCGGGTTATATCGCCCGCGCCGAGGCCGGCGATTCCACGGTCGGCGTGGCGCTGGAGACGCTTGAAGCCGGCAACGGCATAATCAACGTGCTTATTTCTCGCCGCAACAAAAGCTTGACAGTGGAACAGGTGGAGCAGTCGGTGACGGACCGCATCGCGGCGATGAAGATTGAGGACGAGGTCAGGATTATGATCAGTTCGGCGGTGGACAGCTTGAATTTGGGAACGGAAATTACCCCGATTGTGAACGAGCAGATCGCCCTGCTCAAGTCCGGTCTGACGGTTTCGGTTGACGATTTGAACAGCCAATTGATAAGCACCAAAGCGGATGTCGCCTTGCTGGCGCAACAGGTGGCGGCGCTGGGGCAGACAATTTCCAATTTACAATTTTCAATTTCCAATCAAATCAAAAATCTCAATGACCAAATAGCTTCGAGTACAATTTTATCAAGCAACAGCTTCAAGATAGATGAGTTCGGCAACATCAAGATGGGTAATGATATCGCGATAACATCCACGTCCTCGGTGTCCGACACCGATAGCGGTGTCGGACACCAGACACCGGAGGTTGCTATCGTGGAGATTGACGCGCTCTCGACGGCGACCGCCTTGGTGGTACGACAGATGGGCGACGGCAATATTGCCGAGTTCCAAGGCCCGGAAGTTTCAGTGATGACGGTTGAGGGCGGCGGGGAAGTCAAGGTCGTCGGCACGCTCGGCGTGGACGGCCGTATCCTCGTCTGTTCCGGCGGCGTCTGTCCGGCCGGACTGGATAATTCAGTAGACTCAACGCTTGGCGATGTCGGTGTGGAGGGCAAGGTGGTAGCCGGCGCTTATGAGAGCTACTGTGCCGACGGCTTTATTTGGGTGTCCGGTTCAAGCAAGTACGGTACTATGCCCGGCTTCTGCCTTCAGTCTGGCGTGGCCAGACACACGGAAGGACGCGGACTTGACACGGACTTAGCGGACATTACAAACGCCTCGTCGACGCCGTGGGTAAATATCAGCCAG
>JBBAAJ010000052.1:0-9009 GCA_041658365.1 Candidatus Peribacteraceae bacterium | reverse complement strand
AAAGATAGTCTTCGATGCCCTCCCGGCGGATCTCACTTTCGTGAATCCGCAGTCGGCATGCCGGTTCGAATGGGGGCGTCTCCATTGCAGCACCGGCCCCATCGCTCCCGGACAAACCAAGACGATCTGGGCAGATTTCCACATTGCCGGGAATTTCGCGCAATGCTCAGGCGAGATTCCGCTGACCGTTGACTTATCTTTCTTCGGAGGACGTCCGGATCCAAATCCGGATAATGATTCGTCCCGGGTGACGGTGACAGCCGTGTGTCCCACACCGGGTGCGGATCTTGACATCGGCGTTCAGCCTCCGCAGCAACAGCCGGACCAAGATGTCGTTTTCCCGGTGAGGGTACACAATTACGGCTCGGATGCGGCCTCATCCATCGTTGTGTCCCACACTTTATCCGACAGCGTCACGTTCCAGTCCGCACAGGGAGCTGATTGCAACGTACAAGGTAACCTGCTCCAGTGCAGTCTGACGGGTGAGTTGGATGGCGTAACCCAGTATGGAGTCGGGGGTGAAAAGAATTTTTCCGTCACGCTTCGATATCCGGTGCCGCAGAATTGCGGCCAGTCCGAGGAGCACAGGGAGACTTTCTCAGTTGAGAATGCGGTGTCCGACCCAAACCCGCGTAACGACTCCTATACCGTCTTCTTCGAGACGGCGTGCCCGGCTGATCTGGGGATGATCTCGGCGCGCTTCGATCCGGTGAGTGCCCCGAGTGGCACGACGACGACTTTTACAGTCAGCGTCGAAAACTTCGGTTCGGACGTGGATGACGCGTACGTCAACATTTCAGGACTCAACGGGAATTACTTCACCACTACTTCGGCTGCGCCGTTTTGCGATACCGATTGGGATTATCTGAAAGGTAACTACACGAAATGCTGGACCGGGCCCCTGTCCCCCGGCGAGTCGAAACTGTTTTCGCTCACCTATCGCGCGAATTCTGGTCTCCTGTGCTCGGCAGATGTTCCGATAGCCATCGATCTTTCGCTTGACGGTCAGGGAAATGATCAAAACCGGAACAACAATACGACTCGAGCGACTGTGACATGGGAGTGTCCGCAGCAGTAAGAGAAAATCTGATTGATGGTGAGATTGGGGATTGTTTGTCTTGAACTCTGAAAGTATCCAGTATCCAGTATGCAGCATTTAGGGGAAGTCTGTTTCGATCACCCTGTATACCGAATACCGAATACTTTGGGTCATAACCAAATTGTGTGGAGAAAATCATTCCGGTGAAAAAGTGAGCCTTTCCAATTGAGAGCGGGTATCTACCCGCGGTTGTTATAGAATTGCAGCATGTCCCGGCGCCACCCGGCACAGAACCAGAACATCATGCTTGTGACCACGGTGACCCTCAAGCGTGCGCCGATCTTCGCTGACCTTGTTTGCGCGCGCGAAGCAGTCGAAGCACTGTATTTTACCCAGAAAAGTCCGCGGGTAGATACCCGCTCTCGAGGGGATATATTTTTCTTGATTCATAGACGTGGATGAAAGTTTCTCCGCACATATTGGCGTTGACCCAATACTTTTTCGTTCGGTTCGATCACAGTGAAGGCTTCTGCCTATGCCACTCCGTGGCTTGCTCATATGCATAACCAGCCCGGAGGATCGTCTCTTCGCCCCACTGCGGACCGAGGAGTTGCATGCCGATGGGTAGATTGTTTTTCGAGAGGCCACAGGGCAGCGAGAGGCCGGGAATACCGGCGAGATTGATCGGCACCGTGAAGACGTCCTCGAGATACATTGCCAGCGGGTCGTCGGTATGGGCGCCGACCTTGAAAGCCGGGGTGGGAGCGACCGGGGAAAGGATGATATCCACTTGTTTGAATGCGTCTTCAAATTCGTTCTTGATAAGCGTCCTGACCTTCTGCGCTTTGAGGTAGTACGCGTCGTAGTAGCCGGCGGAGAGTGCGAAGGTGCCGATCATAATCCGTCGCTTCACTTCCTCGCCGAACCCCTCGCTTCGGGCGCACTCGTAATACTCAAGTAAACTGAGATTTTTATTTGCCTGCCCAGCGGAGCCTCGCGGGTTGGAGCGAAGTGGGGTATGTCCGTACCTGATGCCGTCGTAGCGGGCCATGTTTGAGCTGACTTCGCATGGGCAGATGATGTAGTACGTCGCGATTGCGTATTTGGTCCGGGGCAGAGTTACGTCGAGGATTTCAGCGCCGAGTTTTCGCATTGTTTCGGCCGCAGAGCGCACAGCTAGTTCCACTTCCGGATCGATCCCTTTTGCGAAATATTCCTTCGGGAGCCCTATTTTAAGCCCTTTTATTCCATCCTTGAGCGACCGTCCGTACTCGGGAACCGGACGATCGGATGTCGTCGCGTCCATGGGGTCTTTCCCTGCAATCGTTTCCAGCACGAGTGCCGCATCCTCGACGGATTTTGCCAGTGTGCCGATGGAGTCGAGCGAGCTTGCCATGCTCATGACTCCATAGCGGCTGGTACGGCCATACGTGACTTTCAGGCCGACGCAACCACAGAAACTCGCTGGCTGGCGGATCGAGCCGCCGGTATCCGTACCGAGGGCGAACATACATTCATCGGCCGCAACGGCAGCAGCAGAACCGCCCGAGGAGCCTCCGGCCACGCGTGACAAATCCCATGGGCATTTCGTGACGCCGTAGCACGAGGTTTCGGTGGAACAGCCCATCGTAAACTCATCGGTGTTGGCTTTTCCGATGCTTATCGCGCCTTTCGCCTTAAGCCGCTTGGTCGTGGTCGAGTCGAACGGTGGCACATAGGTCTTGTCCCTGAGGATATTGGAGCAGGCGGTCGTCGGAACGCCGGCTTCGCAGTAAACGTCCTTGGCCAGATAGGGGATTCCGGTGAGCGGGTGGTCGAATACGCCTTTCGAGTCGGTCTTTTTAGCTTCCTCTAGGGCTCGGTCAAAATTCCGGTACACAACGGCGTTGAGGGTTTTGTCCACGTTCTCGATGCGCTCGATGCAGGCTTTCGTCAATGCAACCGAAGAAATCTCTTTCTTCTTCAGTTGATCGTGAGCCTGCGTGATGGTGAGGGCGGAAAGCAAACTACGAAATGTACAATGTACAATGTGCAATGTACAATGGGTTTTTGTTACACAGACCGGAAGGTTGGTGGGAGTAAAAAATTATCATTTTAAATTTTACATTGTACATTTTACATTCTTTCACCCGTGTGCGTGGGGCACTTGGATCTGATGTTCCACGATCGGCAGCGGTGAGCAGTCGAGGAGAGCGTCGGCTGCCGCCTCGCTCGGTTTCACCTGATCATCTCGGAGCGTGTTCGTAAGCCCCGTTACCTGCGCCGTCGGCGGCACATCGTTCGTCGGGACTTCCTTGAGCATCTCCACGTACTGAAGGATGGACGAGAGTTCCTTCGACATCTTCTCCGCTTCCGCAGGCGTGAGCGTCAGCCGTGCCAGTTTGGCGATGTGTTCAACCTGCGCTTTGGTAAGAGTGGACATTGATGAATCAAGGATAAAGGAGTGTAAAAAAAGTAGCTAGTAGCTAGTAGCTGGTAGTTAGGGTACTTTCCCCAGCTACTAGCTACTAACTACCAGCTACTTCACAATAGAAGTATGAAACTTTACCGCTTGTCGGGGCGAAAAGTCTGTGAGCGGGTGAAGACGAAAGGATTCCTCTGGAAAGGGAAGCACATGCAGATCCGCTGGTTGCGCGGCTGGCCGCGCAACACCGACCCGGAAGCGTCGGTGGGACTGTATGTCGGCCTGCTCACGTCCGCGAAGCTCCATAAGTCCGCCGTGAAAAGGAATCGCATGCGCCGCCGTTGCCGGGAAGCCCTTCGAATAACTTTAAAAGCGATAAGCGATAAGCGACAAGCGACGAGTAATGACAACACCGCTTACCGTTTACCGCTTACCGCTTGTCAGTTGCTCCTCCTTCCCCGTTCCTCTAGCCTGTCCGCTGACTTCCGCGAGCTCATCGCGGACATTGATCGTTTTCTTTCCTCCCTTTAACGCGTGTCTCCTACACCGCAGAAGTCGAAGATCAGTACCCTCGAGTTCATTGCGACTTTCCTCGTTCTCTTCTTCCTCACGAACGCGCTCCTCAAGTACTTCTTCCCGAAGCAGTTCGGCGCAGCGCCGCAGGGAACGCCACAGGTCGTCCTGCAGATGGAGGCAGGGAAGGTGCGCATGGGCAATGACCCCGTGATCCTCATCAAGAACGATACCGACAGGGATCTCCCGCTCCCCAAGCGGTGCCCGCAGCCGTCCGTGGATATCGCCTACATCGAAACGAAGGCGGATGGCACGGAGACGAAGAACGATCTCATGGCGAACCAGTCGGTGTTGCCGTGCGTGGAGCTACGGGTCGTGAAGGCCGGCAGCACCGAACGCAAGGATCTGGCGGGCTGGAAATACACGCTCTTCGAGCGCGCGGGAACGTACGAGGCGAGCCTGGGTCTCCCGGAAGGTTTCGTGAAAGGGAACACGGAAAACCGCATCACGACGAGGTTCACGATCGTCGAGCCGGGGTTCTTCACCAAAGTCTTCCGCACGTTTGTCACGCGGCCGCTCCTCAACGCGCTCGTCTTCATCGCGTCCTACGTTCCGGGATACAACCTCGGGGTCGCCATCATCATCCTCACCATCCTCGTGAAGCTCCTGCTCCTGCTTCCGAGCCAGCACGCGCTCGAGGGACAGAAGAAGCTCCAGGAGATCCAGCCGAAGATGGAGGAGCTCAAGAAGAAGTACCCCGGTGACCCCAAGCGCGTGCAGGAGGAAACCATGAAGCTCTGGAAGGAGATGAAGATCAATCCGCTGCAGTCCTGCCTCCCCACCCTCCTCCAGTTCCCCATCCTCATCGGCCTCTTCTTCGTGATCAGGAGTGGCGTGAGCATCGAGACATCGCGCCACCTCCTCTACCCCGTGTACCTGGCACGTCCGCAGACGGTCGGGTCATTCTTCCTGGGGTTCGATCTCCTCATGCCCAGTGTCTATATCTTCCCTCCCCTCCTCGTCATTCTGCAGTTCATCCAGATGCGCATGATGATGAAGAAACCGAAGAAGAAGGACGAGATCGTCGTGAGACCAGCCGGTCGCAGATTCAAATTCCCGGAGCTCGACCAGCAGACGATCATGCTCTATGTCCTGCCGCTGATGATCGGATTCTTCGCCATCAAGTTCCCGGCGGCTGTCTCCCTTTACTGGGGCATTTCGACGGTCTTTGGCATCGTGCAGCAGTGGTTCGTGATGCGGAAGAAGACATAAACAGGCTAGGGAACCTCTGATTAACCGACAATATTGCACATCAGCAGCGGCCCTTCGGGCCGCGGCGAATGAAGGGTTGCTGCGTTGTCAATCACGCAAACGCCGCGGCTTGAAAAGCCGCTGCTGTTATGTTGTTTATCACGAATAAGAGCATTAATCAGCGCTTCCCTAGGCATTCCTGCCTGGCACCCACACTGCCCACTTCCCGTTGTAATCCGTCACTGACTCTGTAACAGGTTGCCATTTGTAATGGGCTAAAGCCAAGTTCCAGTATCGGTAACCCAGCCCTTAAGGGCTGGGTTACCGCACTTGTTTATCGTGGCTTTAGCCTTTTTAGCGCAGGGTCAGTGACGGATTACTTCCCGTTTTCTTGACAGTACAGAAATTACGTAGGAAAATATTTTCAATGTCTACTTTGTTAGATGTTCAACAAGTATTAAAAGGTACGGATGCGCCACAACCGGCGGAAGCGAAACTGGCCGCTGCCATCAAGCAGGCGATCCAAGCTAACACGGCAGTGACAATTTATGACCTTCACGTGCTGGTGGATGGAGGAAGCGTGACACTGACGGGCAGATGCAATTCCTACCACGTGAAGAAACAAGCGCAAGGTGTTGCGATGACCGTTCCAGGATGCGTCGATCTCACGAATGACATTGAGGTCATCGATGTCACGGCATGATTCGGAAGAGATGGGAGGCGGTAATTTGTGATGAGAAAGAAATCCGTAGCCGGGACATCGTGTCCCGGTTAATGTTGCGGGTTCACATTCCCCGCCTCATCCCCTAACCCCTTCTCCCGCTGCGGCTTTAAGGAGAAGGGGGATGTTTTTGTTTTGTGTGCAGAATGAATATTCTTCAACCTTTTTTCAATCTCAACGAAGCTCCCCTCTCCCAAGCGTCAGCGAGGGAGAGGGGCCGGGGGTGAGGCGGGCGCCGCGTCTTAAGCTGCGGGATTCCCCGTGTTATAATCGGTTCGCTTCCCCCATCCCCCATGCTCTCGTTCACCGAAATCCAAAAGCTCCTCGGTGATCAGGCCGATCACCTGCTCAATTTTTCCAACCCAAAGATCTCGAAGGAACGGTTGCATGTCCCGCGACCGACATTTGTGAAGGATATCTTCGGGCAATCGGATCGCAGCAAGGAGGTGCAGAAGAATATGGAGCGGATATTCTCTACGGGAAATCTCGCGGGGACGGGGTACCTGTCGATCCTGCCGGTTGATCAGGGCATCGAACACAGCGGTGGCGCATCGTTCGCCAGGAACCCGGATTACTTCGATCCGGAGAACATCGTGGGGCTCGCCATTGACGGCGGCTGCAATGCGGTCGCATCAACTTTCGGCGTTCTGGGAATGATCGCGAAGAAGTACGCGGACAAGATCCCGTTCATCGTGAAGATCAATCACAACGAGATTCTCTCGTTCCCGAACAAGTATGATCAGATCATGTTCGGATCGCCGGAGCAGGCCAAAGAACTGGGCGCCAGCGCTGTCGGCGCCACCATCTACTTCGGCTCGGCGGAGAGTAACCGCCAGATTGTGGAGGTGGCCAAAGCATTTGCGCAGGCGCACAAGCTCGGGATGTTCACGGTGCTTTGGTGCTATCTCCGAAACAGCGCCTTCAAAGTCGAGGGCTTAGACTACCACACTGCCGCCGACTTAACTGGCCAGGCCAACCACCTCGGCGTCACGATCGGGGCGGATATCATCAAGCAGAAGCTTCCCACGCTGAATGGCGGATACAAGGCCATGAATCCGGCAGGCGGGAAGTCTTACGGCAAGTTCGATGAGCGGATGTACACCGAGCTCTGCTCGGATCACCCCATCGACCTCTGCCGCTATCAGGTGGCCAATGACTACATGGGGAGGGTCGGCCTCATCAACTCCGGCGGCGAATCCGGCAAGAACGACCTTGCTGCCGCCGTCGCCACGGCGGTCATCAACAAGCGTGCGGGCGGCATGGGCATGATCTCCGGCCGCAAAGCCTTCCAGAAACCGAAGAAGGACGGCATCGAGATTCTGAATGCAATCCAGTCGGTGTATCTGTGCAAGGAGATAGCGGTCGCATGAGCGCGCCTCACTCTCCTCCTCACCCCCCGGCCCCTCTCCCGCGCTAAGGCTTGGGAGAGGGGAGCTCTGCCTTCCCCCGACTTTAGGCGGGAGAAGGGGTTAGGGATTGAGGCGGGGGAAGAATAATCGAAAGAGGTGTTACAATCATTCTTGATTCCTGATTCTTGTGGCTCTCCGTCTCTACAACACCTTCAGCAAGCGCGAGGAGGAATTCATCCCCATCAAACCGGGCATCGTCACAATGTACACCTGCGGACCGACGGTCTACGGGCGGCCGCACATCGGAAACTACAGCAGTTTTCTCATGGCGGACGTCCTCCGTCGTTGGTTGGAAGCCGGCTACTCACTCACAGTGAAACACGTGAAGAACATCACCGATGTCGGTCATCTCGTCGCCGACCGCGATGAGGGGGAGGACAAGGTGGAGAGAGAGGCGCGGGTGGAAAAGGTTGATCCGCTTGAGATTGCCCGGAAGTACACAGAGCAGTATCTGGAAGATGAGCGTGCACTCAATCTCCTGGAGCCCGTGGCGAGGCCGCGTGCGACGGAGTACGTCCCGCAGATGATCGAGCTGATACAAACGCTGTTGGAGAAGGGCAACGCCTACGAGACGGATGACGGCGTCTATTTCTCCGTCATGACATTCCCTGCTTATGGAGAGCTGTCCGGCAACACACTCGAAAATCTCAACATGGGCGCGCGCATCGCGGTGAATGAGCACAAGCGGCACCCGGCGGACTTCGCGCTCTGGAAGAAATGCGTCGGCGCGAACGCCGATCACATCCTTAGGTGGCCGTCCCCGTGGGGAGAGGGGTTCCCCGGCTGGCATATCGAGTGCTCGGCGATGAGCAAATCGCTCCTCGGCCCGCAGATTGATATCCACACGGGCGGGGAGGACAACATTTTCCCCCATCACGAGTGCGAGATCGCGCAGAGCGAAGCTGCCTCCATGCGCAGTCCCTTCGTCCGTTTCTGGCTCCATAAGCGCAGGATCGATTTACAGAGCGACAAAATGTCAAAGAGCCTTGGCAATGTGTTGACAATTCCAAACGTTATTTCACGCGGTTACTCTCCTCTCGACCTCCGGTTCTATCTCCTCTCGGTCCACTACCGTACGAATCTTAAATTCACCTGGAAGGGCATGGATGAAGCGAAAAAAGCGCGTTTCAGGATACTGGAATGGATGGAGGAAGTTGTAAAGGAGAGTGGACAAGTCGTTCCTCATCCGAAGGGCGAAACTGATCTGCAATTTTCCGAGGCACACGGGCGTTTTTCAGCCGCGATGGATGGTGATCTCAATACGCCGGCGGCACTGGCGGAGCTTTTTGGCGTCATGAATGTCTACTTCAGTGCGAAAACAGCCCGGAAAACGCTCTACCGTGAAGACATGCGGGAGATCCTCATGTTCATCGAGGATATCAAGCAGACTTTTGGCTGTTTCGAGAGTGAGGACCAAAAAGTCCCGCCGGAGATTCATTCACTTCTGCAGCAACGCGAGGCCGCGCGCGCGAAAAATGACTTCAGCGAATCCGATCGTCTGAGGAAAGAGATCGGGAAACGGGGTTTTATGGTGCGCGATACCTCGAAAGGGCAGCAGGTGAGGAAGGCCTAGGGAACCTCTGATTAATCGGCAATATTCCACATCAGCAGCGGCCGTCCCGGCCGCGGCGAATGAAGAATTGCTGCGTTGTCCATCACGCAAACACCGCGG
>JBBAAJ010000051.1:0-9012 GCA_041658365.1 Candidatus Peribacteraceae bacterium | reverse complement strand
TCGAGACGAAGGGGTTTGGGATTACGACAAGAAAGGCGAGCCCGTCCGTAGTACGTGGCTGACCCTGTCTCGCTGCACGGCGGAAACGGGATGGATCTCCACGACAGGATCCCATTCGACGCGATCAACAGCCTCCGGTCGTACATCTCGCAGATCCGCCAACGAGAGTTGATCGTAGAAAGGCCCCACTTCAACGAGATCCACACCGCGGAGCGCCGATACCACGCTATCCTTGCCGCCGAACATGAACGGTGCGGATACATCCCCCAGCGCGATCGCCATCTTCACGGCATGAAGAAACATCCCCGGCGAATCGACCGAGAGATGGAAGCGCCATCCGGCATCCGGATCGGGCACAGGTGAAAGCAGCACACCGTGCGGATGGCCGAATACGATCTCCCAGGGATGGGTTCCCGACCATGTCTTCGACATGTACCAGTCGCGGAATGCGCGCGCATCTTGAACCGGCAGGTCCAAAAGGCCGCCGTGCCGACTGTCCGCCTTCAACGAATGCTTCTCTCTTGCCGCAAGATTCCGCATGTCGGGATACGCCGCGTCGTATGTCCGGCCGACGATCTCCAGATACTTGCCGGACGTGAGCGAAGCCCACGATTCGGCGCGCTCGCCGCGCGCACACGCCGATTCGAGCCGGGCAAGCTCCATCCTCGATAGCGGCGCTCGTGTCCGCCTTGGCCACGCCCATTTCCGGAACACTCGCCCGGTCCGCGCTTCAAAGGGGATCAGGCGTCGCACCCTTCGATTGAAAGCATCGGGGTTTCCAGATGTTCCAGATCGATGAGTATGTCGTCCATCCGGCCTCGATCGAACCGAACAAGCGGCCTCCATAGAGCAGGAACCGTGAGCGATGCCACTGCCTTGCCCGCGGAATGAAGTACGGCCCCCACCATTCCACATCGTACGTCCCGGCGATCGGCTTTGTCTCCTTGAGCAGTCCGAAGAGAGCCGCATACTGGGCGGGAAGCTGTTCGTCTTCCATGCGTCAGGCGATTCGGCGAAGGATCAGTTGGTTCAAAGAGACGCCTTTCCGTTTCGCTTCCAGCTCCAGTCTGCGACGGAGATCCTCCGGGATGCGGAGCGGGTACCTTCCCTTGAACTTCTTTTCGACGATCGGGTCCGGGATCGGACGGCCCGCCTTTTTTGCGGCGGATATCCAGAGCGAGGCGGCGACCTTCACTTCCTTGATCGCCTCTTCTTCCGTTTCCCCGAACGCGGAGCACCCGGGAAGCTCCGGGACCGTGGCAATATACCCTTGATCCTCATCGCTCCAGGCTACGACGACCGCGTGTTTCATCCTCTTTCTCCCGACAGTTCGTATTTATCCATCACGGCAAGGAGTTGCTTGACCTGGTACGGCTTTGCCATCCCTTTTCGATCCTGGAACGTGAGGATTTCGACGATTCCTTCTTTTTCGTAAACGACGTGCGAGCCCTTCCCCCCTCTCCGGGAAAAACCCAAGTGCTCCGCCAGAAGGCAGATCTCCCGGAAGCGTATGCCGGCCGGGTTCTTTCGGCTCTTCTCGATCAGTTTCTGCCGTTGTGTCATCGATATGGATGATACCACTTATGGCATCATTGTGGAAGGAGACCCCGGAACCGGGACGTACCTAAAACTCCCGCAGAACAGGGACAGACATCGCAACGATGCCTGCCCACCCCGCGTAGTCCAGGTTCCCTTGGTTGGTGGCGATGGACGTCGGGGGCGGCACGGCACGTGCACCCTCGAGAGGGGAACCTTTTTCGCGGGGTGGGCATGGTATCTCAAGTTGATTTTGGTATACTCAATTCATGAAATTCGAGCGAATCACGATCGATCCGGAAATCTGCACGGGGAAGCCTTGCATAAGGGGATTGCGATTCCCTGTTTCCCGCCTGCTCGGTCTTCTGGCAGCAGGGGACTCCCGCGAGGAAATCTTGGCCCAATTCCCGTACCTTGAGCCGGAAGATATCGAAGCAGCGTTGCGTTATGCTGCTTGGCTTGCCGAAGATGAGGTCGTCGAGTTCGCCAGGTGAAGTTTCTCGTTGACGCCCCCCTGCCACCCTCCGTCGCGGAGTTTCTCAGATCAAGAGGTCACGAGGCTTCCCATGTCTTCGAAAGGGGATGGGGCCGGTTTTCCGACAAGGAGACCCTTGGAGCCGCAGGGAAAGAAGGCGCAGTGGTCATCACCGCGGATCTTGATTTTCCGCGGCTGATCGCGATCAGTCCCGACAAGCAAAGCGGCCTGATCCTCTTCCGGGGAGCTGACTGGAAGCTTAACGCGATCCGCAAGTCATTGGTCAGAATATTTGCAACAATTCCCGAACGAAGGATGGCGTCGTCGATTGTCGTCGTCGAGCCTTCCCGAATTCGCGTGCGGAATCTCAACACGGAATGAAACGAGGCGACCGTTTCCGGCCGCCCGACCCCAGAACCGGGACGTTCCTGAGAACTCCCGCAGAACAGGGACACACCTTGAAACGATGCCCGGCCCATAGCCCCCCTCCGCGTAGTCCTGGTTCCCATGGTGGGTAAGGTTAGTTCGATGAGAATGTATCCATTGAGACGGCGATCGATGGAAAATCTTCCAATATCCGCTTGTCGGATGTGACAAGAGGCACACCGAGCTCTTGTGCCAGCGCGACGAATTCACAGTCGTACGCCGAACAGCGTGAGGAAGAGGCAAGGTCCAGGACGTTCCCGGACTCCACCTGATATTCGGATCCGCTCAATAAGGATTCGGCCTCACGAACCAGTTCGAACGCATCCGGAAGGAGAAGTCGCCCCTGCCGCAAATACATGGTGAGGACATTCCGGAACTCGCTACGCCACAGGATCGGTGCGGCCCACGCAGGATCCTTGAGGAGAGTGGAGCGTGCGTGCGGCGTCTTTTCTCCTCCGATAAAAAGATAGGCGATGACATTCGTATCGACGACGATCACGGACGCCCCGAATCCTTGGCAGCCCTCAGGATTTCTTCCGTGAGCGGAGGAAGAGCGACCTTCTCCCGGAGGTCGTCCACGCGGGTCAGGAGGGCGCCAAGATCGGCGCGTTTGTTCGCAAGTGTCCGCTCCAGGCTAACGATGACCTCGCTATTGATGCTCCTGCGATGCGCGGCCGCGCTCCGCTTCAGGCGCTGATACAGTTCGTCCGGGATATTCTTGATCGTAATCGCCGGCATACGAGCGACCCCCTCTCTTCCAATGCAACCATTTTGGTGTCATTATGGAATATATTATTCCTCTTATTCGTTGGTGTCAAGTGGAGTGAACCACCAGTTGTTGGGTTGAGGTTTGACACGGATAAGAGAATCATATAGCATACGTATGGCAGGAGGGACCCGATGAAGCGGACGACGATATTTGCCGGCGATGACTTGCTCAACGAGTTGAAGAGCCTTTCCGCGGAGGAAAACCGCAGTATGGCCGACATCGTAAGGGAGGCCATGGAGGAATACATCAAGCGGAGGAGGAAGACGGTTCGGAAGTTTTCGTTTGTGGGGATCGGAAACAGCGGTCGTCGCGATGTGGCGGAAGAGCACGAACGATTGTTGTGGAAAAAATGAGGAAGGCCGCCTCCCTCGTCGATACCGGGATTCTTTACGCTCTTGCCGACAAGGGGGATGCCTGGCATCGACGCGCGGCGGCATCCGTCGTTGGCTTCCACGGCAGGCTGATTGTTCCGGCAAGCGTCATTCCGGAAGCGTGCTATCTCCTGAACAACTGCCTCGGCCCTTTCGCGGAAGCGGCTTTTCTCGACGCTCTGATCCAACGCGAGATGGCAGTCGAACAGGTGACCGGTCCCGACATGGCTCGGACTGTCGAGATCCTGAAGAAATACGCGGATGCCAACATCGGGTTTGTCGACGCGTCCCTGGTTGCAGTTGCCGAGCGATTGGGGATCAACACCATTTTTACCACGGACAGACGGCACTTCTCCCTTATCAAACCCGCACATTGTTCCGCCTTCACCCTTCTTCCCTGACCGGCAAATTGCCGGAAGAAGCCCCAGAACCGGGACGTACCTGAAACTCGCACAGAACAGGGACAGACATGACGATAAAGGCGAGGGGGATGGTTGACGAATATCGAACGACGTAGTACGATTAAAAAAAAGTAATACAAAACACAAATAAGGTTAAACACTATGGCAACCGTGAGGACGCTGTCGAAGGGCCAGATCGTGATTCCCGCCGGGCTCCGGAAGAAATATCACATCGAGCCGGGGACGGAAATGCAGATCATGGAGTACGGAGGGATCATCTACCTGATCCCCCCGGTGGACGACCCGGTGCGCGCGGCCTGCGGCGCCCTTCCCCGCGAACCTTCCCTGGGGGAGGGTCTCCTCAGGGATCGGAAGAAGGATTCCCGTTGACGGGGGAAGCTCCGCTCCTGTTCGACAGTCACGCTCTCCTGAAACTGTTCCAGCGGGAAGCGGGGCACGAAAAGATCGTTCGCCTGCTCGAGCAGGCGAGGCGATCCGGGGCGACGAAATACCTCAACGCGATCAACCTTGGCGAAATCGTCTACTCGACGAAGCGCGCTTTCGGGGACCAGAAAAAGATCGAGGTGCTGGCCCACATCGATCGGCTGGGGTTCCGCATCCTGCCGATTCCGAACGACCTGATCTTCCGGGCCGCCGAGTACAAGGCGTCTTTCAGCATGTCGTTTGCCGACTGTTTCGCGTTGGCGTCCGCCGTGGAGCATGGAGCAATCCTCGTCACCGGCGATCCCGAATTCCACGCCGTGGAGCACCTCGTCAAGATCGCGTGGGTGTAGGCAGGCGTGCGATGAATCCCGGTGCTGCAGTCAGTGGGGAGCAGCCGCTGCCGTGAAAAGCTGTGCCACCTCGGGGTCGAACCGGGTGCCCGCCCCGCCTCGGATCATCTGCAGCGCCTCTTCCGGAGTGATGGCGCCGCGGTGCGGGCGGGCGGAGACGGCGGAGTCGTAGCTCTCGGCCACGGAGAGGATCCGGGCGGCCACGGAGATGTCGTCGCCGCGGAGGCCGTACGGGTAGCCCGACCCGTCGAAATGTTCGTGGTGCTCGAGGATCGCCCGGCGCGTCGCGTCCATCCCCGGCACGCCTTCCAGCATCTTCGACCCGAGGAAGGGGAAGCGCAGATCGAGCGCGTCCGACAGGAAAGTGAGGATGGGAACCCCAGAACCGGGACGTTCTTGAAACTCCCCCAGATCAGGGACAGACATGAGAACAGGGACGTTCCTGAGAACTACCGCAGAACAGGGACAGACCTGGAAACGACGCCTGGCCCACAAACCCCCCCCCCGCGTAGTCCAGGTTCCCCTCTGGTGGACGTCGATGGACGTGGGGGGCGGCGGCATGGTACGTGGATCCTCGAGAGGGGAACCTTTTTCGCGGGGTGGTATGTTATCTCAACCGGTTTTTGGTAGACTCGAACCGTTGCGTTATGCGCCCTCGGTTGCTGGATTGGCGGGAAGGAGGCACTTCCATGAAGCGGGATGAAGTCCTTGCGCTGTTGGGGGGATATCGGGCCGAATTGAAAGAGTATGGAGTGAAGTCTATAGCGATATTCGGGTCCGTCGCTCGAAACGAGGCGACTGAGGGAAGCGACATCGACATTCTCGTCGAGTTTGGCCAACCGGTGGGTCTATTTGAATTCGTGCGGATCAAAGACCGTCTTGAAAAGATTTTGGATCGGCCCGTTGATCTGGTAACGCCCGATGCCTTGAAGAAACAACTCAAGGAACAGATTCTTAAAGAGGCCGTCTATGCCGCCTAGAAATTGGCGGCTACGCATCGAAGACATTCTGGAGGCTATCCACAAGACGCAACGTTACATATCGGGCTTGTCTTTCGAAGAGTTCTGTTCGGACGACCAAGTCGTCGATGCGGTGGTGCGGAACCTCGAGGTCATCGGTGAAGCCGCCCGTCATATTCCTCCGGAAATAGAATCACGCCATCCGGATGTCCCATGGGGGGAAATGCGGGGGATGCGGAATGTCCTGGTCCACGAGTACTTTGGCGTGAATCTCACGATCCTCTGGCACACCGTCGTGCACAACCTTCCTCCGGTCATCGAAAAGCTCGAGAAAATCCTCGCAAACGAGGACGAGTAAGGCGGCGTCAATAAATAAAGGTATCAACTCTGATAGAGCGTTGCCGCTATTATTATAGTTTCCGAGCAGTTCCTTCTTCTTGGTATCCACCGATATAACCGGCATCCCCGTCGCCAAGGCCCGCTTCACCTGTGCGTTGATATGGCGGAACTGCGCGTCGCGGTCGGGATGATCCGCACCTTCCTCCGTCTTCCGGTTGCTTTGCAGGCTGTAGTTCTGATCGCGCAGAAGCTGTGCCACTTTCTCATGACTGACCGGATGCTTCTGCCCAGTCAGTTGAGCGGCCAGAGTCCGAGTGCTCTTGCATATCCAGCGTAAGGGGGATTCGGGATCGCCCCGCGTTTCCGGTTCAATCAGACGCTCCAACGAGGCAAGAAGCTTGGGATCGCGCACGATAATGTTCTTCCGGCCCGCGCCCGATCGGCGAATACGCCCCGGTATCGTGTTTCCATCAGCTATCTCGCGTATCCCCTTGGCAATGGCTTTTCGTGAAAGCCCACAGGCTCGTCGAATCCTCGAAACACCTCCGTACCCCAATGAGCGAGCTTCGCTGGCGGCCATGAGCCGCCGACTGCGCTCGTCAAGGAGCGGCCACACGTCGGAAAACTTTCGCCGAAGTGAAATCGCATCATTCTTCATACGGACGAAGTATATCTATGTCCGCGTCTAGATGCTACCTTTATTTATTGACGCTGCCTTAGTCGCCGTTCCGCCGGCGGGATCGAAGGAATCGTTGTGCCTTCTGCCATTGGCAAAGGCAAGAACCTCGTCATCTATTCGGAAAATCTTTCCTCGAAATCCTCTGTTTCGGAGAAGAGGCGGAGGAAGATACAGTTATAGATGTTCGACGCTTGGTCCTCAGATGCCTGCAATTTATTGGCTTGGCACCCACGGGCTTCAACGCCCACCAAAATTCCCCCCCCCGCCGAGCGGATCGCCGACATCCTGCTGAGGACGGAAACCCCAGAACCGGGACGTTCCTGAAACTCCCCCAGATCAGGGACAGACATCGCAACGATGCCTGCCCAATAGCCCCCCCCGCGTACTACAGGTCAGCCGATGAAGGAGAGAACGGCCTGAAGGTAGACCGGCAGGTCGGCGAGAGCGGAGCGGATCGCTTCGAAGACTTTTTCGGGCTCGATCTCGTCGTATTCATGGACGATGCGGTTACGAAGCCCTGCCGCCCTGGCGATTCCGGAGGCGAACTTCGGTTCGAGGATGCCCATCTTTCCGAGCTCAGTGAAGCTGTCGTAATAATCACGTGGCGGGGGATGTCCGGACCCCGTGATGACGTGATAGTTGACGTCGATCATGCGGGAAATCATTCTCTCAAGGAACCGCTCGGCGAGGATTTCCTTGTACGGATCGGCCAGGTAGGCTTCAAGGCCGGCGGAATCGAGCTTGCGCAGTTCCTCGAGGTCGCCGCTGATGAGGACGATCTTGCGCGTGACGAGTTCCCGGTCGATCACGACGCGATCCTCTTGACGTAGTCGGCGGCGAAATCCCGTTCCATATCGAGGTACTTCCGGTGGTCCTGATAGCGCTTGAAGGCCATCAGCAGGAATGCCGCGGCTTCCCCCGGTTCCGCGTAAAGGAATTCGCATCGCTCCGCGATTTTTTTCATGAAGAGAGGATCGGCACGGTTGAGCAACGAGAGGTCGACCTTCCGGCCGCGGAAGAGGCCCGAGATCTCCTCCTGAACCTCCAGTATTCGAAGAAGTCCGGGATCTCCGCCGCCGAATTTGACGGCGATATCGATATCGCTGTCCGGACGGGCGGCGTTTGCGGCAACGGAACCGAAGAGCACGACGAGCGAAATCCCGCGCTTTCGGGCCATGTCGGCAATGGAACGCCTGGTTTCAGGAGAAAAATATCGATCTTTCATTGGTGTTTAATCTAACAGGACGCCGAGACGCTGACAAGCCTCCGGTGTAGCGCCGCAGCTCATGTGGAAACCCCAGAACCGGGACGTTCCTGGAACTCCCCCAGATCAGGGACAGACATGTTCGGGAAGTCGTTTCATCCCACGCGAAAACTTCTCGTCGGTGGACAGGGAATTCCGCTGAAGGAGTTTCTTTCGACCCCGATTTCGCATTGGTTGGATTGAATCCCCCGGCAGAAACCGCAGAACAGGGACGTTCCTGAGAACTCCCGCAGAACAGGGACACACCTTGAAACGACGCCTGCCCACAGTTCACGGTGCGTGCACCCCTCAGGATGGAAACCATTAGCACGGGGTGAACATACCGATGACCATACCAATCGAACGAGTCGAGAGCCGGATCCTGTCCATCCGCGGACATCGGGTAATGCTCGATGCAGACCTTGCGGAGGTCTACGGCGTCCCGACGAAGGCGCTCAATCAAGCCATAAAGCGAAACGGGGAGCGGTTCCCGGAAGACTTCGCCTTCCGTCTCACGGCGGAAGAAAAAACGGAACTGGTCACAAACTGTGACCGGTTCGCCCGGTTAAAACATTCGACCGTCTTTCCCCTCGCCTTCACGGAGCACGGCGCCATCATGGCGGCGTCCGTCCTCAATTCTCCTCGGGCCATCGAAGCAAGCGTCTATGTCGTCCGGGCATTCGTCAAGATGCGCGAGGTGCTGGCGTCTCACAAGGAACTCGTACGGCGACTGGATGAGATTGAAGGGAAGTATGACCGGCAATTCAAGGTCGTGTTCGACGCCATCCGTGCGCTGATGGAACCGCCGGCGAAGCAGAGGCGGCGGATCGGTTATTGATACGATTGGGAAGGGAAGGGGGTATGGAGGATAAAGCCGGGGGGGGGCGCGTTAAGTGCGCGTTCGAGACGAAGGGGTTTGGGATTACGACAAGAAAGGCGAGCCCGTCCGTAGTACGTGGCTGACCCTGTCTCGCTGCACGGCGGAAACGGGATGGATCTCCACGACAGGATCCCATTCGA
>JBBAAJ010000050.1:0-9270 GCA_041658365.1 Candidatus Peribacteraceae bacterium | reverse complement strand
GCGGAAATCCGCGAATCCACCCCCCGCAGTGACGGCATCCGTCACATAGATACCCCGAAATTGCTCAAGCGACTCAAGGAGGGGTACATTCAAACGTATGTCTATTTGATTTGGCACGAAGTGACGGATTGGGATGATCTCAGGCTGGAATTTCTCCCTGCCGCGCAAAAAGCGGGTATAACGGTGTGGGTGTATCTCACTCCCCCGAGTGAGGGAAGCTCTCTGCCTTTCGGAAGCGATTATGTGAAATGGGCAACGGAGATTGCGAAACTGTCAAAAGAATATCCGGCACTGAAAGCGTTTGCGATGGATGATTTTGAAAATGACCAGAGTCTGTTTACGCCGCAGTACGTGGGGGAGATGATGAAAGCGGCTCACAGCATCAACTCGAAGTTAGCCTTTTTGGTGGCCAACTATGACAGTTCGCTCAATCGGAGTAATCCGACCGCGACGCTTTCGACTGCCTTCACCAGGAAATATGGCTCTCTCATCGATGGCGTCATTTTCCCATACCTCAATTGGCAGAACTATGACTCACTCAGTAACGAAAAGGACCAGATTGTCACCAATAATAATATCCTGCACGGCAAGAAGGATCAGTTCGTGGTCAGATTTCCCTGGAATAGGCTTTCATCCGAGGGGGATTACTCCGCCCTCTCCAAAACAATAAGCCGGCCTGTCGTACCGTACTACTTTACATTTCGAGTGAGCGACGATTACAGCGGTCTCACCGCCGGCTACCACAAACTTCAGGTGCTGGTAGACAACAAGGTCGTTTGGGAAGATAACACCGGCGGAACATCGGATGTCCGATATGTAAAATTGAATCTAAAATCTTCCTTATGGGGGAAAAAGAAAGCTGTGTTGCTCACCGTTCGTGTCTTCGAGGCAAAACCGGTGGAGAACTACGGCATCGTCGTCAATTGGGATCTGCCGACGGGTCCCTGGAAGTCGGAAGAGAAAGGCTCGTTCACCGGAACCGGCGAGTACTACTCCGCGATCAAGGGGCTGAAAATCCCTCTCATCGTCATAATTTACGACGGCGGTTACAGCGGCTCTTGGTTTCCTTCCCTTGATTACATCCGGCAAGCAAACATCATCGCGTACAAGGCAATGAAAACGGGCTATGCCCAAGGCCTTATTCAGAACTCTCTGGATAAAAGCGAAAACAGCGTACAATTCCCCATCATCAAGAAGCTCTATCGCTCTTGGCAGTAGGTCAGCGAAGAATCGGGGAAGAATTATGAATTATGAATTAAGAATTATGAGATCCAATCTTCGAGCATCCATAAGCAGGGATTCGTAATTCTTAATTCGTAATTCTTATGTCGCTGTAATCGTACAGCGGATTCTCACCCGGGAGGATCTCCTCGTGCGCCACTTCCATGAGGTACCTATCCCAGAGCCCCTCTTCCACGAAGAGGTCGATGATTGTCCCCTGGTCACGCAGGTACATGTACGTGGATCGGATATAGTTTTTCCCGGACTCCTGGAGCATCCTGAGCGTGTCCACGTCGTCATGGAGATAGTTGACGTACACAGGTAGCCCCGGCTGCAACGGCTCCGAGGAATCATACGGCCTGTAGGGCTTCATGATGACGAAGAGGAGCTCGTCGGTGTAACCGATCCTCTGGAGCGGCATCGGCTTCGGCCCCTCATACAGGGCGCGGAGTTCGTCGATCGTCCGCATGAACTTCCTGAAGCTCTCGTCCGACTGGAGGTAGGCGTAATCGTACATCCGCACGCGGTCCGGGTGCGTGATGCTGTCACGCCAGGCTCTGGCAAAACCCAGAACGAGAAGGATGACGGCGACGGCGGCCCATGCCTGTTTCTGTCTCGTGCGGAGAGTCGGCCACAGCGCATCGAAGGCAAACGCGACGAAGAGCCCCAGCGGCAGGATCAGGTTGGGGATGCACCAGGGAGTCTTGTACCGGATCAGCGAATACTCCAGAGTGATGAATATCGCCCAGAGAGCGAAAAAGGCGAGCCTCGGAGTCCACTTCTTCCCGGTGGAGAGCAGCCAACCGAGCACCAACGATCCGAGGAGCAGCGGGAACTCATGCTCCGCGAGGAGCCGGATGAAGTAGTAGAACGGCCGCGCATGCATCTCCTGTGCGCGCTGGACCCATTGAAACGGTCCGATGAAACTACTGAGGAGCGCTCCCGGATCCAAGAAGAACACCGTGAAGAGCAGCGCGTGAAGGATCAGCCCGACGTACACTCCGAGCGCGACCGACTTCCAGTTCATCGAGAAGAGCGGAGCCTGTCTCTTCGGCTCCAGGAGCAGAAGGATCGCAGCTGCTCCCCATGCCGCCCACGTGAGGAGCGCCGTTTCCTTCGTGGCGTACATGAGCACGCCCAGCACGATGAATGCGATGGGGGCCCTCCTGTCCCTGTGACGGATCCACATCTCAGCCGCGAACAGTGCGCCGACCGTCGTGAGGATGAAGAGGTGCTCATGGATGAAGTACCGGGCGAAGAACACCATTCCCGACGAAAACCCGAGACCCGCCGCAAGGAGCAGGCGCCCGGGATAGCGCAGCAGCGGCCAGTACAGCCAGAGGAGGATCAGGAGCCACGCGACGCTCACAAGCACCGTCCCCGCGCGCGCCACGATGAGATTGTCCCCGAAGACTCTAACCACTGCCGACGCGAAGAAGAAGTAGATGGGCCCGTGCGAATTGGCAGGGTTGTAGCGCCACTGCCCGTCGAGCATCATCTGTCCGAGGCGGAGACCCATACCTTCATCAATGTGGATCGTGCGCGCATCGAGATAATAAAAACGAAGGAACAGCGACAGGAAAATAACAACGATAAAAACCGCGATCGGCCAAACTTTTGATGTAACTTTTGAATTCATCGGGAACGTGTTCATCTTAGAAAGATCTGAAAGATGGTTAAATTGCTAAATTGCTAAATTGTTTGCATGCAATAACCTGACTCTTCCACTTGATCACAGAACGTATGGAATGAATCGCCACGGCACTTTTCTGCAGTATTCCTGATACTCGGGGTCCGCGGAGAGGTGGCGCTCCTCCGTGAGCGCGCGGAAAAAGTAGATGAGCATCCAAACTGTCATGGAGAGGGCGCCGACGAGGAACTTTCCCGGCTCGAGAAGGAACGGGATGGACGTGACCCACCATCCGAACGTCTTGCCGACGTACGCCGGGTGCCGGATATAGGCATACGGCCCCCACGTGACGATGCCGCGGTTGGTGAGGTTGCTCGCTCTCGTACCGAGCGCGAATGTCGGCCACAGATAGAGCCAGAGGAAACCGAGCGCCACAATGCGGATCACGTAGGTCGCAAACAGCGACGCAGCTGTCGCATTGCCGTCCGCAGTCCACACCAGGTAGTTATCCATGAGCCCATTGAAGGGCGGGTAACAGATGAGTGCGATGACCCAGCCGAAGAACGTGGGTTCCACCGACCGCACTTCGTTCCCGATCACCGGGTATTCCACGGCATAACCGAACGTGAAGTAGATCGTGTCGATGAAGAAGACGAGCGCCGTCAGGAACGGAAAAACGGCGCCGAGCAGAAGAGCATTGCTATCCGCCGCCGAACCGGCCTTGCCCCAGCTCTCCATCATGTTTGCCCAGTTCCCGAACATGAAATTGATCATGACCGGGAGGAAGAAGATCTTCACGAGGAGGAAGAGTATGGCGGTCTTCTCCCTCTTCGAGAGAATAGGTGGGTGGGATAGGTCGAGCGGATACCTCCTCAGGTACTTCCAGCCACTCTGCACACTGCGCAGAACGGCTCGGAGCGCAATGAGCCCCTTCCCCTCCAGCCTCCTTCTCTCGGGAGGGAGGAGGAGCTCCAGGGGAATCGCAGCCACGAGGTACACTCCGAAGAAGACGAGCAGGGTCTTCTGCGTCTGCGGGCTCAGGAAGTTCACGTAGTAGCGGCTCGTCCGGTAGACGAGGAGCACGACGGCGAAGAGGAGCACGTTCGTGAGATAGCTCAGCACAAGCTGCCCGAAATCGCGCTGAGAAATCCCTCGCATGAGGTTACTGTAGGGAGTATCGAGTAATGCGGCAAATTGAAGAACTGATGAAAAAGGGTTGGGGTTGGGGTTGGAACAATCTGGCCTAACCCTAACCCAAACCCAAACCCTAATGGCTCTTATCTGCCGCCTCCTCTTTCACATCCTTCCCCTTCCGCTTCTTCCCGCCTTCAAATATCTCCAGAAATTCCTCCACGCTCATCGTCTCCACCTTCAGGAGCATTTCCACGATCTCGTCAAGCTTGGCGCGGTGGGTCTGGATGAACCCCTTCGCACGCTCGTATTGCCCGGCGATGACGCGCTTCACGAACTCGTCGATCTTGCGCGCGGCTTCCTCCGAGTAGTTCCGGGAGTAGCCGACATCCGTCCCCAGGAAGATGGTCCCCTGCCGCTCCCCGTACGCGACGATCCCGAGCTCGCCCTCGTCCATGCCGTAGCGCATGGCCATGCTGCGCGCGATGGCCGACGCGCGCTCGATGTCGTTGCTGGCGCCCGTGGTGATTTCCCCGAAGACCAATTCCTCCGATGCGCGGCCGCCGAGGAGTCCGCAGATCTCGTCGAGGAACTTCTGCCTCGTCGTGGTGTACTGGTCCTCCTTGGGCAGGAACCAGGTGACGCCGAGCGAGAACCCGCGGGAGACGATGGAGATCTTGTGGAGCGGATCGGACTCCTTGCAGAGATGTCCCACGACGGCGTGTCCTACTTCGTGGTACGCCGTGATGCGCTTGTCGCGGTCGGAGAGCTTGCGTGAGCGCTTCTCGCTCCCTAGCGTCACCTTCTCCACCGCGTTTGTCAGATCTTCCTGCTGCACGCTCTTCACCCCGCGCTTGGCCGCGGAGATCGCCGCCTCGTTCATGATGTTCTCGAGATCGGCCCCGGCCAGCCCCACGGTCTGCCTGGCGATGACCTCGAGATCCATGTCCTTCGCCATCTTCTTGTTGCGCGCATGGACCTCCAGAATCTGCTTGCGTGCGACGAGGTCCGGCTTGTCGATGAAAACGCGGCGGTCGAAGCGCCCGGGGCGCAGGAGCGCGACATCCAGAACATCCGGCCGGTTCGTCGCAGCCATGACGATCACGTTCGTATCCTTGTCGAAGCCGTCCATCTCGGTCAGGATCTGATTGAGCGTCTGCTCGCGCTCGTCGTGCCCGCCGCCGAAGCCCGCTCCGCCACGCTGCCGACCGACGGCGTCGATCTCATCGATGAAGATGATGCACGGAGCGTTGCGCTTGGCGCGGAGAAAGAGATCCCGCACGCGGCTCGCGCCCACGCCGACGAACATCTCCACGAACTCCGAGCCGGAGATGGAGAAGAACGGGACGCCCGCCTCTCCCGCGACTGCGCGCGCGAGGAGTGTCTTGCCCGTGCCCGGCGCGCCGACCAGGAGCGCCCCGCGCGGGATCTTGGCGCCGATGGCGGTGTACTTGCGGGGATTTTTCAGGAAATCGACGATCTCCTTCAGGTCGTTCTTCGCCTCGTCACACCCCGCGACGTCCTTGAACGTCGTCTTCACCTGCCGCGCGTCGGCGATGCGTGCCCGCGACTTCCCGAAGGAGAGCGCCGTAGACTGGCTCCGGGCGATGGAGCGGAAGACCCACATCCCGAGCGCGATGAGCATCACGAAGAAGATGAGGTCCCCAAGGTGCGCCTTGAAGAAATTCTTGAGCTCGATGTTGTCGATCTGCACGACCGTCGGATTCTTCGGATCGTTCCATCCGAGCGCTGCGATGCTGTCGCCGACCTCCTTGTAGGACTGGATAAAAGTCCCGGAGAGCGTGCGCGCATACACAGCGCTCCCGCGGATGATGATCTGATCGATCGTCCTCTCGGCATAGGCGCGTGTGATCTCGCTGATGGGCACTTCCTCGGCGGAAGTGAATTTCTCCTCGCTGGACCGCTCCGGAGCCGTCATGTAGTAGACGGAGCTCAGGACGAGGAACACGAGGAGGAGCACCGAGAAGAGCTGGCTCGGGCGGCGGCTCTGCGGCAGGAGATTCGAGGCGGGCATGTGGGGGGATTATAGCAAAGGGTTAGGGTTGGGGTTAGGGTTGGGGTTGGGGTTAGGGTTGGGGTTGGGGATTGCCATCAGGCCGCATTCTGCGTATCAGACCGTTCAGAAGCCTATGCACGACGGAACATTCCGCTAACAGAAGATCACGTGACTCGTCAGAGGTTACATAACGGACACGTCGGCAGTAATGAATATGCGATTGAAGTTCGATCAATTCTCCGCGAGCTTGCACGTATTTGTGAAATTTGTCCGCGGAAGTTTGTCGACCGAATCCTTCCGCAATATTGGCGGGAACGGACGAGGCAGCGCGTCGCATTTGAGAAGTGATGCCATACAGTTCTTCCTTGGGGAAAGCACTGGTGATTTTATGAATTTTCACAGCGAGTTCCATTGCCTTTTTCCACACCTCCAACTGAGTAAAGTCATTGAGCATAAGGAATAAACTCTACATTACAATTTCCCCAACCCTAACCCCAACCCTAACCCCAACCCCAACCCCTATTTTACCGCCGGAGCCGAAGACGAGGAGGCCGTCTGCGGCTGTAGCTGCACCGGCACGACGTCCAGGATGATGTCCTTGTCCGGATCGTAGAGGATGGCCCTCGTCGGAGTGACGATGAGGTTGTCCCCGTTCTTCGCGTTCTTGTAGAACTCGTTCCGGGCTTTGAGCGTATTGGCATCCACGATCGTGGCGACGGTCGGATCGACGTTGTCCGGGATGACGAAGTGCTTCTTCACCTTCTCCACGATCTGCTTGGCGGCAGCCACGTTCTGCGGAGCGTTGCCGGTCTGCAGCTGCTCCATCTTCACCGTGAGCTTCCTGAGCTCACTCGCAAGCTGCACCCGCTTCTGGTAGTTCACGTAGGCGAGAATCGCGAGCGCGACGATCAGGAGAAGCACAAGAATCTTCCTCGCACCTCCGGAACCGGCAGTCAATTGATCCATAGGACGATGGGGAATGAAGCGGAAAAAAATGATATCGCGGCGAGTTTAGAAGACCTTCCTGATAATTGCAAAACATACAGATTGCTAAATTGTGAAATTGCTAAATTGTTAAATTGTGAGAAAGCTGCACATGCTTGAGGAAACCTCCGTCACGACGTACCGCAGGAGCGCTCAGGACTGGAGAGCGGACTAATAAATCCCGTATTACTCCCCCGCCACCCCCCTCCCCGTCTTCGGCGTTACGGGGTTCAGATTCTGCCAGATTGTCCGGTCCTTCCAGCGCGTCCCGGGGTCACTGCTATAGCGTTCCTGCCACCAGCGCCACCCGAAGAACCCAAGAGCGCCGACGATGGCCAGGATCACGAGCGTCCCGAGGAAGAAGAAGAGCATTCGCCACAGGAAAGGGTGGAGAAGGAGGCGCCGCATACGTGCGCTGGCAAGGAGCAGAATGACGAGAACGATCCCGAGGAGCAGCTGCGGCATGTCGGCTTGGCGGAGGTAAATATCCCTCTATACACAACGTCATTTTTCTTTGAACATTCTCGCTCCCCCCTCACCCTTCCCTCTCCCCCTTCGCGCTGCGCGAATAGGGAGAGGGTGGAGCGAGCCGCAAGCGAGCGAGGGTGAGGGGGTTGTTCAAGAAATAATGTCATCGTATTTAGAGACGGACTTCGATGAGTGTCTGCATCTTGCCGTCGATCCCCAAAAATTCATGGAATTGCCACCGCGGCCAGTACTGGAGCAGTTTCCCGGCGATCGTCTCCATGCCGTTCAGGTAACGCTGGAGCTCCTGGTTGTACTCGAGGACCAGAACACTCGCCTTCCCCCTGCTCGTCGCGTTGGTGTTCCACTCGGTGAACCGGGGATCCATCACGAGTACCTCGCTCAAGCCCCCGCTCGTGAAGAAATCGATCGTCCTTTTCTGCGCGACGAGAAGCAGAGCGTACTTCTGCTGAATCCCTCCGGCATTCCCGAGCGCTGCAAGATCCTGCGCGATCTCCTCGAGCCCTTTGAGATCGGACTCGGGGAGGGAGGAGAGCTGCGAGAGCGGCGTCACGTACTGCCTCCCCATGCCCACGTAGTGCGTCACGATCTCGCTGAATTTGGCGGCGACGCTGCGCTCCGAGGAGAGCACTTTCTCCGTGCTCATCCATACCCAGACCGCAATCGCGACGATGACAACGAGAAGGACGATGAGGAATCGGCGAAGCATGGCGACATACTAGCATCCCGAAAGGAATTGCAAAGGTCGCTGAGGGGACCGGGCTGAGGTGACCGAAGAAACCGACCATTCGGCCTCGAGCTCATGGCCGAGAGGGGGGACCGAGGTTACCGAAGTGCGGAAGGAATCAAAGACACGCCGGTCCCTTCGGTCACCTCGGAAACCTCGGTAACCTTTCGTCGTCATTATTCCTTCTTCCTCCGGATCTCGAAGTGGCCGAAGAACGCCTGCACGATGAACGACACGCTGAAGATCGCGAGGAGCGCGAGCAAGACGGGAAGCGCCGGCACCACCCAGAACGACACAGACTGGTACACGTCCGGCGCGCCGCTCCCTACTCCCTTGAGCCGGAGGTTCGCGGTGTAGTACCCGAGGGCGAATTTCGGCTGCCAGATGATTTCCCTGCGGCGTATCGAATTCCGCAGGACGTACCAGTCCTTCACCTGAATCTCGTCCACGGCAATCCCGAAGACGTTGCGGATCTCGATCTTCCCGAACGGGACGATGTGCACTGTGCCGGAGTTGCGATACTGAATCACGAACTGCGCCGGCAGCGCCCAGTAGACGCGCCTCACAGAGAGGAACTGCTGCAGCCCGCCATCACGAATCACATCCCCCTTCACCGTGATGAGGAGGAGCGCTCCCACCCGCGACACGATCCCCAATCCTCCGGGTGCGCCCCCCTTCGGCAGCCGCCGGAACATGACTACCGAGTAGTGGTCGCCGACGGACGCGTTCTTCGGAATCGTCACTTTGACGGAGATGAACGCGCGCTCGCCGTGCTTCAGCGTCACGACAGGCACGGTGGTATCGATCCAGCTCTTCGCGGAGAACGGACCCGTGCCGTTCCCGTAGAACATCATGTTATCGAGTCCGTCGTTGCTCACCGAGAAATCCTCGACATCCAGCGCGTACGTCCGCTCCTCCCCTTCCCGGCTCGTGAGCTGCACCTCCACCGTGCGCTCCTCTCCCGGATCCATCTCGAGAACGAATTTCGTGGGTCCCACCTGGAAATCTCCGCGGATATCCACGCCCGCCTGCTGAACGATTTCGATCCCCGCCGGGGCCGCCAAAGCACTCGAA
>JBBAAJ010000049.1:0-9578 GCA_041658365.1 Candidatus Peribacteraceae bacterium | reverse complement strand
ATACTTGAGGAAACCTGAGGTTCAGAAACACCTCTCGGAGCTCCTCGATGGCGCAGCCATGAATCGTAATTGGGTCCTCCTGCGACTCAAGTGCTTGGCAGAACAAACGACCGACCTACACCTTGCACTGAAGAGCGTTGCGCTTGTAGCGCAGATGCTCAGGTTGTTCCCGGAGGATCAGATGCTAGTAGGCAAACCTGGGGAGCCACAGAGGAAAACAATTTTCATGCTCTCGCCTCCATCGATGCCGCCGGGCGGAGTGCCACCGCCGGCACTGGCCGAACAGTGGAAATCGATGGGATGGACACCGGAGTGGAAACCGGGAGTTGAAGCTTAATTGATGCTTGAAAGGAAGATTCTATGGATGTTCGTTGACACGCGCGTAGAATCCACCTTCTATGCAACTTTCGCTCTACCTCATAGGATTGGTGCGCGACAACATCGTGTCGATTGCGCTGGTTGCCGCCTTGTCCCTGCTCCTCTCGCCCTACCAAATATGGAAGCTGCTTAGCAATAACAGGCCGGGACGAGGCACGGGATGGAGAATGTGGCTTGCGGACAGATACATACAGATATGGCTTGCAAAGGACCCTCTTGATTCATCGGATACTCCCTACGAATTACGCATGCCAATGGGTCTGGGAGATACAGTTATGGATCGTCGGATCACAAGAAAGACGATCGATCAAACTCTTGGACGGTACTGGCTCGTACGCCGCTCAGGTGACACAGTCAGCGCTCGGCGCGATATCCATCTCTTTATCTGCAGTTGGACTACATATTTTTTCTGCAGGTGGTACCTGACTCTTTTCTGCGGAGACAGCAGAAGATATTACGAAGAATTGTCTCATCCGCCGTCGCGCATCCAAAGGCTATTCAAAGAGGCAGCAGTCGAAATGCTGACCCGGATCCTAAAAGCAATCGTGCTACTCGCTTTGATATTTGTTTTGCTTAAGGTATTTAGCTGGCTTTTGCCCTTTCTTCTGAAGCTTCTCGATTTCCTGTTTTCACATATAAAGCTTGAGGCTCCACAGATAAAGATTCCAAATAAGTGACATCCAGAGATATTGATCATTCCTCAAATCTCAGCAATTTCCATAGCGGAATCTCGAAACCATCCGCGAGTTTCTGAAGAGTCTCCAGGGTGGGATTGTAGGGAGTCTTGCCTTCAAGGTTCTGCACGTACTTGAGGCTCACGCCCGAACGATTGGACAGGGATTCCTGCGTAAGATTCTTTTTTTGCCGGAGATACCTGAGCCTTTTCGCCAGCAGGGGCCGGATGTTCTGAGCCATCTGCCCATTATTCGCTTAGTCAGGTTTCCTTGATAACCCCGTATACAGGGTGTTCAATACAGAGACATCCCTTGCCTCTATGACGCATCTCGCTACCACACTCTTGGCATTATCGCTTTTGCCGAGCTTCAGTTATCCGTCGGATCCTGTTGAACGTTTTGATCAATATATCCGAGAGACGCAGGAGCACAGCGATTCCGTCAACGCATTGGATGAACAGAGACGCATCCGGGATTCTCTGGATAAGATCAATGACAATCTGAAGAATTTGACCTACCCCAGAGTGTCAGCACCTTCCTATGCTCTTCCTCCTGTCACCCCCATCCCCGAGCCCCGCTGCCAGGCAGAGGCTGATGCTCTGGCCGATCTAGACAAAGAGATCGACCGTCTAATGGACCAACGCTGGGGAATCCTGCCGGCAATCATGGGACGCACGGACATTATCGACTACGGAGCGAAACTCAGGATCGCTGCCCGCGCGGAGCAGATCATAGACACGGAGATCAATCGCCTCTTGGGTTCGCGGCAGCACATCGTGACAGGGCAACTATGTGAACAGGCAACGCAGAAAAGCAGATCCAGTGCGCGCAGCAGTTCCGCAAGATCCGTTTCAAGCACGACAACACCAAAGACTGTTAATACAGGTGCACTCCCTTTCGATGTTGCCAGTGATGCTTGGTATTCCTCCGCGTTATCGGATTTCATCAGCAATGGCTGGATCTCTGCATCCAAGCCGTTTCGCTCTTCGGATGTAGCAACGCGCGAGGAGTTCATTCGGCTTATCGTTGAAATGAACGGAGGGGTCCTACGTGAACTGCCATCTCAGCCGAGCTTCGATGATGTGCCGGTGGATTCTCCTGCCTTCGGCTGGTTTGAAGAAGCGGCGAAGGAAGGATGGGTTACTGGTCAGGGTGATTGCTACGGGAAACACCCTTGCAATGCGAAGCCCGGTGATCCTATCAATCGCGCAGAGGCCGCAGCACTCATCATTCGGCCCTTCCAGCTGACACAGGGGCAGTCACCCTCCTTCGAGGATGTTCCCGCTGGTGCATGGTACGGTGACGTTATCCGCACAGCAGCGAGTCATTGTATCCTCCAGGGAGATAGCAGCAGCGCACACGTGCGCCCGGCTTCGAATATGAACCGGGCAGAGATGATTGTGATGCTTTGGCGTGTTGATAAGGGTTTCACCCATCCGAACTGTCAGTAACTTCTCCTTAATGTATATTTTTTCTTATCATCGGAAAGTTGCGGTAGTGGTAATTTTGCTTTTGGCAGTTTCAGTTTTTGGCTTAGGCGTTTTTACCTTTAGAGAAATAATAAGGCAGGAAACTAATTTCAAGCGCAACCAAGAGTGTGCAAAATATCTTCCAGATATAAAGCGAGATTTTGAACAAGACTCTTACTGGTCTAAAGAGGTGTGGGCCCAAACAATCGTTCTCAAAATGTTCTACAGCAATTCAAGAAAATCCTGTTTATATGAATGGTTACAAACCACTGTTTCAAAGGAGAACACGATCTTCTTTTATACATTAACTGACGCGTTATCAAATGAAATATTAGTAAGAACAGAACCTCTGATGCCGAATCAGTCCTCATTTTGGACAAAAAAACAGGAATTCTTTGACTCAGTTCAGAAATTTGATTGATGTTTCCCAAAGGATCACCAGAGGCCAAGCCGATGGAATTCTGATGGCAGTTGGAACCGTATTTGAAGTCATGCAGAAACCCGTTATCCCACCAGGCAAATGGTATTCGGATCCCAACCTGGCCGAAGCATATTTCCATATGGAAAATGACCACTTCGAGCAAGCAGTTGTAGCCTTCCAGAGGTATCTACGAGACCCTCTGCTTGGTCCAGGAGAAACAGTATCAGCAAACCAGTCTTACTTGCTCGTAGACATGGCCTACTGCCTCGATAAAGCCAAGCGGCCGGAAGAGGTCGTTAAGACACTGAAAACACTCCCTAAGCCCTCTCTGACCAAGCCGAAGGCTGCCTACCTCTTAGGGTGTGCTCTCGCGGCCCTAGGGCACAAAAAAGAGGCAATTAGCACACTTGGGCAAGCCAAGCCTGAAACCGAGGATGGACGTTATCACGAAGACTGCATGAGAATGGCCACTTGGATTCGGTTCATGGAGTAATCGCATCAGGAGTAAGATAGCGCCAGCTTCCCACTCCAAGTGCCAGATAGGCAGGATTCCACTGATGGCCAAGAACTTTTGCGCCTTCCTCGCTTGTATAACAAGCTAGGTGCAGAGAAATCAAACATTCTCCTCTTGCAAGGATACAAATGGCCAGAAGTGATAGCCTGGTTGCAACTCACTCACAATTTTCTCATTAAGCAGGAAGCCGAACATGATTTCCTTAAGGAATACGAGGAGCTTCGAAGTGCTATAGAAGATAGCCTCCGCCATATCCGTCCTGGTGAAATGGTGTTCTCCAATGTTGTCTTGCGAAATGGCTCTGTTTCATCAACTCTGTCCCAACACAAAGTTCATGAGCTGATCCAAAGACTTAAAAGACTGATTAGCCGCTTCACAGATTGCCTAAATGAGACTTCTGATGACAAAGAACTAGGCAGGCCGAAAGAAGCAAAACTACAATCAGACCACATAATATGGGATGGGAAAATGTTGAAAATCAGCAACAATTCTATGAGGGCTCGCTTTTGCGAAAAGATGTTCAATCACGAGACGAAAGTTGGTCACAGGTACGCTTGGGACGAGTTGTATGAATGCATCTATTCAACGGAATCATCCGATCCGGATAATTGGCGTAAGATCGACTCCATGGTCCGGACCCTCAACGAAGCAGCCAAGAAAATCGGCATGCCTCAATTACTGAAGTTCACAGGTGGAAGAAGTGGAGAGGTCGAGCGGTTAAGGTAACCGCGACAAACTCTGACAAACTCCTACGAACTTGAGATCCATAGTCTCACGGCCGATGAATTCGGCCAGAGACACTCATGGCACTTTCCTGCAGAACCTCGGAGAGGTACTGCTTGGATACCTGAAGGACATCGATTACCAGTATGCTCTCTGTCACAAGCACGAGAAGACGACTGCCATACACAGGAAGGGAAAGGAATTGCAGGTCTATCGCATGTACCAAAGCAGCGGAAAGCTTGCAGAGCATCTACACAAGGCTGTGGCCAAGCTCCCTGGCTGGGAGGAGTCGGCGTATTGGGAGATCAACAATAAATCATGGGAGAAGATTCGAAAAGAAGTTGAGAACCGCGTTGAACAGCATTCTTCACAGTTCCATGTGTCCTGCCGGGGAGTTCTCTGGGAGAGCACGCCGATCCTCGTTCATGCGTACAAGTTCGACGCTGACAAGTATCTCAAGATCGAACTCATCCTGCCGGAATACAAAAGCCCACTGCAGATTCTCCCGCTCAAGAGGATTACTGCAGCAATCGAGTGCCATGAGTTCCTGGTGCCAGAGTTGATTGCAAAACCAAAGCCTCCCTATGCAGGACACGAGACTGACTTTCTCACGCTGACAGAATATCTCTCGCGGACCATGCCGCCGGAGTTGTATGCTACGCGGCGCTTCCCACTTCATCGCGTAAACGACAGTTCATAGTGCCCAGAAGGGGCGCCATGTCCACCCCGTTTATGCGGAGTGGGAAGCCATGGCGCCCCTTGTGAGCATTTTTCTTTCACTTCATAATTCCCCCACCGACAATGGCAAAGACCACCAAGAAGACACTCCATCCGCAATTCATTATCGGCTACGCACGTAAATCCACCGACGAGCGTGATAAGCAACTCCGCTCGATTCCCGATCAGATCCAGGACATCGAAAAGACATACGCAGGACTTCCGGTCGAGAAGCGGCGACACCCGCTCAGGATCATGCAGGAAGCCGCCAGCGCCTACATTCCAAACAACCGGCCTATCTTCAAGGAGATCCTCGATATGGCAAATAGGGGCGAGGTGGCAAGAGTGATCGTCTATGACCCGACGCGCTTGAGTCGCAATCCAGCAGATGCCGGTACGCTCATGCAACTCCTCGCGGACGGGATACTGCCGGAGATCATCACCGTGAACGGCAACTGCTACAGCAGGGCGGATACGACGCAGATCTTCATGCTCATGGTCGAGAGCGGCATGAGCTGGAAGTCGAGCGCGGATACCGGCTGGAAGGTGAAGAACGCGCTGGAGAAGAAGGCGAAGAAAGGCGAGATGATCGGACTCGCTCCACTCGGCTACGAGAACAAAGGCGATATGAACGGCAAGCGTTGGGTCGAGATCGACCATCAGCGTTCTCCGATTGTCCAGCGCCTCTTCGCACTCGCTGCAACCGGCGCGTACTCACTGGAGGAACTGACGAAGACGGCAAAGCAGATTGGCCTTGCGACAAAAGGCAGCCCCAAGCGACCAAAGGGACCTGTAAGTAAGAACAGCATCACGAATATGATCAAGAATCCGTTCTACAGGGGCTACATCCGCTACAAGGGAGAGGTCTTCAAGGGTATCCACGAGTCGCTGATCGATAACGAGCTCTGGCAGAGAGCCAACATTCGCATTTCCGAGCGTGCAAGGAATTCCGGTAGAACGAAGAGGGACCGTTTGAAGGAGCTTTTCATCATGCGCGGGGTCCTCCGCTGCGGTAAATGCGGTAGGGGCATCTGCTTTTACCAAGCGAAGAAAGGAAGATATATCATGGGAGAGTGCAAGAATCCGAAGACAAAATGTGGGGTCTGTATCAACCAAGACAAGATCTTGGCACAGCTTGAAGAGCGGCTGTGCCTCCTTGAGCTGGAGAACGGCGCGGATACTCTCCTGCGGAAGGACATGAAGGAAGTGCACGAGCGGGAGCTTTCGCGTGAGATCAAAGAACGAGCCGCATTAGAGAAGGAATATGGCCTTATCCAGATCGAGATCGGGGATCTATTCCTACAACTCGGAGCGGCCGAGAGACATGGCGTGCTCGATGCTGTGGAAGCAAAGCTGGCTACACTCAAGATGCGCAAGGAAGAACTGCAAAAAGCCATACAGAAGCTCCATAACGAAGGCAACGACTGGATCGATCATGTGATCCAGAGCTTCGAACTCGCCAAATTGGCTTCGGAAGCCATCCGCTACGGGTCCCCCGAAGTACGAGAAGGTATCTTGAAAGCCCTAGGCTCGAACTACACTCTGAAAGACGGGAAGCTAGTCTGGGAGCTGCCTTCCCCGTTCCGTGAGAAGCTCCTTGAGTCTGATCGAACTAACTGGGGCGAGCGATGGGGCTTGAACCCACGACCTACTGGACCACAGCCAGTCGCTCTAACCAACTGAGCTACGCCCGCCACAAGGCGCACGTATGGTACATGGTTGTCCGCAGGCGTGGAAGCTTTCAGGTCGGGCAGTATGCCCGACCTGTGCCAGGCAAGAATGCCTGGCCTGAAAATCCATTGTGTCGGTAAGAAATGGAAGCGGCATTACTTCTTGACTCCCCGGAGCGTGATCTGCGTGAAGTAGTCGCGTTTCTTGCGGTGAGTCGCGTCTTCGAGGAACGGGTTACAGCGAAACCACAGCGTCATCATGTTGATGAAGATGCGGCCGAGGTGAATTCGCCGGAGGAGCCTGGGCCGGTAATTGAAGAACGCGTTCCAGAACATATGGTGCGTTTCCCGGATACGGATGTCGATGAAATACGGCTCGGCAAGCGAGCGGAGCTCGCAGGGGGTGAACTCATGGATGTGGAAGGGGGCCGGCGTCTCGCAGATGCGGTACGGAGTGGTGATGACCGCGACCCCGCCGGGCTTGAGGACCCTCGAGATCTCGGCCACGTGCCGGTCGGGGTGGTCCAGGTGCTCGATGACGTCGCACGACACGACGGCGTCGGCCATCCCGTCGGGAAGCGGACACTGCTCCACGCTTCCCTGGACGAATGTGGCCGCGAGGCCATCGCTCAAGAAATTTTCCTTCGCAAGTTCCAGTCCCTCTGTCTCGTTGTCGACGCCGGTGACGCCGCCGCCTCCGCGTACGAGGAGGGACGTCAGCGCTCCGTCTCCGCACCCCAAATCCACGACCGTTTTCCCGCGAATATTTCCGAGAGCCTGGAGCGTAATATCGTACCGAGCCTGCTGGTGCGCGTTGAACATCCTGAGCGAGCGGCTCGTCATCTCTCTCCAATGGAGAGCGCCGCTGTCACGGTACTTCGAAAAGAAGAAAGCCACGCGTCCAAGCATACGCTCTCTGCGCATGATGCGCTCTCGCATTCTATGCTCTGAGGAACCTCTGATTAATGCCCTTATAACATTTCGCATCAGCAGCGGCCGTCCCGGCCGCGGCGAGTGAAGAATTGCTGCGTTGCCCATCATGCAAACACCGCGGCTTGGAAAGCCGCTGCTGTTATGTTGTTTATCGCGAATAAGGGCATTAATCAGAGGTTCCCTACTGCTTCGTGAGACTGTCCGCCTGGATAATGGCGATGGGCGGCTCATCTCCATTATTTTCTGGTTTAGGAGACGGAGGCGGGAGAGAGGTTGGTTGGGGTTTGGATTTGGGTTGTACAGGAGGGGATGGAGCCTTCGCCGGTGCTTGCAGAGGTGGAGATGTCTGCGGTTTTGGCGCTTGCTGCGCTTGTGCCGGTGCGGGCTTGGGGGTTGGCGTGGAGGGGAGTTTCGCAAACGGTTGTGTCTGTGGGGTTACAAGTTTCGGCGTTGGTTGAGGTTTCGCGGTGGGCTGAAGAGGCTTGGGAGTCTCGGGTGCAGGTTGCTGCCGCGGAGGCAGAGATACAGATGGTGATGCTGGCGGAGCCGGAGAAGTCGCTGCAGTCTGTGCCGGTTTCAGCCAATCCGGTACGGGACTGCTCGCTGGAGCCGCGGCAGGGGGTGCCGGAGGTGGCGATGGAACCGGGGTTTTCTCGGGAGTCGGTTGGGTTTCCGGCGTTGTCTGCTGCAGCCACGGTGGCACGGATGCTTTCCCTTCGGGGATTTTTGCAGCGGAAGACGGTGTCGGCTGCTGCTTCGCGGAGTCCTGGCGTGGAAGTGGCGGCGAGGGTGCTTTCTTCAGCCAGTCGGGAACGGGCCCGGCATCGGCGATGGGTGTGATGGGCGCGCGGTCTTGCGTGTGGAATTCCGCTTGGGTGTTCTCCCTGTCGCTGACCTCCTCCTGTAGATTTTCTTGCGTCTTTGCCATGGGAGAGGCCAGAGGCTCTTTCTTGAGCTTCATCGGTTCGACTTTTCCAGTTTTCACGGCCGCTTTCGGGTCCTGCTTCAGGATGGTCTGTTCCATCCGTTCGAAGGTCTTCTCCAATGATCCGGTCGTTTTCCGCTTGATCCACGTGAAGAGTGCGTAGAGTCCGATGGCAATTGCGAGAAGGATGAAAACGATGACGCCGACTTTCACGATGGAGCCGGATAGCGTCAGTGATCCACCCCCGCCGCCCGTCGAAGCGGCCGAGGATGCGGGTGTGGCAGAGGATTGCACGGCCTGCTGTGACTGTGCGCTGGAGATAGTTGCCACTGCGACCTCGACGACCTCTGTTCCAGCGTAGATGATCTGCCCCGTCAGGATATCGCGGACAGTCAGGCTGACGGTGTAGACGCCCGGTGCGGCGTACGTGTGCATGGGGGCGGTGAGGAGGCTCCGCGTCCGGTCTCCGAAGTTCCACTCATTGAGGAGCTGCGCACCCCCCGATTGCGTGGCGGGAGACAGCGCACTGAAGCTGACCGTGAGGCCGTCCTGTTTCATGAGGATGGGACTGTTCGGGTTCTGCGCCTGCGGGATATTCGGCGCCGGCCCGAATACAACATCTATGGACGCGGTGTTGGACTGGCCCTTGCCGGCATCGCGCACGGTGAGTGTGATCTTCCGCTCAGTACCGTTGGGGATGAGGAAGAAGAACAGCGGTGTACCGCTTTTCTCCGATGATGTGTTCACGTTGTCCACGTCATTCGTCGGATTGCCGTCGCCGTCGGCGTCCACGTTGTTGTCAAGGTCGAGTTCGTGGCTGGTGACACCGCCCTGCGAGGCCGATGGATCGATCTTGAGAATGCCGCCTTCCGGAGGCAAATAGACTTTTCCCTCGGCGGGGGCGGGGTTTGTCATGAAGATCGCCGCGAGCGGCGCGCCTTCCTGCGGAGGGGCCGGTGGAGGTAGGGGCATGACCGACAGGGGCTCCGTCACGGTGATGGTGAACGCCCGGTAGTCGTTCTGGCCGCCGCCGGGATTCTGCACGCTCACGTCGAGGACGTAGTTCCCCACCTGTGTGAAGCGCGTCTGGAAGAAGCGGGTGCGCTGCGCGCTCTGAAACTTCCGGTCTTTCGTGAGGATCCAGCTGAAGTCCG
>JBBAAJ010000048.1:0-9651 GCA_041658365.1 Candidatus Peribacteraceae bacterium | reverse complement strand
GCTTCCGGCGGGACATCGCAGAAGCGGCTGATCTTCGAGAGCAGCTCTTTCGGGATACGGTAATCCGCCCGCGCAAGGATCACATCCGGCTGCAGGCCGTGACGCCGAAGCTCCCCGACCGAGTGTTGCGTCGGTTTGGTCTTCAGCTCCTTGGAACCTTTCAGGTACGGCAGGAGCGTCAGGTGTACGTGGAAAATCCGCGACGGTCCCAGCTCCGACTTGAGCTGCCGCACCGCTTCCAGATACGGCTGTCCCTCGATGTCGCCAACCGTCCCGCCGATCTCGATCATCATGATCTCCGCCTGATTTTCCTCGGCTGCCTCGCGAATACGGCGCTTGATGGCATTGGTGATATGCGGAACGATCTGGATGGTTCCGCCAAGGAAATCCCCTCTCCGCTCCTTCATGAGGACATCCTGGTAAATCTGCCCGGTGGTGACGGTCGAGTGTTTGCTCATCGGCTCGTCGATGAACCGTTCGTAATGACCGAGATCCAGATCGGTCTCAGCGCCGTCATCGGTGACGAACACCTCACCGTGCTGGAAGGGACTCATCGTCCCGGGGTCGACATTGAGATACGGATCGAGCTTCTGAACGAACACTTTGAAACCGCACGCCTTCATGATCGCTCCGATGGACGAGATGGCGATCCCCTTCCCAAGCGAGCTGCAGACCCCGCCCGTAACGATGATGAATCGCGGCTCGATGCGCCTCTTCCTTACGGGAACGGACCGGGTGGCGGTGCGACGGGATGGTTTCATAGAAAAAACGGGCAATCCTTCCGATGAACGGGGGAGGAGCCCGCTAGGTATTGTACTCGGAGGAGAGAGGGAAGCAAGGAAAGACAACGAAATCAGCACCCAACACGGGACATCGAAAAAAGGGTTCCCATCAACAATGTGATCGGACGTCTCTGGATCTCTCAACTGCATATGTGTTTGTTGCCGATGATTGATTAACCCCGAACTGCGGGGAAGAGCATCAGCGCAGTCACGAAGAAGAAGGCCGTTAGGATGAACGTGGCCATCGAGGCGACAAGCGCATCCTTCTTCGTGCTGAGCCTGAGCTTAAAAACGAAGTCGAACATACCAATATACTATCATAATTTGACTATTTTGTAAAGTTCCACTAAACACGAAACGATTGCAGTTTGCCCCGAATCATTACGCAACATGTTGCAGGAGTCAGTACAATAAATAGTTGTCCTGTGGACATTCCTTTTTCCTTTATTTCCCTTTACTCCTTCTTTTTATGAAGCCCCGTTCGCTCACACGAGGATTTACGCTCATCGAGCTGCTCCTCGTCATCGGGATCATCGCGATCCTCGCCAGCATCGTCATCGTGGCGATCAACCCGACCAAGCAGCTCGGAGACGCCCGCAATGCGCAGCGCCGCGCTGACGTGAACACCGTCCTCAACGCGGTGTACCAGTACGCGATCGACAACAGCGGCAATCTGCCCGGGACGATCACCGCGACCTCCACGGAAATCTGCAAGACCGGAGCAGCCGATTGCACCGGCCTTATTGATCTCACCGTCGTTACTGGCCAGTACATTGTATCCGTACCCAACGATCCGCAAGCGCCAGCCGGATCCAGTACGAAGTATACGATTTCTCGCAACGCCACCACGAAGCGCGTCACCGTCGCCGCTCCGAATGCAGAACAGGGTGCGACGATTGTGGTGACCCGGTAATCTCCTGTTTTCCCTCCGGCTCTCCCCGAGTCTCTGTGACTCGTACTCCCCACATGGCCGCGGTCCGCTATCCGTGGCCATGTGGATGTGGGCAGCATCGAAACAGAGTGCACGGACGCACAGAATCCATCATCGGACAATCACGATTTCCGCGCTGGCAAGACCAGCACAGACGCGCCCGAGCCGAAATACAATCGACCGGTACGGGTTGCTTTTACTCTTGAAAATCAATGTCGTCGGCTTCTTCGTTATCCAGAAAAACTTCCATCGAATTATTCCCAAAAATATTCTGCCATTTTTTGTATAATTTTTTTATTATTTCAAATTGCGTGCTATTTTCTCTTTTATCTAAATTTAACTGTATCACTCCTTTAATTTTGTTATTCATTATATATTGATGGGCAATAATATTAGCGTTATAGACATAGTCCGAAGGCGGAACCCATATTCCACCATAACCATAATCATAAATTGCAAGAAATAAAGGTATTTTAAAGTTTTTAACAGCAGGATAATAAATTCCTGTGCCTTGAAGTGCTCCACGTTCATTGAAAGTCCAATGACCTGCTGGCAAATCCCAATTAACAGTAATATCCCAATTTGAAACTCCTTTTTCTTCAAATACTCTGGCTGTAATTGTGAATTTCTTTTTATTTTTTATATATGGCTGAAGATTCAAATCAACATATCTCACGCTTGGTACGCCGCCTGCATCCTCGTTCCAAATTATTTTGTTATCAATCAACACTTGCAATTTGTGGTAGCCGTTGATCGGACCATCGTAATTATCTGACACGCGAAACTTAAAATGATATGGCTTTTTTGAGGTGTAGGATAACTTTACTGTCTTTGCAATTGCAGAATAATCTCCAGAATTAGAAGGGGTGTTTGGAGGAAAATTTACTGTGAACTGTTCTATTTTTCCATTAAGAATATCAGAATTCATGAGTATTTGTGATTCTTCATCGTCCAAACTATCTTTATTTTGCCAATGAAGGTACGGAAAAACAATTCCATCTATTGAATCTTTATATTTATTGACAAAAGCAGTAGAAATTAATGATTGAGGGGTGCTTGGAGACAGAGATAAATCATAATTAACTGGCAGAAATGCTAGGTTCGGGTTGATGGAATGCACAGCATCCATCATTTGTTTTAGATATTCTGGAGTAAAGAAATCTTCATTATTTTCAAAATCATCAATGACTATTGCTTTTAAGACGGAATATTTTTTTGAAAGTTTAGCTGTTTCTACAAACCAAGTTATATAGTCATCACCATAAGGTTCATATTTTTCTCCCATTGGAGGAGGATTATTTTCAGTTGGAGGTGTAAGGAAGAGCCATACATCAATTTTGGCTTTTTGGGCGGCAGGAAGAAACTCTAATCTGAAATCATCCCAGTTAGTCTTTATGTCCCAGATTAAAAAAAGATGAGTGTTTATCGCTCCTTCTTTCAGTTTTTTAATCAATCGAGGAGTATCAATATGGTATAGCCCATCATCACGAGGAGTTGATTCTCTGAATTCTCCGTTATAATCCGCATAAATCTTCTTAGAGAAAAAAGAGCCATTAGGGGTCCCCTGAGAAACGGCTGAGATTGGGTACATGCTGATCATCAATGCTAGAGCAACAACCAATCCCATGATGGGCTTCGTCATCTGGCTTCGGCTCTCACACGAGCTATGTATTCGATGCGTTCGATCCATAAGCATTGAAATGGTAAACATAATTTCATTTTTTACTTTAAACCCCAAGATTCAATATTGTCAATACTACTGGAAAATTTGGACGAATGTGTTGTATTTGATACTATATGCGCGGTTCTCTTACCAGAGAAACCACCAGAGGGCGCTACGCTTTCTCCGGGGACCGGCAATCGTACGTACATTGAGTACTAACAACCCCGGAGGATTCGTCAATCGCCCTCTACTTTTTATCCGTTCAATAACCATCGCGTACCAAAGCTTCAGGCTTCAGGCTTCAGGCTTCAGGCTCCAAGCTGTTTGAAGCTCGCCGCTTGGAGCTTGTGAATCACTTCACCATCGACTTCGCTTTTCTCACCGCCCGTCTGCTCACGCGCTTCGCAACTTTGGTAGCCTGCTTGGCCTGCGTTCCGAGGAATTTCGTGAGCTCCTTCTTCGCGCTGACGTAGTACTTGCGCGCGTACTTCTTGCCCTCCGCAAGGTGCGCGTCGAGACGGTGCTGCCTGGCGAGCTCACGGACTTCGGCAGCAACCGTCTGCCCGTCCGCCGAGAGATGCTTCCCGAGAACTTTGGCAGCGGAGGATGCATCCTTCACTTCCATGAGTTCCCTGCGGAGCTTGTTATTGCTGAGCACGTACCCCGCCATCGCGCCGCCGAGTGTTCCGAGGAGGAATGAGAGTTTCTTCATAATTCAGGAGGGAAAATTACTCTGGAGTTTATCACGGAGGATTGATTTGTCACGGAAATTAGTGAGGAAGTTTAAGGTTCTGTTAACCCTTCCTCAATTCATCTACCTGCGATTGAGTTAAAATCTGTCTCAACTCTTCATCCGCCGCCGCAAAAACCGCATCCGCAGTGCCAAATCGTTTAAGAAGTGCTTTCTTCGTTGCCTCCCCAATCCCCGGAATTTCATCGAGCTGCGAGTGGAACGTGCTCGCCTTCTGCCGCCCCTCACGCTTGCTATTCGCGAAGCGGTGCGCCTCGTCACGGACACGCTGGAGAAGGAACCGCGCCGCGGAATCCTGCACGACGAGGAGGGGGTCCGCCTTCCCGGGAACGAAAATTTCCTCTTCGCGTTTGGCCAGACCGGCAACAGGAATCTCCAGGCCGAATTCTTTTAATACCTGAACCGCCACGCCCAATTGTCCTTTGCCGCCGTCGATCAAAAGAATGTCCGGGGTTTCCGAAAAGGATTCACCGAGTTTCTGCTGTGCGACAATATAAACGAGAATCATTCCGACCGGACTGCCCGGATGCGCTTTCTCCCAGACATCTAGCTGCTTTTGAAGCACTGGTAACGGTGTCCGAACGGGTTGGAAATCGAGCTCCATGTAATACTCAAGCAAAGAGTCTTTCGAAATATGAACGTAGAGTTTTCCTTTGGTTAATCGTCGCAGTAACATTCTTATCAAAGTGTGGCCGAGTTTCTCTCCACGCCACTCTTTTTTAATCCAGAGAGAGCGAAGCGTCTGCACATTGCCTGGATATTGGAAAAGACGACAAAACCCCACGATTTCTTTCCCGTACCTTGCAACAATGTAGTGACGATAGTTGATCGCATCTGCTCCGATATCCTCAGGGTATGCTTTGCTGATAGTCACGATCACCGCCTGTTCGGCCTTGCGAGCTTTTCCGAAGACAATCCCTTTTTCCTGCCATCGCTTCATTGAGGCATCAAGATCATCAGCGAGATACTTGAACCGGCGCCGGAGCATTTCGGCCAGCGCGCGGTAATCATCAACCTTGCCTTCGACGGTGCGAACATTGAACGAACGATAGTGCTCGCGCTTGGGTTTGCCATGATGAAAGACCACCATGCTGCCAACAGTGTGGGTGCCTCCGAGGTGCGAGATGTCGTACCCCTCGATACGCCTCGGCGGGACAGGGAGCTTCAGGAGCGCCTGGAGCTCTTTTAATGCCTCTTCGGTTTTCCTCGTCTCCGCTTCCCACTTGGCCTCGGTCTGCCTCGCTTTCCAGTCGGCATTCTTCTCGGCAAGGAGCAGGAGCTTGGACTTCTTCCCCCGCTCCGGAATGACGAGACGCACCCGGCGATTGCGCAGACTCTGCAACCATGATTCGATAGCCTCACGGTCCGTTGGTTCCTCGCCGACGACGATGGTATCGGGCAGATCGGACAGCGCGCCAAAATACTGCGGGAGGAACTGACCAAGCACATCGGCAAGACTCTCGGCCGTCCCCTGCAAGGAGAAATTCTCCTCACCGATCAGCTTCCCGTCGCGCTCACGGAGGAGAACGATGTACGCGTGCCCGGAGAGGAGCGAAGCGCCGACGGTGTCCGTGTTCGCATGCGACGTGTCGGAGATGAGCTGTTTCTCCTGTGTCTTCTTCAGCTTCTCGAGCTGATTCCGCAGCTTCGCTGCACGCTCGAACTTCTTCGCTTTCGCCGCCTCCTGCATCCGCTCCGTGAGAATGCGCTCCGTTTCCTGATGTTTCCCCTGGAAGAAGGCGACCACCCCGTCGATCGCCTGCAGGCGATACTGTTCGGGGGTGACGGTTCCGATGCACGGAGCGAGGCACTGCTTGATGTGGTGATCAATGCAGGGCGTCGGCCGGTCGCGATCACGACAGACGACTTCAAGCGGTAAGCGGTCCCCCATCCCCAACCCCTTCCCCCGAAGGGAGAAGGGGCTCCCACCCTGCTGCTTTTCCCCTCCCCCGTCGGGGGAGGGGTCAGGGGTGAGGGAAATCCCCATCTTGCAATTTCTAAATGGGAACAGCGTCCGAAGGAACGCCAGAGTCTCCCGGAGTTGTTCGGCGCTCGTCTTCGGACCAAAATACAGCGCACCGCCTGCCGGCCGTAGCTTTAGCGAAGGCTGGTCGTCCTCCATCCGCCGGACGATGTCCACTCTCGGAAACGTATCCCCTACCGAAATTCTGAGATAAACGTAATTTTTGTCGTCCTTCATCATCACGTTGTACTTGGGCCGGAGTTCCTTGATAAGGTTCGTCTCGAGCAACAGCGCCTCCAGTTCCGTATTCGTAACGGTGATATCGAAATCGTGGATCTGGCGCACCATGATCTCGATCCAGGCCGAGTGTTTCTTGGCTGCCTGAACGTAATGCTGCATCCGGTTCCGCAGGTTCTTAGCCTTCCCGACGTAAAGAACATGGCCGGATGCGTCGAGCCAGCGATAGACACCGGGGCCGGTCGAGACGGAGGCTATCCTCCTTCGCAAGGCCGACAATTGTGAATCTTTAACCAGCGGAATGAATGAATAAAAGAATGTAGAATAAAGAATGACGTCGGGTTCTTCGTTGAAAACGTTCATTCTACATTGTACATTTTACATTCTACATTCTACATTTTGTTGTGCCCCTACCTCGCGTTTCCGCCATCGTCCTCAACTACCGCTCGCCGCGGGACACTGTCCAGTGCGTGAACGCGCTCCTTACGCAGACAATCGCGGAGACGCTGGAGATCCTCGTCGTCGACAACAAATCGGATGACGAGTCCATCGGACTCATCCGCGCGCAATTCGGGCATACGCCGCAGGTGCGGATCATCGAACACCGGGGAAATCTCGGGTACGGACGAGGGAACAACCTCGCGGCCCGCAACGCACGGGGGGAGTTCCTCCTGATCCTGAACCCCGACAACACCTTGCCGCCCGATGCTACCTGGCAGATGCTCCGCGTCCTCCGCTCGCGGGAGGACGTGGGGATCGTCGGCCCTGCATTGGTACATTCGGATGGGACCGTGCGGCCGTCCGCGCGCCGCTTCCCCACGATCTCCGATCTCTTAAGGAAGCGTCTTTTCCCGGATGCCTGGCAGGCAACCTACAAGCGGGAGATGCGGCAATTCGGAAACGATGAACCGGTGCAAGTGGATTGGCTGGTGGGCGCCTGCCTGCTCATGAGGACGGCACTCTTCCGGAGGCTCGGGGGGTTCGATGAACGGTACTTCCTCTTCTTCGAGGACATCGACCTCTGCCGACGTGCGAAACTCCTGGGGAAGAACGTCCTCTATCTCCCCCGGGTACGCGTCCTGGACCGGAAAGCGCGCTTGAGCGGCAGGAGCCTCCTCTCCCTCTTCACGAAGAAGACGACCCGCATCCATGTCGCGAGCGCGATCAAGTATTTCTGGAAGTGGCGTCAAGGTGGAAAGTATTCAGTATGAAGTATTCAGTATTTGGGGAATCAGTATCCCTGTATACCGCATACTGAATACTGCATACTCTTGAGCTGCCTTGACCAATCAACCAAATCGTGAGTAGAGTATCCCCGCTATGAAAAAGGAATCCCTCGTCATTTCCGTGAACGCGCGTACCCCCGAGGAGAACGTGAAATCACTCCGAAAGGCAGGACAGGTGCCCGGCATCATCTACGGCAATAAATTGAAGAACCAGACGATCAAATGCCAGCAAAAGGCATTGCATACGACTTTCGTGAAAGCCGGCGAAAACCAGCTTGTCACCGTAGAAGTGGATGGAAAAAAGATCCCCTGCCTGATCCACGCCGTAAGTTTCGATCCGGTATCGGATGCGTACGAGCATGTGGACTTTTATGCCGTGAACATGACCAAGAAAGTCACGACCCGGGTGCCGGTCATCGTCGAAGGCGAGTCACCAGCGGTGAAGACACAGTCAGGCATACTAGTTACCGTCCATGACGAACTCGAAGTCAGTTGTCTGCCAAACGACATCCCGGAGAATTTCACGATAAATATCAGTAAACTTGAGAACTTCCATGACTCCATCACGGTGGCGCAACTCAAAGTGCCGGGCGGTGTTGTGATCAAGACCGCACCGGAAACCGTCATTGTGACGGTACAGGAACCACGCAAGGAGGAAGCCATCGAGGTTCCGGCTGCAGGTGCCGTCGAAGGTGCAGTCCCGACTGAAGGCGATGCCGCTGCCACTCCAGGAGCCGAAGCTGCCACCGCTCCGGCAGCTCAAGCGGGCGCACTGGCCAAGGCCAAAACAGAAGAGAAGGCTCCGGCCAAAGGAAAGAAATAGAGATTTGGAGATGAGGTATTCCAATCCCTAACCCCTACCCCGACTTGAGAGATGCGCCCTCCCTCGCCCAGTGTGCATCTCCTTGTACCGCTTGATCTGCTCCTCGAGTTTCCCGATGCAGCTGTCGAGGGCATCCAGGACATCATTCTTCCGTGATTCCGCACGGAGAACCTTCTTCGGGAGGAAGACGGTGACCACCACCTTCATCTGGTCGAACGTTTTCTTCGTGTCGCGACGGAATGCTTCCACGCGGATCGACGAACTCTCGTCCTTCAGAAATCGGCAGTATGTGGCCAGACGACCGACTTTTCTGGCGAGGAGGATCAGTTCCCGGTCGTTATACGCAACACCCTTCTCGAAGTGTTCGACATGCATGGAATGCGGGGGGAAGAAGTAAGCGTACGGTAGCAGATTTCAGGCGTGGCAGGACACCTTCAAAAAACCTGCAAAATAAGGTATAATGAACTGAACACATACACATCCATGGATCTCCAGGCTCTCACGCAGAAAGTGCAGACGAGCCGCCTCCTCACGGAAGCGGAACGGAGCTACTGGCTCTTCAGTCTCCCGCGCATGACGCAGGAGCAACTGAAGAAGCTCGAGGCGATCCTCGCCGAAGCCGAAACCCTCCCCTGGAACGAGCAGATGCAGCACTACCTCTCCATTGCGACGAAAGCCCAAACAGCCTTTGCCCCATAACCCCTCTCTCTATGCTCCCGAATCCCACACCCGAGAAACCGCGCGAACAGGTGGCGGAACCGCGCGCCATCGAGCAGGAGCTCCAGACGCTCAAAGACGAAATCCTGAAGAAGAACGCCGAGGGCGCCGTAGACCTCGTCATGGGCAAGGCTATCGAGTACCGCGGGAACATCCCCGCCGAACGGATCGCTGCATTCGTGAGTAAGCTCACGTCTGCGGAGCGCTCCGCGCTCCATGGATTCTTCAGCGAGAAGGAGACGGACCCGCGCAAGCGCGACCTGCGCTATAGGCTGGATGCACTCAGACAGGAAGTCAGCGGCGAGCGCCCCACGGAAGGAACCAAGGCCACCAGCGCCATCCTGCGCGGCATCGACACGTTCGTTGAGCGCCTCGGTCTGGGTGACAAGCTCAACACCATCGCGCAGAAGCTCGGCTTCGAAGGCGATATGAGTAAGCAGGTCGAGCAGGTGAAGAACCTGCTTGTAGGCTTAGCAGCCGGCATCGTGGAGAAGCTCGCGCAGTCGCTCCGGCAGTACCGCATGGACCCGAGAGGCGTACTGAAAACATCACTGGAGC
>JBBAAJ010000047.1:0-9718 GCA_041658365.1 Candidatus Peribacteraceae bacterium | reverse complement strand
GCGCGCGCGTTTCCTGCGTGGCAATGAAGATGGCGATCACCGTCGTGAACATGATGGCGAGGATGCCGAGGAAGAGGATCAGCTCGAGGAGAGAGGAGCCAGTGGCGCTTCGGGCGGGTATTTTCATCGGCAGAGGGAGAAGGAAGCCACTTCCTGCCAGGAGGAAATCGTCGTCTGCGGGAGGATCTGTTTCACGACGATTTCCAGCCGGCGGAGCACGTCCCCCGATTGCCCTTCCGCGCAAATCAGGCGGTTCGTGTTGTTGACCCCGCCGATCTGCAGGAGTTCGCACCGGCCATTGTTCATGTCCAGGAGCTCATTCCCCGCGTACAGAGGGGATGTGCGGAGTTTCAGGAGCGCGTACTCCGCGCATGCCTGCGCTGCGGCGAGCGCCTGATTGGATTGCTGTACCGAGAAGCTCACCTGTGCGGCGGACGTTCCGAGGAGCAGGAGGGAGGAAAGAATTGCGGAGGAGATGACGCCGATAACCAGGATGGAGATGAGCAGGATGTAACCCCGCCGCAATTTCCGCGGCTCTTTGGAACAGCCGATGATAGAAGCAGAGCAGGGCATCAGCCAGGGGCGAAGACCAGAAGAGATGAAGGGGTAACTCCGTAAAGGCGGTCATGCTGCCAGTCGTAGGAAACGCCGTTCACCGCGGCTCCGGCGTCATAGGTTTTCAGGATGGGAGCCTCGTTGCGTTCGAGCTTGACGGTATCGATCACGCGGAGTTGCGCGGCGTCTGCAGTACCGGCGATGAACGTGTACCGTCCGTACGTGCCCGAGAGGTTCAGGACGTCTCCGCCCACCTCCAGCGTCCACGGGCCGGGAGGAGGGGTGGGCACCGGCGCGTCCGCGATGGAATACATGATGAGCTCGTCGATCGCCGAACCGTTCATTCTGCCGATGATGGCGGCGGTTCCGGAGGTGAGAATCGCGGTTCCGTCCTGCACGTCCGGGAGGTCCATCCCGACGCCGGGGGCGAACGTGAGATGCTGAGGATCGTAGATATCCACTACCAGGAACTCCCCCGCGTTGGCGGAGACCGCGGCATAGGCGTACCCGTCCTGGAGACTTATCCCTAAGACACTGCCGCTCATGGCGAGGGAGCCGAGGAGCGACATCGGGCCGGTCTCGCTCATCTGGAGAGCGTAGAACTGGTTGCTCGGCGGATCATCGAGAGCGCCGACGAACACCGTGTTTCCGTAGACGGCGATTGATCTGGCCTTCCCGCTCCTGGGGAGATCGAAACTGTTCACGAGGTTGCCTGCTGCGAGGGAGGAAGGCGAAGAGATGTCGTAGACCTGTACCTCACTTGATGGATTGTCGGTCGCGAGGTAGAGACGCTCACCGCTCACAGCGAGTCCGTACGCCGAAGCACCGAGGTCGAAGGAACCTGCCACCCGGACCGGTGCGGCCGGGTTCGTGATATCGAAGATATACAGTCCCTTCCCCCCCAGCGCATTGCTGCTTGTCACGTACGCGAAGTTCCCGCCAACGGCTATTTTCTGGTATTCCGGCGTTCCACTATCCGTGAGTAACGCGATGCGCGACATCGCCCCCCAATTGCCGATGGTCGCAACTTTCCGCCAGTTCGTGAGGTAGGTGGTGAGCGAGACGGAGCCGGACCGCGGAAGATCGAAACTCCATGACACGTTCGATGTAACCTCCATCCAGTCCGTTCCCCGCGAGACGATGTCCACGTTCCTGCGGTAGCCGTTCTCCTCGGCGGACGCTCCCGAGAACGTCCACCCAGTCGAGGTGAGCGCGAGACCGTGGGTTCCGAGCGTGAGCGAGGAGAAGCTGCGCGCGCGCATGGCGCGGACCGCTTCGAGCTGCTGTTCCGCGAGGAAAACCGCGCGCGTCCGGTCGCCCCCCGCGACGGTCGATCGTTCTCCGAGGATCAGCGAGAAGCCGATTCCTCCGAGGAAGAGCGCGAAGACGCCGATGGCAATGACCGCCTCCAGGAGGAGACTGCCGGAACGGGCGCGCCGGTGGTTGGTGAGGCATTGGAAGACGCACATGAACTCAGCGGAATGTCCGGCTATTTCTCCTGTGAGACGATTCTCATCAGTGCGTCCCCGCAACCGAACTTCCTCGAGGCATCCACATAGAAAGAGAAGAGGTTCTTGAGCGAACGGTGCAGCACCGGGTGTTCCGCGAAGCGGTGCAGGCGGTCAGCCATCCTGTCCTGGATGATATTGAGGAGGTCGGAGCAGCTGCAGCCATGCGTGTCCGCGAGAGAGTACGAGCTCACTTTCTTCCTCGGCCCCACACGGAAGATGGGGACGCTGTTTCCGCTGCGCGGAGATGTGAGTGCGTAGCGCTCGAACGAGAGATACTCCGTCGGAACGGCTTCCGGAATCTGCGTGGTGTACGGACACCAGTCGAGACTGCCGGTGATTCCGTCATTGTCCGAATCGTTGTCTGTGGAAGAAGAAGAGCTCGAGGAGGAGCTCGTCGCGCTGCTGGCAGATGAGGAGGAGCTGGAAGACGAAGAGCTGGAGGAAGCGCCTCCGCCGCATCCGCCTGTGCTCGAGGCCTTGTCGATCGAGAGCACTGCGACAGCATCCTGATAGCCCGGCGAACTACTGTCACTCAGCTGGACGAGGATCGCGAGATCCCTCGAACCGAGTCTCGCCCTTCCCCCGTCATCCAGGAGATTGCGGAGGAAAGCTTTCATCTGGCCGCGCGAGACGATGGCCGGAAGGCCGCCGAAAGTTTCCCCGTGCCGCAGGACGCGGACGCGGGTGTCCCCTCTGCCGGACTCCACCGTCCGGTTGAATGCCCACGAGTACCGGCCGTTGAACGAGAGGAGGATCTGGCTCCCGGAACCGACGTCGCGGAAGACCGTGAACTCGTTGCCGCGCAGGCCGCGGAAGCCGAAGAGTTCTTTCCATGTGTTCCCTCCGTCGAAGCTGATGCGCGAACGGACGGCGATGCGCGGGCCGCGGAGACCGTACGTGCTCTCGGACCCCGCGATTTTCACCGTGACGTCGGCTTTCCCCTTGAGGGTGACAGTGCCGTCCAGATCGAGCCGGTAGGGCACGGCGCATGAGTCGGCGAGAGATGCGCTGCTGGAAGAGCTGGAAGCACTCGCGTTTGTGGAACTCGAACTTCCAGATCCGGAACTTGCCGAGCCTGTCGTCGGTCTTCCGGGGGCCCAGTAAATGTAGATGCCGTCATTTTCGGTGGTGACACGGGTCTTAAAGTTTACCTTTTTCATGTTGCTTTCCAGGATGAACTCATCGCCCTGGGCGGTGTCGTTGACGATGCCGTCCAGCGGGCTGGCCGACGGATTTTGGGGGTCGTTGGAGATCGATGTGATGTGGGATTTCTTGAACGAAACGCGGGCGTCGATGATTTTCTTCCCGACGCCCGAGGTATAACCGTAGTTTACGATGTGGATCCAGCCGTTGCCCCGCTTAAGAGCCAGACCGGCCGTGACCGGCACCAAACCTCCGTCAATAATGGTGTTCCCGCTCCCGTCGATGAGGGGGATCGACTGATGATTCGTGAATGCAACGCTCTGCGTTCCGACAAAAATAGTTCTTGTTCCGTCACCGGCCCCCGTGTTCTCCAGGCGGTCGAAGCGGACTTTCACGCGGGGCATGCTCTTGACTGCACAGGAATATGGTTTCGCTTTGAATTTCAGGAGAACCGCTGCGCTCTGAAAGTCGGCAGTGCGGTCCAGTGCGCCCAGTTCGGTGATGATGAGGAGTTCATCCGACCCAATCCTGATTCGCCCATTGTCCCCGATGCGGTCTCGCATGAAGCGCTGGAGCGATTTCCAGTCGCTGAATGCGGGATAGTTGGGGAGGGGATCTCCGTTCCGCAGGAAATACGTGTGTCCGTCGTCGGAGTCCGAGCGGAATGTCTTGTTGAACAGCCAGGAATATCGGCCATTGAACCGGAGAACGATTGGAACGTTCGCCGGGAGGTTGGAGAGTGTGTATTCGTCTCCTTCCTCGATAGTCCGTCCGTTGAACAAGTCTGTCCAGGCACTGCCGCCGTCTATACTCAATGCGGCGCGCACCGGGATTCTGGGGCCGCCGGAACCGTACGTGATCATCGATCCCAAAATTCTTATCTTCACTTCGTTCGATCTCACCGTTCTCAGGGAGCGACTGTTCTCCAGCCGGTAGAAGACAGAGCAGGGAAGATTATCCCCTTCACCCGGAGCGTCATTATCGTCGTCATCGGCATCCATGTCCTCCGAGCTGGAGGAACTGCTTGTTCCGCTGCTTACGGAGCTGCTCGAGGAACCCCCGCCCCCTCCCGGTATCGAACTACTTGCCGAAGAACCGCTGCCAGAAGTGCTGCTCGCCTGGGAACCCCCGCCCCCGACCGGCAGAGAGCTGCTTGCCGAGCTTCCGCCGCCAGGCACGCTACTCGTCGAAGAAACGCTACTGCCTTGTGAGCCCCCGGTTGATTCGCTGGAGCCCGTACTCCCCGTACTCGATGTGCTGCTGCTTATGGACCCTTCTGAATGCGTGGGTGTGATGACTTCACTCACTCTGATCACGCCGTTCTGGTCAATGTCGATCTGGCGATAGCTATCCGTGACGGTTGATGTCACGAGGACGCTGCCTGTCACCAGCGGAAGACCGTCAATGCGCGTGAACACCACCTCCGTGAGCCCGGTGGTCTCGATGGTCGGGGGGAGGGGGAACACTATGTCACGATCCGGGTTCCTCTCGCCGTAGGCGTCTCCTGCGAAGAGGGTGCCGTCCGGGAAATATACTCCCCATGCCGAGTCGAACTTCCCCGCCTGCGAGAGCGTTTGCGCGGCGCGGAGCGACTGCACGAGATGCTCCGTCGCGGTGTCCAGATCCGCATTGATCTGGTACTGACGAAACATCGGGATCGTGACTCCCGCCGCGACGGCCATGAGACCGATGACGAGGAGAACCTCGATCGCGGTGAAGCCCCGGCAGCGCGGGGCGCGGAAGCGTTCCTGTTTCCCGGAGAGGGAGTGTCTTAAGAAGCTGCGCATAGGAGAGTGGGGAAGGGGAATTATCGGCCTACCGACCCGACGATCGAGTAGATAGGAACAATGATAGCAAATGCGATGGTGCCGACGAGGCCGCCGATGAAAATCAGGAGGATCGGTTCGAGGATCACGGGGAGGCGGGCAGCCGCTTCCTCAGCCTTTTTCTCGTAGATGTCGGCGATCCTGATGAACATGTCCGCCATCTTCCCCGATTTCTCTCCGGTGATGATCAGCTGCTGGACAGAAGTGGGAAGCAGTGATTTCGTCTCCTTCAGGGTATCGAAAGCAATCGCGAAGGATTGGCCCATCTCGATCGCGTCGGCGAGGCGGAAGTAGAATCGTCTGTAGTAGACCGTGTCGGTCACTTCCGCCATCGAGCGGATGGATTCCACGAGGGGCACCCCTGCGCGCAGCAGGCTCCCCAGGATGACGCCGAACCGCGCGATCGTTGCCGAACGCGCCATGGTCCCGATGCCCGGCAGGCGGAAGATGAACTGCTGCACGGGGCCACGGAGCCCCGTGTGCCGGCAGAGCAGGAACAGCAGGAAGCAGAAAACGCCGAAGAGCGGGACAGCGACGTTTCCGTGATCCCGGAAGAAGTTCGCGACCACGATGATGACCCGGGTCACGAGCGGGAGCTTGGCATTGAGGGAGAGGAGGACGGTGACGAGCTGCGGCAGCACGAACCATGCGAGGCCGAGCGTGATCACGATGGTGAGCACGAGCACGATCGACGGGTAGATCATCGCCATCTTCACCTTCGCACGGAGGGAACGGTCTTTCTCCTGCTGCACGGAGAGGTGCTCCATGTTCTTGCTCAGGGATCCGGCTTCCTCGCCGATGCGGATGAGCGCGAGCGCGTACGGCGAGAAGAAATTCCGGTTGTCCATTGCCCGCCAGAGCGCGATGCCGCTCTCCACCTCCCCGATGACCTGAGCGGCGACTTTCTTCATGGCCTTCGTCCGCAGCTCCGTCTGGATCGTCTTCAGCGCGTCGATGACGGAGAGTCCGGAATTGAGGAGGATCGCGAGATTCTCGATGAAATTCGCGCGCTCCTTCCCGAGTCCGATGGAGCCGAGCCCGTCGAGGAATCGCTGCAGCCCCGATTTGCGTGCGGTCCCGAATTGCGAGGTCAGCGTTTCCGCAGTTTTCTTCTCAAGCTTCTCTTTTTCCTTCTCCTTCCCCTTCCCCTTCTCTTTCACAGGGGTCTTCTCCGCATGCTCTTTCGCTTCCTCCGCCAGTTTCGTTGCAACGGCCGGAGAAGCTTTTGCCGGCGATAGCGCAGCGGGCATGGAGAGCGAGACCTTCAGGGTATTGCTGCTCGTCGGATGCGCGCTTCGCGAGTTCTGTGCGCTACTTGCCTTTGGCTGGAGAGGTTTTTCGTTCATGGGCAGGGAAGAAGATTTCCTCCGGAGGAGCGGCGACACGCATCAGCTCCTCAATGGTCGTGAGTCCTGATTTCACTTTCTCCAGCCCGTCCTCGAACAGGAAGAGCATCCCGTTTTCCCGTGCCCTGAGGAGGATATCGGAGCTGCTCGCCCGTGCGATGATCAGCTCCTCGATCGCCTTGTTCACTTCCAGGAGTTCGTAGATCCCCACGCGTCCGCGATACCCTGTGTTGCCGCAGGCATCGCACCCTTTCCCGCGGTAGAGGTGGACGGACTCCTCCGTCGTGAAGTAGTGTTCCGCGCCCTTGAATAGCATCCGCGCCTCGCGCGCCGGAATGGTGTAGCTGAAGCGACAGTTCGGGCAGATGCGGCGGGCGAGGCGCTGCGCCACCACCACTTCCAGCGTGGAGGCGAGGAGGAACGGTTCCACGCCCATGTCGATGAGGCGCGGGATGGCCGTCGCGGAGTCATTCGCGTGGAGCGTGGAGAAGAGCAGGTGTCCGGTCAGCGCCGCGTTCACAGCGATCGTCGCGGTCTCGGTGTCACGGATCTCGCCGACGAGAATGATATCCGGGTCCTGGCGGACCAGGGCACGAAGTCCCTTGGCGAAAGTAAGGCCGGTCTGGGTGTTTACCTGGATGTGGTTGATGCCCGGGATCTTGTACTCGACCGGATCCTCGATGGTGGAGACGTTCACGTCTGGACGGTTGCGCATCTTGATGAGACCGTAGAGGGTGGTGGATTTCCCCGATCCCGTCGGTCCGGTGGCGATGATCATGCCGAATGGCTTGTGCGCGGCTTTCTCCAGGAGTTCCCGGTAGTGGTCGGAGAATCCCAGATCCGTGAGTGTGAGGTTCCGCACGTATTCGGAGAGGAGACGCATGACGATTTTCTCCCCGTCCACGATCGGGATGATGGAGACGCGGACGTCCATCGTTCCGGCGCGCGATTTGTAGCGTATGGCGCCGTCCTGCGCGGCGAAATGTTCGTCGATCCGGAGGTTCGCTTCGATCTTGATCCGGTTTACGATTCCCTCGTAGAACTGCTTCGGGAGACGTCCGGCCTCGTGCATCACGCCATCAACGCGGAAACGGACGACGACGTCTTCCTCTCGCGGCTCGAAGTGGATGTCGGACGCCTTGAGCCCCATGGCGTCCTCGAAGATTTCCTCCAGGATTTCGGGGGCCACCTGATGCTGTTTCTCGATGATGGATTGAAACCGTGTGGCGAGCGGTTTGTGGTAGAGCGAGAAGGTGCCGCTGACCGCATTCTTCGGCGCGTAGACGAGGATCACCTTCCCCGCGAATTTCTTCCCTTCCGTCTTCGCAGTTTTTCCCCAGAAACCGCGCTTCGCCTTCTCCACCTCCTTTGCCGCTTTCCCCGTGAGCACCATTGTCTTCTGGCCGACATTCGCGCGGATCGCTTCTTCCAGTTCTTCCTGTGACGGGTCGGAGGTCGCGATGGAGATTTCCTTGTCGCTGCTTGCAATCGCGATTGCCGAGAACGTCCGTGCGAATTCTTCGGGGAGGATCGTCACCGTTTCGCGTGGCGGCGGCTTCGCGAGGAGATCGTAGAATGGCAGCTTGTAGTACTCGGAGAGGGCATTCTCGAGGAGATCCGCCGTGAGGAGGCGCCGCTCGAAGAGAATGGTGCGGAGTTCCACTCTCCGTTCCTCCGCTTCATGCAGGACATCCTTGAGCTCTTCCCCGGAGAGATAGTTCTGCTTGAGGAGGATGTTGCCGAGGTCTGCGTTCGTGATTTGCATGGGCTAGAGGACGGATTGAACGCGCGCGATAATCTCCGCGATCGGCGTGTTGGATTTCACGAAGTAATCTATGGCTCCCAGCTCCTTCGCCTTGGTGCGGTCCTCGTCCTGCCCCAGATTACTCAGGACGATCACCGGAACTCTGGTCTTCCGGCCTTTCATCTCCTCGAGAACGGCGAAGCCGTCCATCACCGGCATGATGAGATCGAGGAGCATCAGGTGGTATCCGCCTTTCTTGAGTTCCGCGAGGGCATCTTCCCCGTTCACGGCGATGTGCGTCTGGTAGCCCTGGCTCTTCAGTTTCATTTCCAGTGCGTGCGCCAGCGGACGCTCATCTTCCACGATGAGGACGGACTTGTTCTTCACTTTCACGGGAGGCCGGGGAACAGCCAGCTCTGCGGAGGTGCTTCCTTTGGGAGGTACCTTTGTATTTTTTGGTGTCATAAATCCAGATATCATAGCACAAAACCCTCTCGTTCACAACGCAGGCAGAGCCTGGGACTACACCAGAAGTGTGTGGGTTTTTCGAGAGAGCAAGGCTGAGAGTAAAGAAACTCGAGTCTCGTAGCAACGAATGTTGTAGCGAAACATGAATTCAGAGAGGTAGGAGGGCAGGGTGGAGCGAGGAAAACCTCGGTACAGATGCCAGCCCATGGGCTTGAGATGCCCCCAGATTCCTTCCTGGGTGTTCGTGTGAACGAAGCGCGCTTCTTTCCGAACAAACTCCCTGGCATGACAGACGGCCCAACGATTCAGGAGGCCGGAGTAGCCTAACCATTCATCGGTGAAGATCGGGCTGTCCGTGTCCGTCGATCGTTCCACGAGAGGCACCAACGTTCGCTCTGATCGATTCTCCACGCAGGTCATCAAACATTGCCGCATCGTTCTGGAAACGCCTCCAGCGACCCATTGATGTTTCAAAGCGGTGGATTCATCCCACTCCGACGGACCGGAGAGCTTCTTCGGCTCGAGCGTCGCCGCCATCGTTCGAAAGAGTCTGTTCAATCGTTGCCCTGTTTTAGGGTCCACGGCAAAGAACCGCGCAAGATCAACTCCGCTCATCCCGCCTCTCAAGCTGAAGAATTTCACGGCAATCTTCCACTTGTCATCGGAGAGATGACTCCCTGATTTTGCGGTGTTCGTTCTGTTCGTGAATGTCCGATTGCAATCAGAGCATTTGTAGCGCGTTCTGCGACGGGCATCTTTGCCGTGACGGATCGCTCCACCGACGCCGCAGAAGCGGCAGAAAATCATCCTTGCAGACATAAACATGATGGGAAGAGCGAGTAGAAGCCAAACTCTACCCTCTCAACCCACACGTTTCTGGTGCATTACCGTTCACTGACTTTGTAGTGGGATGCCACTGTTCATGTTCCGCCTCACCCCCGGCCCCTCTCCCGCTGACGCTTGGGAGAGGGGAGCTTCGCTTCAACTCCGAATGAGGTGTTTTATGGATTCCTCTCTCCCCCATCGGGAGAGAGACCATGAATCTTCAGACAAGAGCATTCGTAGGTTTTTTCTTGATGATGTGAAGGAACAATTTTGAAATACTAGGATTGTTTTTCGTGAACT
>JBBAAJ010000046.1:0-9737 GCA_041658365.1 Candidatus Peribacteraceae bacterium | reverse complement strand
CAGGTATCTACCTGCGGTCGGCAAGAATAAGCCATTATCGTTCAACCGCGGGTAGATACCCGCTCTGGTGGATGTAAGAATCACTTTTGGACAAAATTATTTTCTCCACACAATTTGGCTATGATCCGGAAACAGCGTTTCGCCTACCACACGCCCTTGTTTGCGGCAAGAAGTTTCCCTATGATTTTTCGGCTTTCGGCGCTACGCTGTCAGCAGTCAACGTCCGAACGCACTCCATGGAAGTCCTCCTCCTCACAGACATTCCCGGCGTCGGAAAGAAGAACGACCTCATCGTGGTCAAGAACGGCTATGCCCTGAATCACCTTCTCCCGATGCGGAAGGCGCTCGTAGTCACCCCCAATGTCCGCAAGCGCTACGCGGAGCAGATCAAGCTGCGCGCCCTCGAGCGCGAGCATGAGCGGCAGATTCTCACCTCCGCGAGCGCCGCTCTGAGCGGGAAGACAGTGCACTTTACCGCCAAAGCGACGAAGACCGGCAAGCTCTACGCCGCGATCTCCGAAGAGAAGATCTTAAGCGCGCTCAAGCAGGAGCACGCCCTCGAACTCTCTGCGGAATCCGTGCAGATCCCCGTACCCATCAAAACCGTCGGCACGCATACCGTGACACTGTCCGTCGGTTCCGAGACTCTCCCCCTCACAGTGGAGGTGAAAGCAGAAAATAAGGAACAAAAGGAACAAGAGGAATCACTGGTATGAACCCCAGAGCAAGCTCTGGACTCCTTTTTCCGATGCCAAGCATCGGGGAATCAGACCATCGCCTTCGCTAGCTGATACACAGCATCCATGCTCCTCGTCGCGCCGAAGCCCCGCAGGGCGAAGGCGGATTAAGAAGAAAAAGAAGAATAAAGGGAAACATCCTCTTTGTCTTCTGGTTCCTCCTGTTCCTCTTCATCCTTCCTGTTCATTGGTCATTTTTTTAGGTTTTCTTTAGGCCCACTGGCAGCCCGGACTAAAGCTTGGTACCCTTTCCACATGCAAGACGCAGGAGGATTGGAGTCGTTCACCCCGGGCGAAGGAGCCGGGAGTACTTCCGAAGGAGTCTCCGAAGAAGCGAAGGAACGTTTCCGGCAAGCGGCACAGCAGATCAAGCAGATCCTCCGCGAGGAGAAGCGCGCGAGGAGGAAGGACGATCGCGTCGCGCAGACCATCCTGCAGTTCCTCGGTGAGGAGAAGTACGCGCACCTCTTCCAGCTGATCGCGCGCCTGGTGGCCCGCGATTGCCCGTCCATCTTCATCCTCGCGATCCTCTCCCTCATTCACCGTGGTTCGTTGGAGGCAGTGGAGGAGTACATCGCCGAGCACAGCATCACCCTGAAGGAACCGTCGGAATCGGCCAGTCTCCTGAAGCGGGGCAATCTTCCGGCGGACGTCCAGAAGTCCATCCTCCTCTGGGTTTCGCGTCTGCAGCTCGTCATGAGCATCGATGCGGAGAAGATCCTGATCCGGCTCATGGTGGACGAGAACAACATCGATGGCACGGTCCTGCAATTCGCGACATTCGTGCTCGTCGAGTACTTCGAATCCATCAAGCGCCCGATCCCCTATGAGGAACTGCAGCCCCTCACCATCAAAATTCTCCAGGACGTCCTTGCGCCGCACCTGAGCCGTATCGAGAGCTATTTCAAACAACAGAAACCAACGAAGACGGAGGAAGATGCTGATTGAGGAGATTGCTTTAACCCACCATCCCAAAGACAAAATCCTCCAGTGGCGTTTGTTTCCTACCCTCAATCTCCGCATACAAACGCAGACGATCGATGGGAATATCGAATACCGCACCCTCGACCGCCTTCATAACCTTCTTCTTCCACACGTGAAACCGCTGCGGATGGCGGATGCGTGCAAGGGTGATGTGCGGCTTAAACGGCCGCCCCTCGGACCAGGGACAGGACTTCTTGATCAAAGCGAGCTCAGGGGATAGAGCGATTTCGAGATAGAGTGTTCTGTCCTCACCTCTCTCACCGAACGTCGCCGCGTTCGTCACCTTCAGCATGAACGGTTGCGCTGCCGATGCAATCTTCTCCGCCTGCCTCACGATCCCTTCATACTCGAGCTCCAGTACCTCGGGCCAGAAGAAGAGCGTCAGATGCGGTGTGGCTGGATTCTGGAAGCGCATGGATTCCTCGAATGGCCGGAGCGCCTCCTGGAGCGCCTGAAACTGCCACTTCGCCTCGCCTTCCAGAGGCAATGCTAAAAAAGCGGAACGAAGGGGAAAATGCAGAAGCGCACCCATCGAAAACCAGCATACCCTGTTCGTCGCCTTGGAAAAGTTTTGTCATGCGTCCAGCGAGCAGAGCGTGGAAAATCGCATATGTCTGAGGAGCGAGCGCAAGCGAGCGACGAGTCTGCGATTTTCAGCTCTGCGAGCTGTAGACGCATAGAAACTTTTCCACGAGCGACTGGTTTTTCTTTGCTCTACTTTCTTTTGGCCACCAAAAGAAAGTGGAAAAAAGATACGGCCCTACCTCTTCAGAACGGCAAGAAACGCCTCCTGACTCAGTGTCACCCTCCCCATCTTCTTCATCCGTTTCTTCCCGCGCTTCTGCTTGTCGAGGAGCTTGTCCTTTCGGCTCCGGTCGCCGCCGTAGAGGTACCCCGTCACATCCTTCCTGTACGCCGCTACGTTTTCCCGTGCGATGATCTTCCCACCGATCGCCGCCTGTATCGGGATCTGGAACTGCTGCTTTGGGAGAACTTCTTTCAGTTGTTTCACTATCTTCTCGCCGACTGAACGCGCTTCAGACCTGTGTAATACCACCGAAAGAGCGTCGGCCTTTTCGCCGAGGAGAAGAATATCCATTTTTACCAATTCCCCTGCACGGTAACCGAGATGTTCATAACTCAGCGAAGCGTAGCCGGAGCTCGCCGATTTCAGTCTGTCGAAGAAATCGAGAACGATGGACGCGAGCGGAACCTCGAAGTGCATGAGCGCGCGCCCGGCGTCGATGTATTCAAGCGATAAATATATTGCCCGCCGGTCCTGCGCCAGCTGCATCGCCGGACCTATGTCCTGCTTCCGGCAGACGATCTCCAGCTTCACCCACGGCTCGCGGATCTCGGCGATGAACGTCGGATCGGGCATATCGGCCGGATTGCTGATGCGTGCCGTATTTGGTTCGCCGATCTTCAGGATGCTGGAACGCACCACGGACGCAGGCCTCGAAGCTTTTAGTTCCACTTCATACAGCACGCTCGGCGCCGTGATAACCAGATCGCAGTCATACTCCCGTTCCAGCCGTTCCTGCACGATATCCATGTGCAGGAGCCCGAGAAATCCGCAACGGAAGCCGTTGCCAAGCGCGGTATTGTGTTCATAAGAAATATCTATCGCGGCGTCATTGAGCGACAGCTTCTCCAGCGAATCCCGAAGCTTCGGGTAATCGTCGGCCTGCGTGGGGTAGAGCCCTGCGAAAACCATCGGCTGGACTTTCTTGTAACCGGGGAGCGCATCGGCGATTTCTTTCGACGAAACCGTATCCCCTACCCGCGCCTCGGCAACCTTTTTGAGCCCTGTGACGATGTAACCGATTTGACCGTCGGAAAGCACATCATCCGAAATGTACTTCGGCCCGAAGAAACCGACATCCTGAACTTCGAACCGTACCTTTGACCCAAGCAGATACACCTGCATCCCTTTCGTAAATTTCCCCCCGACGACCCGAACATAGATCACCACACCGCGGTACTCATCCATCACTGCATCGAAAATAAGCGCGCGAGAGACTTCGCCTTCCCTCACCCCCGTCCCCTCTCCCGCCTGCCCACCGAAGCCTTGGCGAAGGCGGGTCGGGAGAGGGGTGGCCGAGCGGAGCGAGGCCGGGGTGAGGGAAGGATCGGCAAGTGGATATGGAATCCTCTCAATCACCGCATCCAATACCTCCTTCACACCTGTCCCGTCTTTGGCCGAAATCCGCAATATGTCCTCCTTTTTGCATCCGAGCATCTTGATCACTTCGCCGGTCACGCGCTCGGGGTCCGCAGCCGGAAGGTCTATCTTATTGAGCACCGGAATAATCGTCAGGTTGTGTTCCATCGCCATGTAAAGCACCGCCAGCGTCTGCGCCTGAATGCCCTGCGAGGCATCGACGAGCAGGATCGCCCCTTCGCACGCGGCGAGCGACCGGCTCACTTCATAGCGAAAATCCGTGTGTCCCGGCGTATCGATCAAATTTAATTCCACGCCTTTGAAATTCATCCGCACTGGCGTCAGCTTGATCGTGATCCCCCGCTCCCGTTCCAGATCCATGGAATCGAGATGCTGTTCCTTCATCTCACGCTTCTCAAGCGTCCCGGTGATCTCCATCATCCGGTCCGACAACGTGGACTTGCCGTGATCAATGTGGGCGATGATACAGAAGTTTCGAATGTTCATAAGAAAAAAGCTTATCTACCTTACCAAATCTTTGATGATTTTGACATCCTACCTTTCCGGCTTTTCCTCGATATTTTCAATAAATTCAGCCGCATCCTCAAACAGTTTTTCATACCTTTTTTTCAGTTCATCGTGACTGATCAGATCACTGCGAAGTTTTTCAACCTCGCCGACTTCCTCGGGTTTCACCAAACCGGCCAGCATGTCCAGATGCTCTTTTTCAAATCGGGTTCTTTGTCGTTCTTTAAATCCCTTTTCCCTCGCTTGCTCCACGCCATCCCGGTTGAAACCAATATTCCCCGGAAAACCGTCCGGATCGGTAACCAAATAATCGGTAATCGGAAACTGGCGCTCGTATCTCAGTTTGTAGAACCTGGCGAGTCTCCGGAGTTCTTCTGCTGTGTCCTGCAGTTCCTTGAGCCTTGAAGTTTGACGCTCATCCAAGCCTTGTCTTCGTTTTTCCAGCTCTTGCGCGACACGTATCGCGCCGTCCTCGTAAACAAAACAGTCGAGGCGTTTTTTCAGGACATCGATTTCATCTTGTCGGACATTTACCGTGCCTGCTTTGCCGCCGCTGATCAGAAGCTCGATGCCCGACTCTATGCTCTCAAGTTCTTTTAGCGGTCCTGATCGCGCATTTCGATGCAGTACTCTTTTTAAATCGGCGGCAGTTGCCACTATGCCGACCGGCCCAAGTACTCTCACGACACGTCCGGATTTTATCGCGGCTTCAGCCGCTTTTTCGGCGAGCGTCACGCCTTTTCCCGCACTGCGGATCAGTCCGCGACCGAGCCTGTATAACTTGGAAACTCCGACTGCTCCGGCTACGAACACTCCGGCGGCCGCGCAAAACAAACATTTCATAAGCCATTGATATCTGTTTTGCATTTCTTTCTTCGCGGCTTCGACGTCGATGTGGATACCGATTGTTTCATTTACTCCCAACATGAATTTTTCGTATTCGCCCATGAATCCGCCGCCGGGCTTGCCGTTCGCGGCTGGGGCACCCCAGTCTTTTTCCAATTGTTGCATCAGCGCCAGCGTGACCGCCGGACGACCGTATTTGCCCATCATCTCAGTCAGATTCCCGGCAACGATTCGTTCCCCTTTATCCAACTGATCCGCGAATTCTGCCGATATTTCCGCTCTCCGAACGCTGGGCGTATCGGCAGACGAACCCTGCGTGCTGACCAGGCGCACCGCCTCAGCCGTTTCTCGGAAACGAATCAGAGCCGTTCGGTCAAATCCGTTTATTACGTCACTTATCGAACGCGACTTTTCTATGACCGTTTTTTGCTCATCCGGCGTCAGTTCTTCCCATTTTTCCTTTCCCTTCGGCCAACCCAAGGCCTTTTCGACCGGTTCCAAAAGATAAGCGTGCGCATGCTCTTTTATGCCAAATATTTCCGGAAGATAGAATGTAAGTCCGTTGGCCAGATTCTGCGAAATTTTTAAGGCTCCGGAGCGCCCGTTTTTATTCCAGAACGACTCCAGCCAATTCATGACTTTTTCCTTCGGATTTGGCGTCAGCGGGCTTTTTTCCATCAATTTCACCGTGTCTTCCATCCATTTCAGATGAGCCAGCCCGATATCCCGGAGATTCGACGTCATTTGTTCTTTGATCCTGGGATCGGTTTGATCGAGACGTTTACGCGGCGCGGCGTATTCCAGATTCGTATCCCGGTCAAACTGGTTCTGCAGAACCATGAGCCTTTCCTGCTCGAACTGGTAACGCGAAACCAGCCCGGCGAATTTCGTAAATTGTCCCATGACCGTCGATCGATCTGAATCGAGCTTCATTTGGTCAAGACGGGGATTCGTTTTCACCGCTTCAACCTGCGACTCGATAAGCCAGGGATATTTCTTCTGCCAAAGATCCTTGAAAACCTTTCCCGGTTCAAAATTTTTGGGCAGTCCCTCTATCGTTTCACCCACCGGCATTTCTCTCTTTTGAGGCAGATTGATCCTGCCGGAAAGAAGATTCATTATTTTTTGATTCAAAACCTGCGCCTGTCTTTGTTGAGCCGGTAGTTTTTCCGCCGGATTTGAATACGACTTGAGAAATATCTCCTGGCTGGCCTTCGAAAGCCTGCCCATGTTTCTAAGCCTGGATTCGTTTATCGATATCGTTTCCCCGGGTCCGGTGGTATTTGGGAGAAAATACCCGTCAATCGCCTGGATGTTGTCGAAGGCTATCCTTTCTGTTACCGCTCTATTGAGTGCGCTCAAATAGGTTTTTATTTGTTCGTCTTTACTCAAAAACTCATCGGCCAAAGGACCCGACACACCCACGCGTAATTCTTCATACGAACGCAGTATCCGGATCAGGATCTGGAGCGCCCGGGGCAGATATTCGTGATATGTCGCCCTTTGGTTCGCCGCTGAAAATTCTTGTCTGGATATGGCTTCGTTCAAGGCGGGATCCAGTTTCGCGTATTGCATCGCCGTTGCCCGGTTGTTTATTTCCCGGTGGCGATTGTGTTCCAAGTAAGTTTCACAGGAATATGGATCGTCTTTCCGTTCATCTGGATTGTCGAAACATCGGAAATCAGCCTCTTTCAGGTTTTCTTCGGTCATGTCCTCGGTCAGATCGGGCAAGGGTTTCCCCACAAGTTGTTCAAGCTCATCCAGCAAAGGTCCGAAGGCCGGCCTTTCGGGCAAGCGTTTTACTTCAATTTTTCTGTTTGGTGATTCCGGGGATGGTTGCATTTTTGTTTTAAAACTTTATTCAGGGGATAAACCCTTCGGCTTGCGGTGCGCCTTCCAAAAACGGAGCCAAATCTATCTGCGGCGCGATCTTTGTCGCCGGTCCTATGGCTTCGGCGCCTTTTACGGCAGTCTGAGCTCCCAGTTTGGCGAAGAATCCTTCCCAATTAGCTGCCAGATAATAAGTGCCGGCGACTCCGGCAGCCGCCAGAGCAGCCAAAACCAATGCCGCTGCCACCGGGTGTTTTTTAATCGTCTCCCATGTCTTACTTACCATCCTTCCCGGGAACTTCAGTACCTTCTTGTACCAGGCTTCTTTCCGGGTAATTTCTTGCCGATTGATTTTCAAATGATTGATCAACGCATCCACCTGGCCGTTTAATTTCGGGTCGCTCTTTCGAAGCGCTTCGATAAGCTTATCACGCTGCTGAACTGAATCCAAAGCCGATTCAAATTCCTCGATCTTCTTGAAGCCGATCCGCTGGCCGAAGTCTGTCATTTCCTGCCGGTCTTTGAAAACCGGAAAAACCGGTTTTTCTTTCGGAGCCGATGTCTCTTTGGGTTGGTTGATCATTGCAGGGAAACAGAAGCGTTCGTTAGAAGCATTTCATGCCTGAATTGGCTCAAGCCGACGAGGCCTTCCATGTCTGCATCGGTCTTCGCGTCCAAAAGCAAACGTCCCGTCAAAACCGACAAACCCCGCGCGCCGATCGTGAAGCAAAGTTCGGAGAGTATTGATTCGGGGATACCTTCCAGCGAAAGCGTTTCGGGCTTATCGCCCTTCTGCAGACGATCAACAAGCATCGTTACCTGCGGAAAATCCTTGAATGAGGCCATTTTGCGACGCAGCAACAGCTCATCATCAGACTCATAGGTGCCCCTCTCCTCTTCCACGACTTTCCACCCCTCTCTCAAGGTTTCAGGCAAAGCATCAAAAAGCTTCTTCTCTTCCGCCGTAAGATAGAGAGAGTCCATTAGGATTATTGTAGCAAAACAAGCCAATAAATACAACATCATTGGGGGGGTGCTTCATCCTTCCATGGCTTTTCCCAGCGCCGTAATCCCCTCCCCCACCAACGCAAGCAGCCGCTCGCGTTCCTCTGCCCCTCCCTGCTCAATGAGCGTGCGAAGCGCGTCCAGCTTGTCCCCCGTGTCCTGCGGACACACGACCGTCGGCAGACCGAGGGCGAGAGCGGCGAGCGTCCCATGATACCGTTCCGAAACGACGACTAGCGCGTCCGAAAGTGCTCCAATGAGTTGTTCAACGCTCTCAACTGTCACGACCTCGCAGAGTCCTCTCGTGAGTGACGTGATGCGTTGCACGACGAACTCCTCGTGATCCGGCTGCAGGAGCACGAGACGCACGGGATCCCCATGATGTTCATCGAGCACGCGGCTCGCCTCGATGAGGAACGGCTCACCCGAGTTCGCCCGTGGGACAAGGACAATCCTGCTGCACTCAATCACTTCGAACTTGATATTCGCAAATACGGCATATACTGGGTCAAAAGTCTGTACAATTTCTTTATTCAAATTCCATGACTGCACACGCTGATACGATGCCTCGTCACGGACGCTCACATGCGCCGCATGCCCTACCGTCCACCGTGCAAGGCGCTTGCCCAGAGAACTCCCAAACGGACCGATCCCCTGGAACGCCAGAAACACCGGCTTTCGGAATACCCGTGCAACGAACGCATGCCACCACCAGAGGAGACACGCATACACGGATTCGACGTCGGTGAAGAGCGATCCGCCACCAAACACCACCGCATCCGCGCGCCGGTACGCTCTGAGAGTCCTCCACCATGGATGGAAGAACGAACGCAGCCCGCACGGAAGCCTGGGCACTTCTCCCTGTCTGGACGGCCGCGCACTCAGGACCGTCCATTCAACCCCGGGAAACGTCTCGAGGAAAAATTCCCGGAGCGCCTCGTCACCAAGGTTCCCGGTGCCGTAGTTGCCGACGAGAATACAACGCATGCGAAAGTATACGGTATACAGTATGCAGTATTCAGAGCAAGTTTAATCAGAAGAAACAGGCTTCCCTGTATACCGAATACCGAATACTGAATACCTACTCTGCCTTCCGGGTTTCTTCCGCAGCCTCCTGCTGCGGAGCAGCCTCTGCCGCCGGCGCCGCTGCAATCGCGAATTCCTCCGAGCTCGTGAACCGCTCGCTGATGCGCGCGCTCTTGCCGCTCCTGCCGCGGAGGAAATTGAGCTTCGCTCTGCGGACCTCCGCCACTTTCTTCACCTCGATTTTCTCGACATTCGGCGAGTGCAGCGGGAACACGCGCTCCACCCCAACGCCGGAAGCGATACGCCGGACGGTGAAGGTCGTGTCCGTCGAACTGTGTCCACGGTGGATGCCGATGATGAGCCCCTCGAAAACCTGAATACGCTCCTTGTCTCCCTCCTGCACCTTCTGGTGCACGCGGACGGTGAACCCCGGCCGGACGTCCGGCCGGTTCTTGAGCATTTTCTCAGCCTGTTCCTGAAGAGCGATACCAGTCATGAGCGGGGGAAGGCTACAAGAAGAAATGGCGTCAGTAAAGGGAATCAGAGACCTAAGAAAAATGGCTAAATTGTTAAATGGCTAAATTGTTAGCATGCAACAACGTGCGTTTCGCCTGCGA
>JBBAAJ010000045.1:0-9806 GCA_041658365.1 Candidatus Peribacteraceae bacterium | reverse complement strand
GTCGACGAGCACGACGTCGCAGAAGTCCCTCTCGGCCAGCCGCTGCGCGGTCGTCGCCCCGACGTTTCCCGCTCCGATTACCGTGATCTTTTTCCGGCTCATCGCGCCCCGTCCCCAGGCGGAATCAAACTCTTGAAGAGGGCCATTTCTTCCTCCATCAGCGGGATAATATGGGATTTTCCGGGCAAGAATGGGAGAAGGGTCCCCCCAAACCTCGCATACGGTATACAAAGACCGGCGCGGGATGTCAAGAGGGTCTACTGGCCCCGGACTCTCGACAGGTCGCGGTCGCCCTCTCGTTGAACCGTTGCATATTTTGCAACGGTTGCCGTGGAGCTCAGCTCCCGCTCCTCGAAGACGTTCTTGATGCGCCGCGAGATGACCGACTTGTCGCGAATGAGTCCATCCCAAATTTTGCATTCAGCGATTGCAAAATCTCTTGTCCGTTTGTTGAAGTCCAAGCGCGAGGGGTCTTGCCCTCGGCACCGGCCACCGCAGTGATCTCAGATGTCACGCTGGTGCGCCGCTGAACCTTCCGCTGTCCTTCCTTTTGAACCGTCAAGGATTCCTTGACCGTTGCCGGATGTCCACTACAGTTTCCCGTTCTCGAGAAAACTGAAGTATCCGGTCCTGTTGAAGATGATGTGGTCCAGCAGCTCGATGCCTACGATCTCACCCGCTGCTTTGAGTTGGGCGGTGATGTTGATGTCGCTTTGTGACGGTTCGACACCACCGCTGGGGTGATTGTGGGCGACGATGACAGCCGCAGCACGGTCGGACAGCGCATCCGCGAAGACTTCGCGCGGATGAACCGGGCTCCGGTCAATCAGGCCAATCGAAACGACGCGGATGTTCAGGACTTCATTCGCACCGTTGATGCTGGCGCATAGAAAGTGCTCCTGCTTCCGGTCGGCATAGTGCCGGATGTGAGGCAGCAGATCCGCCGGGGTTTCGATCTTCGCGCCCTCCGGCTTGATGCGGCGGCGGGCGAATTCGATCGCCGCGAGAATCAGGGTGGCCTTCGCGTCGCCCACGCCTTCGAACTGCGTCAGGTCTTCGGCCTTCACTTCCATGCCCTTCTCGTCAATGAGCCGCGCCAGCTTCCCGGCGAGGGTCATGACATCCATCCCTGGCGTGCCTTTCCCAAGCAGAACCGCCAGCAGTTCCCGATCGCTTAATGCAGCCGCGCCTTTCCGGAGCAGCTTCTCTCGCGGCCGGTCGGCTTCGGGCATCTGTTGAATGGTCTTGCTCATGTCCTCATGCCGCGAATGACAGGTGGTGCTGGATCACGGTGACCGCCATGATGTCGAAGATACCCCCGGCGTCCGTGTACTTGAGATCCGACAGTTCCTCGTAGCGTCCTCGCTCGTCGTAGGCGGTCTGAATCTCGCCGTTCACCTGCCCGCGATAAGCGCCTTCGAGATAGACGCTGTCGTCCCGGTGGGCGGTGACGGTACTGCGAATGGCCGGGTCGGCGGCTTTTTCCTCCGTGACCTGCTTGATGTAGAGCGCTTCCTCGTCGCTGATGTCGAACTTGGCTCGGATCTCTGCGATCATGTCCTGAACGGACACCTTCTTCGGGGGCGGGCCAGAGCCCTTCTTCCCCGTACCCGGTTTGAGTTTGACCGTTCCACCGCCACTTTCTACGCCCTGATATTCAACGGCGGCCTTAATGACTTCCGTCCGGCGAATCTGCTTCATCAGCTCGGACACACTGCCTGCCTTGATGAGCTGCGGGCCGACGTAGTCGGCAAACGTGGCGAGTTCCTTGATCTCCGACGCAAAGGTGAAGAAGCAGGTGAGGAAGTAAAAACTTTTCACGAAGCGGGCGAGCAAGTAAACAAACTCCTTGCGCTCTTCCAGGCCGGTGAACTTTGCCTGAAAGCGAGTCCGCAGCGCGTTGACTGAGAACTGCACCTGGGCATCCGTGCCGGTCGCGAGCAGCTTTGCGAGATCAACGGCATCCTTCTGCGTGAACACTCCCGCAGCCAGAATCTCGGCGTGAAATTTTTGGCAAAGCTCCTGGTCCGGCTCTTCCGGCTCGAAGGGCGTGCCTTTTCGGTACTTGACGAACGCCTTGAGGATCGCCTTGGCGTTGTTGGTGAAATCCACGACCACGACACGATCCTTGCCTTCATGGCAGCGGTTCAGACGTGACAGCGTCTGCACGGCGTTGCGGTCCACGACCGGCTTGTCGAGGAACATGCCGGCAAGAAGAGGTTGGTCGAAACCTGTCTGGAACTTGTTGGCCACGATCATCAGCCGATAGTCGTCGCCCTCGAACCGCTGCTCGATCAACTCACCGTCCTTCAACTCGTTGACCGCGTGCTCGCTGATCGCCGCGTTGGTCTCCGGATGGACGAAATCCGAGAAGGCGTAGAGCGCCTTGCAGACTGCGCCGCGCTCCTTGAGCTTCTCCTTGATGATCTGGAAATAGCGCAGCCCGGCGACGCGGGAAGTGGTCACGATCATCGCCTTGGCGCGTCCGCCGATGAGCGGCATCACGTCCTTCTCGAAGATGCGCAGCATCACCTCGGCCTTGTACTGAATGAGGCCATCATCCTGGAAGGCCACGTTCTGGAGCGCCTTGGACACGACCCCCTTGGGATAGAGCTTCTCCTCGTCCAGTTTGGGCACGACCGGGCAATGCAGGTTGTAGAGCGTCTTATAGGAAATGATGCTGGACGCCACATCCACGATATAGCCTTCGGCAATGGCCTCGGCCTCGGAGTAGGTGTCGAACGGCTCGCCGAACAGGGTCACGGTGGCCGGCGCAGGCGTGGCGGTGAACGCGACGATCATCTGATTGAGATCATGCTCACGGATGATCCTGGCGAGTTGCTCCTCCGGGTCAAGCTCGGGAGCCTCGGCATCAGGTTCATCCGTATTGCGGAACGGCAATCGGATGGCCGCTCCCATCTGGCCTTCCTGCGAGCGGTGAGCTTCATCAATCAGGAAGGCGACCCGGAGTTTCTTCAGTTCGGGGTTCTTCTCGATCTCATCCAGCACCCAGGCGAACTTCTGCTGCGTGGTGACGATGATCGGCTTTCGCCCCTTCAGGAACCGCGGCAGGTCCTCCGCCTTCCGGGCCAGACCAACGACATCCTTGAGGTGCGTAAAGTTCTCGATCTCGTCCTTGATATTCGTATCGAGCGATTTCCGGTCGGTGAGGATGAACACCAGGTCCACGAGCTTCTCGCTCGTGCCGGGCTTGAACAGGCTGTGGAGGCGGTCCGCCAGCCAGCAGATGGTGAGCGTCTTTCCGCTGCCGGCGGAATGGTTGACAAGATACTTGCGGCCGATGTCGGCTTTCGCGGCGAATTGCGCCGAGATGTCATCCGCCACCTTCCGCACTGTGCGACTCTGGTGGTAGCGCGGGAACAGGGTGAAGGCCGGACGCTCCGGCTTGTCGTCCTCCGCGTCGCGCTGGGGCACGCGGACGAGGAAGAACGAGAGCGCTTCGAGCAACTGGCCCTTCGCCAACACCTCTCGGTAGAGGAACTCTACCGGGTATTCGCTGCCATCTTTGGTGACGGCTTCGTTCGTCAGGCCCGTGTTGTGCCAACGGAAGTTCTGTTCACGACGCGGGTCGGTGGCGGCCATCACGTCGCTGGTGTCGGCGGCGAGGTAGAGGAACGGATGCTGGAAGATCTTGCGTGCGTGGTCGCGGGCGGCGAACTGCGCGACGGCGTCATGCACGGTCTGGTTCTTCTCGTGTTTCAACTCCAGCGCCACGATGGGCAGGCCGTTAAGGAAGAAGACGAAATCAATCTCCTGATTGGTCTCCCCGAAGTAGAAATGCGGTCGAAATGTGATCCGGTTCTCGCCATATTTGCTGGCGGCGGCACTCTCGGCGGAGCGGGGCTTGGGGTAGTAGAGACGGAACTCCAGCCCACGCACCTTCAACCCGTGACGGAGGAGCATCCACAGCGGCGTGTGCTCCAATTCCTTGCGCAGAGCCTTAAAGACCTCGTCCCGCGCGTCCGTGCCGTAGTCATCCGTCAGTTTCTTGAGGGTGTCGGCCTGCGTGGCTGTGAGGAAGGCCCAGAGCTGGTCCTCGGCAATGAAATGCTCGGTGTCCGTGATGTCGGACTGCTCGAGCACGCCATACTCGTGCTCGCGGACGAGGAAGTACGCGATGTGCTGCTGAAAGGTCAGCTCGGGGGGTTTCTTGTGCGGCATGAGCGATTCCCTCCGTTGGTCTTCTTCGCGACCGGGGTGGTTGAATCCGCCTCGCGCACCGTCGCACCGCAAGCCGGGCAACGGAAGCGGTCGCCGCACAGTTCCCCAAAGCGGAGTCCCGTGTCATCGTCCAGCGATTCCGGGCGGCAGGTGAAGAGGCGTCCGCCACAAGCCACGTTCTCCATCAGCCCGCAATCCGGACACTCCAACAGTTCGCGATCATTGGCGAACAGCCCCAGCGCGCGCGCCTTCGCTTGCAGGGCGGCCATCTCTGCCACAAGTTGGCGCAGGTCGTCCTGGTTTCGTTTCATGGTTTCTTCGCCCCGGTGGGAGACTCCTGCGCGGAATCCGGCGATGCAGGGGATTCCTTGCGCGGCGCCGCTGCGCGGATCGTGCGTGCCCGGTCCCGTAGCGCGTCCAGCATGGCCAATTTCTCCGACACGAGACGGCTCGCGAGATTCCGGCGAAGAGATTGTTTGCTTTCGAGAATCCGTTGGAGGTCAAAGGTCATGGCGGGTCCTTCAGGAAAGTTTGTTCAAACTCCAGCCACCGATCAACGAGACCGTGCTGAGCGAGGAGACTCTGAAAAAGCTCCGCTTGGATCGCGCCGGCCTCGATGAACTGGAGCAAACGAGCTTTGTCCTTGGCTCGTCCGGTTTGGAGGGCGATCGCGGCGAGGTGTTCGGCGGTGAAAACTCGGGCGGGCGTGCCATCCACATCCACGGTGACGGCGTTGGCCAACGCCTCTTCGACCAGCGGGCTGGTTGGCGGAAGAAACTGAACGGGCCATCCGGCGACGACGATGTATTCGCCCTCCAACACACCCCCGCGCGCGGCGAGGTAGTCCAGAATGGGTTGCGGGCTGATCAGGATCTGACCGGGTTCCTGCCGGAAAGCGACGAATATATCCACGTCCAGCGTTGCCACCGGCTCCAGGTAAAACGTGGCTCCCACCGCCCCGCCGATGGCGTAGCGCTCAACAACGCCATCGGCCTCCATCTGGTTGACCAGGGTGATGACTTGAGAGATGCTCACAGGGAAATTCCTTGTCTTTTTCCTTCATGCCCGGCCACTCGGTTCAAGTCCCCCTCCGAAATCCGTCGCTGGCCGGTGACGCATTCGTGAATCAGCGACTTGCGGTAGGCGGTGAGGGTGGCGATTTGGTTTTCGATGGTCGCGACGATGCGATTTACCTCACCAGTTTTCTCATCGAGGTAGGCCCGAATGGACGCTTGTTCCCTGACTGGTGGGAGCGGGATGAACATTTGCGAGTACCGAGTCGAGTTGAGATTGGACTGCTGAACCGACGGGATGGCCAATCGCCGAGCGAAGCCGAGAAAGCCATTACTGTTGAACACATAGTTCAAGAACCATGCGTTCGCCCGGTGGTTAACACGCAGCCGAACAAGATAGGAGGCGAAGGTTATTGCATCAGTTCTAGACTTGCGGAAGACAGCCGTCTTGCCCACCTGGTCAGGGCTGTTGGTGCGGTTGTAGAGCAGATCACCCGTCTCCAAGATCAAGTTGTCATCAACTTCATCGACAAAATCCAGATTGGAAAAGCGGATTTCTCCATCTTGAAGATGCCCCATCTTGAGAACCGGGTAGCGCCCGTCTTCGATGGTGCTTACTGAGATGCCGTAGTCCATGCGTGCAAGAACTCGCTTTACGCGGCAGACCTCCCAGTGCGCCGGGACTTCCTTGAGCCAGTCATTGTCAACTTGCCGCAGCTTTGGACGGGCGGCAATCCCATAAGTAACAGCGCTCTCGATGATGGACTTGCGGAGGGCATCGAGGGTTTCGAGTTGGCGGCGTTTTGCGGCCACCGCCGCATCAATCGCCGCGCAACTCGCATCCAGATACGCCGCGATGCGCTGTTGCTCCGCCAGCGACGGGATGGGAACGCGAGCCTCTTTGAATGCGGCTTGCGAGAGTCCAAACCGCGTCACGCCAACCGCCTGCGCTTCATAGTGCACACGAAACGTCTTGCAGGCGTGAAGCCAGGCGAGATAAGGGCCGTGCATTCGGTGCGCTAGGGGTCGAATGAGCGCGAGGTGATAGCCACACAACACGCCTGGCAAGTCCTCCACGACCAATGAGGGGATGGCAATGTCGTCCGGTGTCTCGGAGTCTTTAGTCGCCAGCACATCACCTCGCTTGATTTGGAAGCGCGCGATCTCTCTTGGCTCCGCCGATGCTTCCATGAACTCAATCGCGCCGGTAATCCGGTCATTCTTGTAAACGTCCACATAGTTGCACAGGCGAACTGGCACCTCCTCGTCGAACGTGTGCTTGTCAACGTTGCTAAAGAGAATGTCCGAGACGTTGCCTAACCGCGTGATGCCCCAGTCCTTAGGCACATTGATAGTCCACGCAGTCGTAGCTCCCTTTTGGACGACTGTGCTCATTTCGCCAGCCCCTCCGGCATCTTCTCCGCCTCCTTCTCCAGTTTCCAGAACTCCGCCAGCAAATCCTTTGCGGGCGTGGGCGGCTGGTAGCGGTGAAAGGATCGGGTCATGGGGTGCTCCTTTCAGGAAGACCCGCACGCACGACATCGGCGAGCTGTTTCGCCGTCGGAAGTTTTCCCTTCAGATCCGCCGGCAATTTCGACTGGAGTTGATATACGGCCACACCGATGGGGTTCTTTTTGGTACGAAGTGCATATTCGACTTCCACATCGTCCTTTTCCGCGCAGAGGATGATGCCGATAGAGGGCTGGTCGCCGTCACCGCGTTCTTTGTCGTTGAGCAGATTCAAATAGAAATCCATCTTGCCCGCGTACTCCGGTTCGAACGGCCCGATTTTCAATTCGAAGGCCACGAGTGCTTTGAGAAAACGGTGATAGAAGAGCAGGTCGATGAAATACTCCTTCTGTCCCAAAACCAGCCGGTGCTGGCGACCGACGAAGCAGAAGCCGTAGCCGAGTTCGAGGAGGAACGCTTGCAGACGGGAAATCAGCCGGTTCTCCAGTTCCCGCTCCTTCACTTCCCGGCGGATGCCGAGGAATTCGAGGTTGTAGGAGCTTTTGAGCATCTCGTCCGCCTGCTCGGCCAGATATTCCGGCAGGGCGAGGGGGAAGTTGTGCGTCTTCTTCTCCGTCACCGCCCGTTCATACGTACCGGCCTTGATCTGATTGAGCAGGACGTTGCGGGACCAGCCGAACCGGGCGGTGGCGCGGAGGTAGTAAAGGCGGGCGGCGGGGTCGGTGAGCTTGGCCAAAACGTTTGCATGATGGCCCCATGGAACTGCGGCGATCAATTCTCTCACAAACCGTGAGAGTTCTTCGGGGCTCGGCGTTTTCTGCCCTTTCTTTTCCAATTCTCTCACAGCCTGTGAGAGAAACAGGTTGTCCGTATACGTCCGAAAAAACTGGAGCATCCGCCACACATTTTGCGGTGAAAAACCGAAGGAGCCTGGAAATACCTGTCGTAAGTCCGCCGAAACCATCTCGACGATCGAATCGCCCCATCCCAGCGTCTGCTGTTTCTCCACGATGCCACGCCCGATGTCCCAGTAAAGCAGGATGACATCGCGGTTAACGGCCCGCGCCGCCGAGATGCGCGCGGAAAACACCCGCGTCTTCAGGTCCTCGATGAACTGCCGGTATTCCGGCGATGCGATGGAGACCTCTTGTGACTTCTTCATCTCGCCAGCCCCTCCAGCAGCTTCTCCGCCTCCTTCTCCAGTTTCCAGAACTCCGCCAGCAAATCATTCGCGGACGTGGGCGGCTGGTAGCGGTAGAAGTATTTGTTCGGCAGAATTTCGTAGCCGAGCTGCGGGCTGTCCGCCCATCGGATGATGGGCTTGGCGATTTCGCGTTTCAGGAACGCCGCGATCTCCTCGCCGTGAGGGATGTATTCATCGTCCTGCACATAGTGCCGGTGCGTCCATTCGACGGAGAGGATTTCCGGCCTGTCTCCCATGGCCGCTTTGAATTTCTTCCCGGCGCTGTCTTTCGGCTTGAGGGCGAGCTCCACGGTCTTCTCTCCGTTATCCGTCTTCACGCGCACGCGGAAGGTGAGGTCACTGTCGTGGAACGCCTGCTCCTTGGCGAGGTTGGCGGCGGTGAACGCCTTCTCGTAAGGCTCGGTGACGATGGCCGGCTGATCGTGTTCGTCGGTCTGCCAGAAGACCACCTTGACCTTATGGAACGCGAAGTCCTTCTCGCAGAAAAGCTTTACATGCTCATCTTCATAACTGGGTTCCCAGCCCTTGTGGTAACACTCATCAATCCATTGCCGGTGAGCGTCTGTCATCCGGTTGCGCTTGTTACCGAATGACTTCGGCTCCTTCTCGAACTGCTGGCGGGCGTCGATGAGCATCACGCACCCGCGATGGCTGGTCGGCTTCTCATTTCGCAGTAGCCAGATGTAAGTGAAGATGCCGGTGTTGTAGAAAAGCTGGTCGGGCAGCATGACGATGGCGTCGAGCCAGTCGTTCTCCAGAATCCAGCGGCGGATTTCGCTCTCGCCCGAGCCGCAGTCGCCATTCGAGAGCGGCGAGCCGTTGAAGATGATGGCGATGTGGCTGCCGCCCTTTTCCGGCGTCTGCATCTTGCCCAACATGGTTTGCAGGAACAGCAGTGCGCCATCGTTCACGCGCGGCATACCGGCCTGGTAGCGGGTCTGCTCCAGTTTCCGGGCTTCCTTCTCGTAGCCGTCCTTGCCGCCCCAAGTGACGCCGAAAGGCGGATTGCTCAGCATGAAGTCGAAGCGGAACTTGGTTTCGGGAAGCTGGTCGCCCGGCTCTTTGCTGTACGCCTCGTGGGGGATGAGCGAGTTGCCGAGGAAGACCTTGGCCTGCTGATCGTTCTTGATGAGCAGGTCGGCCTGACAGATGGCGTAGTTGGTCGGCGAAAGTTCCTGCCCGTGGACGGTGACGAACTTCTCGACGTTGTCTCGCTGTGCCGGTGTGGCGGCGCGATCGAGCAGGTGTTCCTTGGCCACGGACAACATGCCGCCGGTGCCGCAGGCGGGGTCGTAGATGGAGACGTGCCGGTCGGGGATGGGGATCTCCAGCAGTTCGACCATGAGCCGGATGACCTCGCGCGGGGTGAAATGCTCTCCGGCCTCCTCGCCGCTCTGTTCCGAGAAGCGTCGCAGCAGCTCCTCGTAGATGTAGCCCATCTCCAGGCCGGAGAGCTGGTCCGGGCCAAGCTCCAGCTCCTTGTATTGATTCAGGATCGGGGCGAGCCGGTTGTTCTTCACCATCGTGCCGATGGTGGCGCGGTAGTTGAAGTGCTCGATGATGTCGTCAACGTTTTTGGAGAAGCCGTTGATGTAGGCGCGGAAGTTCTCCTCCAAGAGTGTGTGGTCTTCCTCATAGACCTTGCGGAGTGTCCACTTGGTCTTGTTCGAGAAGGGCGACTGCTGGGGATTCAGTTCGAGTTCCTTGACCAGCTTGGCGAGTTCTTTTTCGGTGAGATTGGGTCGCTTGGCCAGCACCTCGGCGCTCTTTGCCTCGCGCCAGGCCAGCAGCACACACTCCAGCCGCCGGATGACGATGATCGGAAGGATGACGCTCTGGTATTCGTACGCCTTGAACTTGCCGCGCAGGCGCTCGGCGGATTTCCAGATATCGCCGGCAAGGTTGTCGAGCTTCGGTTTGTTGAGCGAGAGAGCCAT
>JBBAAJ010000044.1:0-9995 GCA_041658365.1 Candidatus Peribacteraceae bacterium | reverse complement strand
AGGTTCCCGAAGATGTCCCGCTGGAAAATCGCATGGTCTCCCGCTCCATCGAGAGCGCGCAGAAGAAGGTGGAGGGCCACAACTTCGATATCCGCCGCCACGTCGTCCAGTACGACGACGTGATGAATAAGCACCGCGAAATCATGTACAAGCGGCGCCAGAAGCTCCTCGTGAAGATCGCCGGCCTGGCCCGTCCGACCCGTCCGACCGGGTCATCCGGGCGGGACGGACATTCATCCGGGCGGGCAGAGAAAGGCGAAAGCACGGAATCCATCCACAATGAAGCGCTGGAGATGATGAAGCGGGAAATCTCGAACCTCGTAAGCGAACATGTCCAGGACTCCGATCACGAACTCTGGGAGATCCAGAAACTGCGCGAAGGCCTCGGCGTCCTGCATCCTGAACTGGCCCACGGCATCTCAGCGGAAGACTTGAAATCCATGCAGGATCCGGAGGAAGCGCGAGAACTCACGGAGACTCTCACTCTCTCCTTCTACAGCAAGAAGTGCCGTCACTTCGGGGAGGAGCTCGTCTCGAAGGCCGAGCAGATCATCGTCCTCCAGTCGATTGATTCCCACTGGATGGATCACATTGACGCCATGTCGCACCTGCGGGAGCAGGTGGCCTTCTCCGGTTACGCGCAGCGCGACCCGCTCATCGAGTATCAGGACCAGGGGTTCCGAATGTTCGAGCGTCTCCTCGCCACCATCGCCTCCACGACCGTCCGTACGCTCCTGCAGCTGGATTTCGCACAGTTTCTCGCCCCGGCTGCGATGCAAACAGAAGAAGAACCAGACAAGCTGCAAACCAACGCAGAGGAGATCGAAGATCAGCTTTCACAAATGGGTATCAGCGCAAAATCGAATGCCGTCGTCGCGGCACGAGAAAGCGTCCTCGCTTCCCGCTCGCCAAAAGTCGGCCGCAACGATCCTTGTCCGTGCGGGAGTGGCCTTAAATATAAGAAATGTCACGGGGTGGCAAGTTAGCATTTGGCAATTGGCTAAAAAGCGAATTGCCAATAGCCAATTTGCCCATCAGCGTCTCGCTGGATTACGAATTGAAGTATAATGCTGTTCTCCTTGCCATCGATCCCCGACATCGTCGGCCATGGGAAACAGTGCGGACAGCTCCTCCAGGACATCGCGCGCCGAAACGTCGCGCATGCGTACCTTTTCGCCGGGACAGCGCACCTCGGAAAGTTCACCGTTGCCCGCTGGTTCGCTTGGCGGCTCCTCGCAGATCATCTCGAGCCGTCCGCACACGCAGCAGTCTGGGAGCAAATCGAACGTCTCATCCACCCGGATTTCCTCTCGCTCTCCGCCCTCTGGATCGAGGGGGTGCAGGAGGATTGGCGCATCATCGGGCAATCGTCCAATGCCCCCCAGCAGCACCGTGTCAAAGCCCCCGCGAAGACGGACACGATCAGCATCGAGGATATCCGCCCGCTGCATGAGCGCCTCCTTGCGACGGGCACATCGCCGCACCTCTGCTGTCTCATCCGATCAATCGAACGGATGCCGCAAGCCGCGGCAAGCGCCTTCCTGAAGATCCTGGAAGAGCCCCCGCCCCGCGTGGTTTTTCTCCTGACAGCGGGGAATGAACACTCTCTGCTCCCGACGGTGGTCTCCCGCACACGCATCATCCATTTCTATCCTCTGAAACCGGAGGAAATGCGGCCCCTGCTCAGGGAGAAAGATGACGAAGACGCCGCTTTTGCCATCCACCTCTCGCAGGGGGCCCCCGGGACCCTCATCTCCCTCCTGCAGAATCCCGACGCGCTGCGCGAAGCGAAGCAACTCCATGCACAAGCCAAGCAATTCTGGCAGATGCGCTCGCTCCACGAGCGACTCCGGTGGATTCTGCCGTTCGCGGAACTGCGCTCCAGTCTCGCAGAGCTCCTCAGACATCTCGGGGACACGCTCCACGAACATCCAGACCCCGTCCAGAAGACGAAATGGGCGTCTGCCTACTCTGCGCTCGTCGAATCCCTCCATACCAACGCACACCGGGGGCTGCTCCTCCAGCGCTTCACCCTGGCAGTGAGCCAGGACCCGTGCTAGCCTTCTTCTCTCCGCATGATTTATCTCGTCGTTTTCCTGACGGCATTCTGTGGCATCGTGGTACTGCTTTCCAGCCGCGCCCTGCTGAGGAACCGGGCCATCCGCCGCCTCGTGCGTTCCATGAAGATGCGTTTCCACTCCGTGGAGGAGCGCGGAGCATCACTCGTGGATGAACGCGCTGCGGAGAAACCGCGCAAGAATCCGCGCGCCTCGGCCATCGAGCTCCAGAAAGTGCGCTCGCTCATGCGCGCCGCCGAGAAGGAGATCGCCCTGCAGAACTTCAGCGAAGCGGAGCACCTCCTCATCCAGGCGCTGACCATCAACCCCGACACCGTCGAAACACAGGCCGAACTCGCAAAGCTCTACCTCACGACCCACCGGGAAGCGAAGGCGGAGGCGCTGTACAAGGAGCTCATTGCGAAGCGGGACGATGTTTCGTTCTGCGCTAATCTGGGGCTCGCGTACTACATGCAGGGAAAGTATGTGGATGCCTGCTTCGCCTACCAGGAGGCGCTCAATCGCGATCCACAGACTGCTGAGCGCTCCGCGGCACTCGGACGTGCCTGCATCGCCGCCCGCCGTTTCAAGGAAGCCGCACCGCTCCTCGAGAAAGCGCTCTCCCGTCTCGCACGCGATACGGAGCTCCTCCACCTCCTCGCGGAGTGTTACGTACAATTGAGCGACAATGCCAAAGCGGAGGAAACCTACCGCCGGATCAACCGCATCGAGCCCTACAACGAGGGAGTGAAAGAGAAGATCACAGCGCTGTCAGCCAAAGAAGCTCATTAGCAATTGGCAGTTAGCTTTTTAGCCAATTGCCAAATGCTAACTGCCAATTGCTGTTCTTCAAACTTCCAGCAGTTTTACCGTCGCATCCCCTTGTACCACTGCCTGACAGCCGAGCCGTTGGGGCTCTGTGATCCCCATGCCCTCCTCCTGATCGTTGCGGGCGGAGAGGCGCTCTTTCCCTTCCGTCACTTCGCACGCGCATGTGTTGCAGAAGCCATTCCCGCCACAGGCATGTTCCATGGGAACGCCGTTATCCATGGCAATTTTCAGGATCGTCTCCCCAGCTGCTCCCTGTACTTTTTGTGTGTGGCCGTCGAGATGGATGAAGGTGATGGTGGGCATGGTATCTAGCCTAGTGGTTGCCCCTGTAGAACTCAACGAAGAATAATGAGTATTCAGTACCCAGTATGAGGTATTCAGGGAAATTTCCCTTCATACTGAATACTGCATACCAAATACTCCATCACTGGCTATAGTCATACATTGGTCATTGGGGCTTGGCTATTTTTTGTTTATAAGCCCGCAACCCAACCGCGTGCTAGGATTTACCCATGGCGGCCCGCCGCTTCACGCTCGTCCAGGCTCTTCACGTCGTCCTTGCCGTCGGATGGGCGGATTTCGTCCTCAAGTACCGCGGTTCTGTCCTCGGCTACTGCTGGTCGCTCATCGGGCCCCTCGTGAAGTTCCTCGTCATTCTCTATGTTTTCGGGCCGTATGTTCAGCCTTCCATCCCGCTCTATCCTCTCTACCTTTTCCTTGGCATCATCGTCTGGGAGCACTTCACGGTGACGACGAACGGCTGCATGACGATGCTCTTCGAGAAAGAGGGCATCGTGCAGCGCCACCCCTTCCCGCACTTCCTCCTGATCCTCGCCGTCGGCTGGACGAATATCATCATTTTCTCGACACACCTCGCGGTCTTCGCCGTCTTCGGCTGGTTCTTCGGCGTCTCGCTCGTCTGGAGTGTTCTGTACCTTCCATTCATCATGCTCCAGATGACCCTCGCGGCCCTCGGCGTCGGGATGTTGCTCGCCTCGTATTGCTTGAAGTACCGCGACATCAGTCACCTGTGGGGCATCGCGGTACAGATCCTCTTCTGGCTGACGCCGATCATGTACCCGTACCGCGCCCAGTCAGCCGTGACGGCGAGCCTCATTGCCTTCTTCCGCCAGCCGGGCATCCACTCGATCCAAAATCTCCTCAGCCTCTTCATTCACTTCCAGCCCATCGCCATCATCATCAACGATGTACGACGCGTGACGCTGTATCCCGCCGCCGCCGGCACCCCCACTGCCCTCCACGTCGCCGGTTTGACGCTCATCTGTGCCGGCATGTTCCTCGCAGGCAAATGGATCTTCGACCGCCGTTGCCCCTACTTCACCCAAGAGTACTGATGGGTTCCCCCGCCGTTGATTGTCGGAACATCGTGAAGACATTCCTGCAGCGGAAAGTCCCGATGCGCCTGCTCCAGGACAGGATTCTCCGATGGAAAATTCACAGCGACCGGATCCGGATCGAGGCACTGCGCGGAGTCTCGCTGGCAGCCCGGAACGGGGAATGGGTCGGTCTATTCGGAGCGAACGGTTCGGGAAAAACAACACTCATGAAGATCATCGCCGGCATCATGAGGCAGGATGCGGGAGAGGTATCTACCGACGGCCGGCTGTCCTGCTTCTTCGAGTTGGGCGTCGGCTTCCATCTGGAGCGCCGCGCTGATGAGAATATTTATCTCCACGGGCTCCTGCAGGGAATGTGCCGGACAGACATCCGCCGCGTCACCGACATTATCATTGATGTCGCAGGAGTGCGCTCCCACGAAAACCTCCCGCTGAAATGCTACAGCACCGGCATGCGCCTGCGTCTCGCGTTCGCCGCCGCATCGCAAATCGATGCCGACATCTTCCTCTTCGACGAGATTCTGGCTGTCGGAGACACAGATTTCCAAAAAAAATGCTGGTGGTATCTGCACGCACTGAAGCGCGCGGGGAAAACGGGAGTGATCGTAAGCCACAACATGGACGATCTCGAGCGCATCTGCGACCGCATCGAGACCATGGATCGCGGGGTCTTGAATACCGGGAGAGCACCATCAGCGCTACCATGACGGAGTGCAGAAGAAGAAACGATCGCCATTGCCGTTGCTCGCCGTTCACAACCTCCGTGTTTCAGCGGGAAAGAGCCTGATCGTCCGCGGCCTTTCGTTCCAGGTCAACCGTGGGGAAGTGCATGCCATCATGGGACCGAACGGCTCGGGGAAATCCACGCTCGTCGGTGCCTTGATGGGGCATCCGGGATCGATGATGCAGAGCGGAAAAGTATCGTTCATGGGGAAGAATCTCCTCTCGCTCTCGGCGGACGAGCGTGCGTGCGCCGGTCTTTTCCTTGCATTCCAGTACCCCCGGGAAATCGCGGGGCTGAGCCTCCGGAGCCTTCTTTTCGCCGCGTACGAAGCGCAGCAGAAAACACGGGATCCTCATCACCGCAGAATGTCCCCGATCAGGTTCCGCTCTCTCCTCGAGGAAGCCATGTCATCCCTCCACATGGACCCGGCGTTCGCGGAGAGGGCGGTGAACCAGGGGTTCAGCGGCGGCGAGAAGAAGAAATCCGAAATTCTCCAGATGCAGATTCTGCGCCCGGTTCTCGCGCTCCTCGATGAAACGGACTCGGGACTCGACATCGATGCGCTCCGGACTGTCGCGAATGGCATTGAGCGGATGCGCGGACCAAAGTTCTCCGCCGTCGTCATCACACACTACGCGCGCCTGCTCCGGTTCCTCGTTCCGGACAGAGTCCATGTCATGATTCGCGGGAAGATTGTCGAGAGCGGAGGACCTGCACTGGCGGAGAAGCTGGAGCGTGAGGGATACCGACGCTACGGAGTCAGGGAGATTGCCTTATCCGGGTAAAAATAACCTTCGAAAAATACTCGTAGCGTTTGCATCGCGAAGCCGTATCACCTCGACCCTTTCGTCGCTGCGAAGACGAAGAGCGGCGGAATGTTGAAGAGTTCGAGCCGCGTGCGGACGCGCGGGAAGTAGCGTTGTATAACTTCGCGCACCCGATGGCGGAAGAGAAAGACGGTGAATATGCCGGTGGGTCGCAGGCATCTCCACGTCGCCGAGAGGATGCGATGGCAGGTGGTGCTGGGCATGAGCGAGAGCGGGATGCTCGAGAAGACATAGTCCGCATGGGCTTCGCCGCACTTCCTGAGAATCGAGAGCACGTCTTCTGCCGACCCCTGGACCACATGGACACGCGGATCGGTGAACCTCCTGTGGAGATGGCGCACGAATCCGGGGGTCTTCTCGATGAGGATGAGCTTCGAATTCCCGCTCAGGCGTCCGCTCCTGAGGATCGCGCGGGCAAGGACTCCCATCCCCGGCCCATATTCGACGATGACGAGCCGACCGGAACGCCTGATACTCATGGCAAGCCGCCGCGCAACGGCGCCAGATGTCGAAATCATGGAGGAAATCTGCTTCGGATGCTTGAGAAACTGCCGGAAAAAATACGTGAAATCACGCATGTCTCCCGTAGAGTACTCCAACACAGAAAAAATCGAAAAAGAATCGAAGGAGAATAAAGGTTTATTTTTTCGCTTCCAGATGCGACTGGATGGAAATGTCACTACGAAAAATTGACAGGGCACGATCCTGCTTCAAACTGAGCGTCCGGCAATCGCAATTACTGCAACGTGTATCGGTTTCCATTGCTTTTTCTCCTCCATCCCATGACCAATTCTTCATTCTCTGTAGCGAATGCTGAGGCACGCCTTCTCCGTCTCAATCACGGGGTTGGAAGCTTTGAGCCTGGTTCTGGCGATGCTTTTCTCAGTGTCAAACTTCCACAATATGGATCGAGCCCGGAACAAATGAGTGCGCATTTGAAAGAACGCAGTGAAGACGAAGTGAGAAATGCAGATCGCCGGGAGACGTTGGTTGGCAACGCAATTTTGGATTATCTAAGAGATGGCGGCTCCAGGAAAAGACTTGCTGAGATTTTAACTAGCTTACCTCCAGACAAATATTTGCCAGATTTCTTCGAGGACGATGACCCCGAAAATCCAAGAAACCGGCTGACAGAACTCTTACAGAAGATTCCTGTTGTCGATCTTCCGTAAAAAGTTACACCCGGAGCCCCTAGAGATTTCTTCTCCCTGCAATCGCCTCCTTGAGCGTTATTTGATCCGCGAATTCGATGTCCGCGCCCATCGGGAGGCCGTGTGCGAGACGTGTGATTGATGGAACCTTGCCCTGCAATTGTTGTTTGATATAAGCCGCCGTCGCCTCGCCTTCAACATCCAGATTTGTCGCGATTATCGCCTCGCTAACTTTGCCCTCCCTGCACCGGTCGATCAGCTCTTTGAGCCTGAGCTGTTCGGGACCCATGCCATCAATGGGCGAAAGGACGCCATGAAGCACGTGGTAGAGACCCTTGTACCCGGCCTTCTCGAACGCGATCACCTCGAGCGGCTCTTCGACGACGAGGATCGTGCCTGCATCGCGCGAGCCGTCCGAACACACGGCGCACTGCTTCTCGAGCGTGATCATCTGGCACTGTTCGCAGTACTGAAGGTCGCTCTTCAGTGCGAGAAGGGTGTTCCCCAGCGCCTCCGGCGACGCCCTGCTGGACCGGAGGAGATGAAACGTCAGCCGCTCGGCGGACTTGGGCCCGATACCCGGGAGCTTGCTGAATTCCTCGATGGCCTTCTGAATTTGCTGCGGCAGGAGAGACACGAATCAATTTTACAGTATATCTCCGCCTTCTATTGTACGATGTTTGAATCATTCCCCGTTGCCTCTCCGCAGCCTTCTTTCCACTTCCCGTTCTCTGATTTTCTGCCGCTTATCGAGCTTTTTTCTCCCGCGGCCGAGACCTAAGAGAACCTTGATGAAACGGCCGGCGCGAACCTCCAGCGGCACGATCGTCATGCCCTTCTCCTCGGACGCTATCTCGAGTTTCTTCGCCCCGCTCTTCTTGAGGAGGAGGAGGCGATCGCGCCCCGGATCGTAATCCGGTAGATGCCCCGCGTACTTGTAGGGGCTGATTTTCATGTTCTTGAGATGCGGCACGTCGCCGAAGAACGAGACGTACGCTCCTGCAAGATTCACCTGCCCCAAGCGGCAGGATTTCACCTCCTGTCCCGTGAGAACGAGACCGGCCTCCTGCGTCTCCAGAATGTCATAATCGAAGCGCGCACGGCGGTTCTGGGAAACGATTTTCATTGAAGGAAGCATACCATGAACATGGCGGACGGAAGCGGAAAAATCGCTTACTGACCAGTGTTGACATTACCATGTATTCCATGTACTATTGTCATTGCCAACATCCGACTTCCCCCGCGATGCGGGGGGGCACACCCCTCGTGGGCAGTGCAGCAGTTCGTTGGTACTTGCAGAGGCTTCGCTGCCGTGGCGGCAGCGTCTCGCCCCCAGGGCAGCGAAGCCTCGCTCTTTTTAGTGGAAAAGCGAGAGGTAGAGATCGCCGGTCCCGGAATACGCGAGGAGCGAAGCGGCCGCCAGGAAAGGGACGAACGCAACGTGTTTCTGACGAAGCGAGAGCCGCCGGAAAACAAGGAGGAGCGTGACGACGACGGCTCCGACCATGTAGCTCAAGACGAGCATCACGAGCGCGCGCTCCGCCCCAAGCCAGAACCCGAGAGCCGAAGCGAGGAGAACATCCCCCGCTCCCACCCAGCGTCCGCGGCTCAGTGCCCACTGCCCGCCGAACCACACGAGTGGCGAGGTGGCCCCGAGGAGAGAATCAAAGAGCGTCCTCTGCCGGAGAACAATCGCGAGCGCCGCGAGCGCGATGACCGCGGTGAAGAGATCCGGGATGCGCTGATAGCGAGCGTCGAACACACAGGCGAAGAACAGGAAAGAGAAGAGAACTGCCAGAGCCCCGGCCAGAAGGAGATCCTGCTGATGCAGCATGAGCGCGAGGAAGAAGAGCGCTGTCGAGCCGAGCTCGACCAGAGAGTATTGCAAGGAAATATGCGTGTGGCACTTGCGGCACCTTCCCCAAAGAAAGACATAACTCACAACAGGCAGAAGGTCGTACCAGGGAATCGTTCGGCGACAGGAAACACAGCGAGACCGTCCCCAGAGTGATTCCCCGGATTTGAGGCGCACGAGGAGAACGTTCCCGAAGCTTCCGACCGCCAACCCCAGGAGAACGAAGAGGAATGCAGGAATGAGCATCTCTGTCATACTAATGAGTATGCCACAGCACGGCAACGAGACGCCGTTTGACGGGATTCTCGAGAAGAACAACGGAGAGAAGGAGGGAGACAATGACGAGGAAGTTCAGCGCAAATCCCGAGCTCGGGAGACCGCGCGGCCGTTCTCGAACTTCCGGAGAAGACGACTTCCCCTGCAGTGCATTCATGTCATTCGATGGTACGGGAGAAACGGACAACGCTACAACCGGCGCAGGAACATTCTTGGCCGCAGCCGAAGACGCCACTTGCTGTACGAGAGGAACCGGCGCAGGAACGGACACTCCTTCCCCGGCGCGCAACGCTCCCACGACCTCATTGCGGAACTGAATACGCTGCTTCTGCGTCGCAGACTCCTGTTCTGGAGCATACACGGGCGCTGAAGCTGGAGAACGGGAAACGGGAGCGCCCTGAGAAACCGCAACGTTCCCTGTCACCATCGGCTGCGAAGAGGTGGATGAACCTGCCTGCTGCTGCCTAAGCGCGGCCGCAACTGTTCGCGCCTGAGTGGCTATGCGACGGAAGCTCTGATCGTCAATGATCCGGCGATCGTTCACGGCCACTTTGCCGGCATTTTCGGAAACGACGTACGGACTCACGAGGAGCGCCTGGCTCACGGAGAAGGATGAAAGCTGCTGGATGACGATGTAGACCGTCCCCGCAACGAGCATTCCGCCCGCGGCGCCAAGGAGTTGACGAACGGCACCCGACTTGAAGAACGTCGAAGACATCGGAACATTATAGCATATTTACGGCTGTAATGAAAACCTGCGACCTGCTCTCCAGAACGCCTACAACATGCTCTCTCCCGTCTCGGGCACGAGGTTCTTAGGATCATAGCCAAATTGTGTGGAGAAAATAATTTTGTCCAAAAGATGCTTACATCCACCAGAGCGGGTATCTACCCGCGGTTGAACGATAATGGCTTA
>JBBAAJ010000043.1:0-10213 GCA_041658365.1 Candidatus Peribacteraceae bacterium | reverse complement strand
AAGACGGTCTTCCGTCTCTCTCTCTCTCTCTCTCTCTCTCTCGAGTACCGGCTGCAATGCGCTGGAGTATTCCGGTGTCTTTGCTAGAGTATCCATCATGCGTGGGGAGCATAACCGTTTGCGGGATATATTGTCTCTTGCGGCTCTGGCCGTGACGGCGTTGTCGCTATCGTCGCGCGTGTTCGCGTCCGCCACCGATGGCACTATCGACGCCACGAACCGCTACGCGTGGAACGAGAACGTGGGGTGGATCGATTTCGGCTCGACGGAAGGAAATGTGCATGTCACCGACAGTACACTCACCGGATATGCGTGGGGGGAGAATGTCGGCTGGATTTCGCTCAATTGCAGTAATGATTCGTCCTGCACGACGGTTGATTTCAAGGTGACGAATAACAGCAGCGGAACACTCGGCGGCTACGCGTGGAGTGAGAACAAGGGATGGATCGACTTTGACCCCGCAGGTGGTGGTGTTGTGATCAGCTCTTCCGGCGTTTTTTCCGGCTACGCATGGGGCGAGAATGTCGGGTGGATTTCCTTCAACTGCTCCGATGCAAGCACGTGCGGAGCGGTCGATTACAAGGTGTCGAGCGACTGGCGGCCTTCCTCCGCGCGCACCACATCATCTTCTTCCTCAAGCGCACAGGCGCAGAGTGGCGGAGGAGGAGGTGGTTTTCGCGGCAGCCCCTCGCAGATGGCGGCACGCATCGCGCAAGCCCGCGTGACGATCCTCGCCCGTTTCGAGGGGAAGGTGCAGCAGAGCGAGGAGCTCGCGACCGCGGAAAAGAACAGCGCGGGGAAGATTAAGCAGGAAGAACGTGCTGCGCAGGAGCGGGAAGACCGGATCGCCAAACGGATCGCGGCGCATGAAACGGATATCGCGCTGGCGCAGAAGGAGAAAGAAGAGCTCCAACGCAAGTTTGAACTGCACCGCGAAGAGCGCTACGCGAAAGCCATTGCACTGCAGGAACAGCAGCTGGCCGAGTCGCAAGCCGCGCTCCAAAAGGAGCAGGAAGCGCTGCAGGCGGAGCAGGAGGCGAATCGGGTGCGCAGGAATGAGCGGCTCACGGAGCAGGATCAACGCACCACGCAGCAGATATTGGCGGAGAAGGAGGCAGAGGCCCGCGAGGAAAAAGCGGCGAAGGAGCGGGAGGATCGCATTGCGGTGCGCATTGCGGAGCATGAGGCAGACATCGCCCAAAGCCAGAAAGAGCAGGAGGAACTGCAGAAGAAGTATGCTCTGCACCGCGAAGAGCGCTACGCCAAGGCTCTGGAACTGGAGCAGGAACACGCCGCCGCGGTGGAGGTCGCCTTGAAGGAGGCACAGCGCTCCCTCAAGGAAGAGCAGGAGACGAACGCCCTGCGTCGTAGTGAACGACTGGCTGAGCGTGAGAAGGCACAGGAGGCGGCTGCTCTGGAGTTTCCCGCCGCGAAGCCGCTCGGAGCGGGTTCCTCCCCGGAAGTCATCGCCGCACGACGCGGGAGGCTCTATGCCCTCGTGGGGGATACGCCCGTGATCTACATCGATGTCCCCCTCGATGAGTGGTACTCCCCCTACGTCTCCTACGTGATCGATGAGAACATCGCGACGGGATACGCGGATGAGCAGGGCAAACCCAAGGGAGAATTCGGTGTCAATAATCCCGTCACCTATGCGGAGGTCCTGAAGATGGCGATGCAGGCTTCCGACCAGGCCTTCGACCTCAGGGGTCTTCCTCCTCCCCGTAATACTTCCGCCAAGGGCACTTGGGCCTCGGCCTACGTCGCCAAGGCCGAATCCCTGCAGCTCTCCGTGTTCGGCACGGAACGCGACGTTACAAAGTCTGCGACGCGCGGTGCGGTGATCCAGACGCTGCTGGAAGTCCTCGGCATCACGATCGGGAATACGCCCGCGAGCTACGACGACGTGCCGAAGGGTCATCCCTACACGAACGCCATCGCTGCCGCGACCTTCTTTGGGCTCGTGCAAGGTGATCTTGACGCGGAGGGAAAGCCACTCAATCGCTTCCGTCCCGACGACCCGATCAACCGCGCGGAAGTCGCGAAGATCATCGCGTTGGCGAAGGAGTTGCAGAAATAAACAATTTGTTTTCTGTGAGCCGCAAAAGAACAGTTGGAAATCGTCACGAAAACGGTTGGGCGGCGCGGCGGCTGCCCCAGCCCGAAGGTTTTTCAGCCGCCGCGCCGGTTGCCCCGAAAATCGGTTCTGATACGTTTGTAGGTAGACCACCAATTAATACAAGGAAGCGATCCAATATTGCTGCGTTTCCTTTGCGCATATGAATCCTGGCTGGTAGGATTTTTTAGCTTTCACGTGCGCCCGTAGCTCAGCTGGACAGAGCATCAGCTTGCGGAGCTGGGGGTCGCAGGTTCGAACCCTGCCGGGCGCACCATTCGACTCAGCGCTGCGCTCTTCGTTCATGGCAGACCATTTGCTATGCTTGTATCCATGACAGAGCTCACGCTTGACCTTCTCAAGGAGAAGCTTTCGGTCTGGAAAGGATGCGATTTGGCGAAGAACGCGAATCCGGTGCTGGGGGAGGGGAATCCTCACGCGACCGTCATGTTCATCGGCGAGGCGCCGGGGCAGAAAGAGGACGAACTCAAGCGGCCGTTCGTGGGTCCTGCAGGACAATTTTTGAACGAGCTCCTGGAGTCCATCGGGCTCAAGCGTGAGGACGTGTACATCAGCAACGTCGTGAAGTTCCGTCCGCCGGGAAACCGCGATCCGGAACCGATCGAGAAGGAGCAGTGCATGCCGTGGTTGAAGCTGGAGATCGCGCTTATTCAACCGCGCGTCATCGTTCCTCTTGGACGCCATTCCCTTGGGCACTTCTTTCCGCAGAAAACGATCACCGAGGCCCACGGAAAACCCTTCAGGCTTACGGACAGGATCACGGTTTTCCCGATTTACCATCCTGCGGCGGCGCTTCACAATGCCAACCTGCGGTCCAGCCTCCTCACTGATTTCCAGGCTTTAGGACAGTTTCTGAAGACGCTCTCATGACCCCGCTCCTCCTTCGGATTGCCATCGCGGGGTTCCTCTCTCTTTCGTCGCTCGTCGTCGTCCTCTTCCGCGTGAGCCCGTTCACGTCGCCGGGGCTCGCCATCCCGTTCTTCATGCTGACGCTCTTCCTCGCGGCGTCCTGCTTCTCAACTCTTGGGTTATACTTCCTCTGGAAAGGGCTTCCGATGGAGGGGATGGACGCGGGGCGGCGAATGAGCGTCGCGCTCCGGGAGGGCCTCTTCTTCGGCTCTGCCACCATCCTACTCTTCCTCTTCCTGATTCTCGGGATCCTCACATGGTGGATCGGTCTTTTGATCTACGCGGTGTTCGTGTTCGTCGAGATGGCGCTACATTCATAAATTGGGCCATTGTTAAATTGTTAAATTGTTGGCAGGCAACAACGCGCGTTTCGCTTGCGAGCAATTTAGCCATTTAACCATTTAACAATTGGCGTTCGAACGATATTCTGTATACATCCATTTATGATTTTATCTTCCCCTTGGGATTCCTTCCTCGGCAGGATCCAGTCCGCACAGACGACGGGTGAAATCGCCGCGGTCCGCCATGAGCTCTTCGGGCGCAAGGCGGGCGCGCTGACGACGGCGATGCGCGAGGTAGGTACGCTCTCTTCCGGGGAGCGCCGCCAAAAGGGGCAGGAGCTCAATAGGGCGAAAACGGAATTGGAAGCGGCTCTGGAAGCGAGGCTTCGTGAGCTGACTGCTCAGTCACTTTCGAGCCTGGCGGCATCCGACGCGCTGGATGTCACACTGGATCTCCCGTCGAAGGAGACGGGGCACCACCACCTCATTCACGAGTACATGCGGAAGGCCGAGGAGATCTTCGGCCGCATGGGGTTCGATGTCGCTCTGGGGCCTGAGCTCGAGACGGAAGACTACAATTTCAACATGCTCAACATCCCGGAGAGCCATCCGGCGCGGGATCTGCAGGACACATTCTGGGTTTCATCGCTCGACCGCACCGTGCTGCGCACGCATACCTCTCCGGTGCAGATCCGTTACATGCAAGGCAGGAAGCCACCCTTCCGGATGATCTGCGGAGGGAAGGTGTACCGCAAGGACTCCGATGCGACCCACTCGCCGATGTTCCACCAGATCGAGGGGCTGATGATCGGAGAAACCGTGTCGCTCGCCAACATGAAGGCCGTCATGGAAGCGGCGGTGAGGGAACTGGTGGCGCAGGATATCGAGTTTCGGTGGAGGACGGGCTACTTCCCGTTCGTCGAGCCTGGACTGGAGATGGACTTACGATGGCGTGGAGACGAAAAACAAAGCCGCGAGGGCCGGTGGCTGGAGGTGGTGGGCTGTGGGATGGTCCACCCGCAGGTGCTCAAGAATGTCGGTATCGATCCCGAGAAATGGCAGGGCTTCGCCTTCGGATTCGGTGTGGAGCGCATGCTCATGATCCGCCACCAGATCCCGGATATCCGCCTCTTCTTCCAGGGGGATTTGAGGTTCTTAAGGCAGTTCTAACTTCCATCATTCCCCCTTCTTTTATGGACAGACCGCTCATCCGGAAGTTCCTTACGTTCCTCCTGCCACTCGGGTTTTTTCTCCTTGCCACGGTTCCCGTGCGGGCGACAGCGTTCTCGGATATCCAAGTCACGACTCCCTACAGGACTGCAATCGAGACGCTGAAGGAGAAAGGCATCATCTCCGGCTACGGTGACGGAACGTTCCGCCCGGGCGCGCAGGTCAATCGTGCGGAATTCCTGAAGATCGTGCTGGAGGGAAGAGGCGTATTCGGCACCATTTCCATCAGCGGCTGTTTCCCGGATGTTGAGAAACAGTGGTTTGCGAGGTACGTGTGTCAGGCGGAGTCGGAGGGGATCGTCAGCGGATATCCCGACGGCACCTTCAAGCCGGACAAGCCTATCAGCTTCGTGGAGGCGGCGAAGATCCTCTCGCTCGCCTACAAGCAGCAAGTGCGTAACGAAGGCGGCGAATGGTACGTTCCGTATGTGGAGGCGCTGGAGTCCGGCAAGGCCATCCCGCCGTCCATCAACGCGCTCGAACGCAAGGTGCAGAGAGGAGAGATGGCCGAGATGATGTGGCGCTTGAGCGAGGGGAAGACGGACCAGCCGACGAAAGGTCTCCTCAATATCAAGTACCCCGATGCTCAGGTGAACTTCTCGTCCGATGTCATGCAGACGGCCAAGTCGTGCGCCGATCTCCGCGCGGTCTTAAGCGAAGCCGGCAGCAGCAAGGAGAAAGTGTATCCGCGTGGCAGGATGATGCTCGAGGGCGCAATGCCTGCCACCGCGCCGTTGATGATGGAGCAAAAGGCGGCGGAAACAACGGCAGGAGGAGGGAGTCCCGACTACTCCAGAACGAACGTCCAGGTGGAAGGCGTGGATGAAGGGGACATCGTCAAGACGGACGGGACGTATCTCTACGTCGTGACGAACGGCAAGGTGAAGATCGTCCGTGCGCGTCCCGCGAACGACATGAACGTGGTCTCGACCATCGGGTACAAGTCCGGCGTGACGCCGAAGGATCTCTATGTCACGGGCAAGAGCCTGATCGTGCTTGCGGAGAGCTGGAGGAACGAGACCCCATACCCCGTTCCCATGCTGCAGAGGTCGGCGTACGCCCCGATTCGTTCATCTTCCACGACGGAGGTCTATCTCTACTCGCTCAAGGACGGGAAAGAGACGGAGGTTCGTTCACTCTCGTTCGACGGCGACCTCGTGTCCTCGAGGCTCACGGGCGGGAAGCTCTACCTGGTGCTGAGGAGCGGCCCAAAGTGGTACGGAGTCCTGCCGCTCGGCGTGAAAGAAGAGGATATTCTCCCTCAATTCTCGGATAGCAAAACAGGAGGAAAAGCAGTGCCGGTCGGCCGCTGCGGCGATGTTTCGATTCTCCCGCACATACCTTCTCCGGAATTCCTGACCGTCGCCGTCGTGCCGGCGGAGAATCCTCAGGGTGAGGTGAAGAAGGAGACGATGCTTGGGAGTGCCGAAAACGTCTATGCTTCCCTCAAGAACCTGTACGTCGCCACAACGGAGTGGAAGTACGCCTGGAAGGCTGAAGAGCAGGGGGATTCCCAGGAGAACACGAACCTTTTCCGCTTCGCGTTCACGGGTGACGGTGTACAGCTTGCTTCCCAGGGCAAGGTTCCCGGACACATCCTCAATCAGTTCTCGATGGACGAGAACGGCGAGACGTTCCGCATCGCCACAACCATCCAGCCCTCGTGGAGTTTCGGCACGGATAGCGAGACGAAGTCTACGAACAATCTCTTTGTCCTTGACATGGACTTGAAGACGCTTGGAAGTATCGAGGACATTGCTCCCGGTGAGTCCATCTACTCGGTACGTTTCATGGGCGATCGCGCCTACATGGTGACGTTCAAGCAGGTCGATCCGCTCTTCGTGATCGACACGTCCGATCCCAGCAGTCCGAAGATCCTCGGAAAGCTCAAGATTCCGGGCTACAGCAACTATTTGCATCCCTATGATGCGACACACATCATCGGCTTCGGAAAGGAGGTGGACGAGTCCATTGACAAGGACAAGGTGCACGATCCGGACGCCGTCTACTACACCGCCATTCAGGGGGTGAAGATGGCGCTCTTCGATGTCTCCGACGTCGAGAACCCGAAGGAGCTCTGGAAGGAAGTCATCGGCGACCGCGGCTCGGACAGTCCGCTGCTCACCAACCACAAGGCGCTTTTATTCGATAAGGAGCGCGGTCTGCTCACATTCCCGATTCTGGTCACCAAGCGGCCGGCAGGGGCTGATCCCTCCGCTGACGGTAATCCGGTATTCCAGGGTGCTTATGTTTACAGTTTGTCGCTCAACGACGGCTTTAGTCTGAAGGGCACGATCACGCATTACACCAATGCTGACGAGTTTAACAAAGCCGGTGACTACTGGTATGGCGGTACAAGCGACATTCAGCGAATTCTCAGAATCGAAAACTCTCTGGTCACGATTTCAAACGATCAGGTCCAGAGCACCAGCTGGCCGGGGATCCAGGTGGAGGGGAAGGTACAGCTGGATTGAAGATTTTCGCATGTATGACGTTATGTATAGCTATGTTTCACTTGTTATGTTTCTTTCCCCAGTTCTCCGGGTCCTTCGAGAAATCCTCGATGATGGCGATGTCGTCGGCGGTGATCCTGTCCTGCTCGAGCGCGACCTGCAGAAGGACAGAGAGGGTGGTGAGCGGATGGAGGCGGATCTTCATCTCCCGCGCTTTCTCGAGCGAGGCCGCGAGCTCGTAGCTGAAGATGGAAACGATGTCGGTGACGTAGCACTTCCCTTCGTCCCTGAGCGCTTCCACGGTGGAGGCTGAGCTCTTGGAGGTGGAGATGAGATCCTCGACCACCACCACGTGCCGCTCGGGCCTCAGGTCGCCTTCGATCCGTTTCTTCGCGCCGTGTTCCTTGGCTTGTGACCGCACGTAGACGAATGGCAGTTTCAGCCGGTCGGCGACAAGTGCTCCCCAGCCGATGGCGGCGGTGGCCGTTCCGGCGATGACATCAGCGGGAATGTGAAGATTCTTCACACGATTCGCGAGTGCGACGACGACGAAATCCCGTGCGTCCGGATGGCTGTAGATCATCCGGTTGTCGCAGTAGATGGGGGACTTGAGCCCGCTCGTCCAGGTGAACGGAGGATTGAGCGAGAGCTTCACTGCCTCGATGCTGAGGAGGTATTCGGCGATGCGCTGACCGTGGGGCATAAGTCAACATTAGCAGGTTTTGGCATATGGGAAAATATCCATTTGTTGCATGGTTGCATGGTTGCATGGTTACATGGTTCGCAAGCGATACGCACGATGGATGCATGCAAGCCATGCAGCCATGCAGCCATGCAGCTATGTTCTTATGAATGTTGATGAACCCCGTCTTCGGCAACTGATGCAGGTTTTTCTGACGGAAAACCGCAAGCTCAACCTCTCGGCATACCGGACCGAAGAACACTGTTGGGTTGGCAATGTGCTGGATTCGCTCGCTCTCCTGCGCGCAGCGGAAGTACTGCCATTTCTCGCCGGCGTGAAACGACTCCTCGATATCGGGACCGGCGGGGGATTCCCGCTCTTGCCGCTTGCGCTCTGTCTGCCGGAGGTGACATGCGTGGGCATTGATGCCGTGTGCAAGAAGGCAGACGCCGTCCGTTGTATCGTGGCTGCTCTCGGGATCAAGAATGTGGACCTCCGCTGCGTTCGTGCAGAGGAAGCGGGACGCGACAAGTCCCTCCGTGGATCCTTCGACCTCGTGACGGCGCGCGCGGTCGCGGCGCTCCCTGTGCTCCTCGAGTACGCCGCGCCGTTCCTGAAGGTCGGAGGCGTCTGCGCGTTCTGGAAGAGTATCAGGATCGCAAACGAGCTCGCATCGTCATTCCGCGCGCAGGAGCTTCTCGGCTCACCGTACCTGCGTACCTACACCTATGATCTCGGAGAAGAATGGGGGAAGCGGTCAATCGTATTCTTCAGAAAAACGCGCGCGAGCGCGGAAACATACCCACGGCGAACAGGACTGCCGAAAGCGAAACCGTTATGATACTTTAAAAACGTTGCGTCAAAGCGCTCACGACAACGACGAAACATGCGACCAACACGACTACGAACGGTGAGAGTCCGAGTGTGGGGGAACGCATACGAAGAGGGGGGAATTCTCAGTGACCGGAAAGGCAGTATAAACCGGAAAAGGCCGTGAGCAATTGTTATATTGCTATATTGTTATATTGTCATATTAGACAACAATTAACTATTAACTTTTAACTATTAATCTACAATTGTTAACAGTGAACTGTTAAATGTTCATTGTTCTATGCCCAAACCCTACACCCCGAACGACAAATGGAGCCGGCGTGCCGCTGCAGAAGGATTCCGAGCACGTTCAGTCTACAAGCTCCAGGAACTTGATGAGCGTTACCATTTTTTTGCCGCGGGGATGCGCGTGCTCGATGTCGGTGCCGCGCCGGGAAGCTGGCTCCAGTATGCGGCGAAAGCGGTAGGGCCGCGGGGAATGGTTCTTGGCATTGACTTCATGCCCATCGAACCTGTCGCATCGAACGTCCGCACATGCGTATGCGATGTCCTGGACCAGGTTGCATTGGAGAAGGAACTCCGGTCTTTCGGAAGGGAAAAATTCGATCTCATTCTCTCGGATCTTGCGCCGAACACAAGCGGGATCAAGGACAGAGACCAGTGGCGGAGCATCGAGCTGAGTCGCCAGGTGGCGCTCCTTGCCGTCAAGTATTTGCGCTCTGATGGAGTGGTGGTGATGAAAGTTTTCCGCGGGCGCGATTTCGATCAGTTCACCCATGAGCTCCGCTCACATTTCCGCTCCCTCAAGGTGGCGAGCGTGAAGGCAAGCAGGGACAGGAGCAGGGAGGTATATTTGGTTTGTCGCAGGGAAAATCAATGAGTATTCGGTATACAATATTCAGTATGCAGGGGATCAGTATTCCCTAAATACTGCATACTCTTCCCTGAATACTCATGTGAAATCATTAGGTAGTGTTCACATATACGATGGCTCCCAGATTACATTTTATCGAGTTGCCGCACCCGCGGAGGGGTGCTGCTGGAGTGTAAATAAATATTTTCTATCAGCAGCGGCCCTCCGTGGCCGCGGCGCAGGATTTTTTATGTGAACACTACCTAGCTCGCTATCGAGAAGGTGAGCTATGCTATCCCCCATGATCGTCTTCTCCTCGGTGACCAAGGAGTACCACGGACGTCCGGTGGTGAAGGATGTGTCGTTCACGGTTCAGCCGGGGGAGTTCGTCTGCATCACGGGACCGAGCGGCGCGGGGAAATCCACCCTCATCCACCTCCTCATCCGTGCGGAGTATCCGACCTCCGGCACCATCGAGGTGGACGGCGCGGATATCGCCAAACTCCCTGTCACTGTCCTGCAGATGTACCGCCGGAACATGGGGGTTGTGTTTCAGGACTACAAGCTCCTCGAAGACCGGACGGTAGCAGAGAACATCGCCTTCGCGCTCGAGGTGAGCGGCGAGAGCGATCAGGTGATCTTAGAACGCCTCGAGGAAGTTTTGAGTGACCTCAAGCTCACGGAGCAGGCGCAGATGTTTCCAGCAGAACTCTCAGGCGGCGAGAAGACGCGCACGGCTCTCGCGCGTGCGCTCGTTCACCAGCCGAGCATTCTGGTGACAGACGAGCCGACAGGCAACATCGATCCGGTGCAATCACTCGAGATCATTAAGCTCCT
>JBBAAJ010000042.1:0-10425 GCA_041658365.1 Candidatus Peribacteraceae bacterium | reverse complement strand
CGCATCTTCACCTGCGGGCTCGTGGCATGGCCGGGGGTGAGGCACATCAGCGATCGCAACTTCAAACCGGTGATCGATGCGGCGCTCGCGGCGCCGGGGTTTGACAAGGACGGTTCGGACCGCACGATCCTGGTCGGCTTTGGGCACGACGCGGTGCTGGGAGTCGCCGATAAGGTTATCGACGCGGTGAAGGCGGGAAAGATCCGCCACTTCTTCCTCATCGGCGGGTGCGACGGCGCAAAGACGGGGCGCAACTACTACACCGAATTCGCGGAGAAGGTGCCCAAGGACTGCGTTATCCTGACGCTCGCGTGCGGCAAGTACCGCTTCAACAAGATGGAGTTCGGCGATATCGGAGGGATTCCGAGATTGCTCGACTGCGGGCAGTGCAACGACGCGTACTCAGCGGTGAAGATCGCGACCTCGCTCGCGCAGGCGTTCAACTGTGGAGTGAACGACCTCCCGCTCTCGTTCATCCTGTCGTGGTACGAGCAAAAGGCGGTCTGCATCCTGCTATCGCTGCTGCATCTTGGTATTCGCAACATGCGGCTGGGCCCGAGCATGCCGGCATTCGTAACGCCCGCGGTGCTGAACGTGCTCGTGGAGAAATTCAATATCATGCCGATCACTACGGCGGAGGAGGATCTGAAGGCGATACTTAAGCAGTGATATGCAACACATGTCACGGATACAACAGGGGGCGGCTCGTAAGAGCCGCCCCCTGTGTCATTGCGAGCCCTTCGACTTCGCTCAGGGTAAACTCCGCGAAGCAATCCCCCGACACCTGCCGCAGGCAAGGTGCGCTCGTCGTTGCTGTAAGACCATGACGAAGCAATCGGTGATGGTTGATAATACTATGATATCACTGCTGTCCGGTTAGATCTGAAATTGAGAGAAAGTTGCGTGTAACTTCTTGAAAGCACGTGTCCTCGTTTGTATCTTGGATTTCAAATCCCTCCCCTTTGTAAGGGGAGGTTAGGAGGGGTAGATACCGGGAAACCCTTGATCTACCTCCCCTTGCCCCTCCTTACAAAGGAGGGGAATGGTGGGCACACGGTTAAACCGGACAGTAGTGCTATGATATATATGACAAATTAAACCGCTTCGTCATGGTTTTTCCCTTTTGCGGAAGCCCGCATTTCCAACGCAACTTCTCTGAATAACATGCGATAAAGGGCACTGAAGATACCAAGAAACTGCTGGGAGGATATATGCTTGGAGAACTGATGCCTTTATCCGCAGCCATGCCGCCGCTCATCATCACAGCGGCAATAACGGGCGCAGAGACAACGCGCGAAGACAATGAAAACCTTCCCATCACTCCTGAGGAGCAGGGGATTGCTGCGGCCGACGCAGTCGAAGCAGGTGCCTCGGTAATTCATCTTCATGTGCGCGATGATCAGGGTATTCCCACGCAGGACATAGACCGCTTTGCTGCTGCGATCGAAAAAATACGAGAGCGCTGCGGGGGCACAAAGCCGGTCATCCAGATCTCTACCGGTGGCTCAGTGGAAGCGACGCTTGAAAGCCGCGAAGCACCTCTGAATGCGCTTCACGGTCTATATGAGATGGCCACACTCAACCTGGGGACGATGAATTTTTTTAAAGATGTTTTTTATAATCCCGATCCCTATATAAAGGCCTTGGCCGGGGTCATGCTTTCACTGGGTGTTGTGCCCGAACTTGGCGTCTATGATCTGGGTCACATCTGGACTGCGGAAAGACTTTTGAAAGAAGACTTGCTCAAGCACCCGCTGCACTACACCTTCGCACTTGGCGTGCAGGGAGGAATGAAATTCGCGGAAGATATTCTGCGGTTTGTGGCAAGTCAGATCCCGCAAGAGGATATATGGGGGGTTGCAGGCATTGGGAGGCATGAATTTTCGGCCGCGGAGTTGGCAATAAAAATGGGCGGCCACGTCCGCGTCGGTTTCGAGGACAATGTCTATATTGAAAAGGGCGTTAAGGCCGAGAGCAATGCGCAGCTTGTGAGGAAGGCAGCGGCCCTTGCACTGAAGGCAGGCCGCAGGATCGCCACCCCGACCGAAGTAAGGCAGATGCTGGGAATTCCAATTCGAACGTGAATGTCGTCATGTTACATACGAGCTGACGCAAGGCACCTGCTAAGCCTGCTCTAGTGCCGCGATGCGCTGATCGTGGTTGTCGATGCGCGGGCAGAGACGATCGAACTTTGAATCGAGGATCAGGATATCGCCTTTCACTCCCCGCAATGCGCCTTCAAGGGTCAAAAAACGGTTATCCATATATTTTCTGAGATCCCCGAATCTGGCTTCGATATCCCTGAATTGGATATTGATCCTCGACTCCATATCCTTGAATCTGGCATTGATCCTCGACTCCATATCCTCGAATTGCGTATCGATCCTCGACCCCATTGCCTGCATCGACTCGATGACCAATTGCATCTTGGATGTGAGGTCCTCGATCAAGACCGCGTTGTAATGCATCAGCGTTTCCTTCTGCCCAAGTTCGCCTACCGGAGTATCTGAACGACTCTCGATTGCTTCTGGGACTTTTGTCCGCGACTTCTTTGATTTCATGCAGCCTCCTCTGTCTATGTTCGGCCAGGGGCATGTGTCAATGCGAAACGAGGAAGAAAATATTACGTATGCGTGAATGTTAAAGAGCAAGGATCATGCCGGAAAAAAGCTGATTAAAATCAGCGGCGCTTGCGAGTTGGGCTGCAGCGAATCGCTGCAGGGCTGCACGAAATCCGGGCAGCAGGACAAACGGCGAGGCGACGCAATCCGCGAATTGATGAGAGCTTCCGCGAATTTAAAGGGCCCCGTAAAGAAACAACATTTTTAGCAACTATTCCCTTTCTTCGCCGATAAGGGGTCAGATCTGAGAAACGATCCATCCGGAGGATTTATGCGGTGTGCGGGGCAGAACAACACGTTTGCATGCACGCCATTAGGCATCATGGGCATCTCGCCCGATTTCTCGACCGCGGGTTTTACGGGCATTGAGCAGTCAGCAGCGGACAGCGAAGTAGCCGCGGAGCCGTGCTCGGCGGCCTCGTCCTATTGCGACGCCTTGCCACATGATCAAGGCGCAACAACGTGCGCTGCCCCCCTGACCCTCTTCGGGGTCGGCACATCGGCAACTTCCTCCGCACCGATGGACGAGAAGCTCGCCGTGCTCCTGGTGCAGGCGTTCGCCAATCCCATCTGCAGACGGGAGCAGGCGAAGATCATCGTATGGTACGTAGACAAGAGGTGCGCTGCCGGCGACCGTGAATTAGCGGCGCTTCCGCCTGATAAGCAGGCGCAGAAGGCGCTGAGGGGGATCGAGGATATGCGCGCGCAGCTCGGGATGACCTGGAGGAAGGGATTTGTAACGAGCACTGACGCGCTCACGTTGAGGGGGCGGAAAACGCTTGTTGAAAACTGGGAGTTGATAACAGAGAGGCTCGGGAAACTGGACGCGGTAGAGCTGACATTGATCCAGCCGTATTCCCGTCCCACTCTCCTCGCCCCGCTGCGCGCAGCGATAGGGGATGCCATGGCGGCGGATCCGGAGATCGATATGAGCGGCCTCAGGACCAGGTCGCGGGAGTTGATCTTAAACAAGGTCACCATCGACTTCCACCAGGAGACCCGGCAATCGCATGATATAGGAGATTATTACTCCGAAGGCCTCCTCACACCAAGGGCCCTGACCCTCATACGCGAGCTTGCGTTCAGGCGCCGCCCGGGGCTCGACGCGAACCCCGCTAAGAGGAGGGCGGAGGCGGAGATGAATACTTTCACCGCGCGACCCTCAGAGGATCCATTGGACTTGCTCGGCCGCGGGACCGAGACCCCGACGGAGGAACGCACGGGCTCGCTCCTCTCCGCGCACCAGGAGGCGGCATATAATCCGGAGGATACGTCGGAGCGGGCAGGCGCGACAGCAACCGCAGAGGAGAGAAAGGCGCGAAGTGCGTTTGAAGGGAGCAAGAGACGCAGGGTGATGATCCGCGAAGTCGCGAAGCTGATCAGGGAATCCGGCCCCGCGGACGCGCAGGCGCAGGACTTGGAAACTCGCGCGAACGCGATCGCCCGCTGGATGGTGGCGCAGGGAATTCTCGAGGACTGCGTCCAGAGCGACGGAAAGATTACGGATATGGGAAAGAGGGCGGTCGCGCGTATTCAGCTCCATCCGGAACTCCTCGCGCGCGTCCCATCCACTATGCGAGCGGCTCATGCTGCAAAACGGGCCGAAGTCGCGCTCCCCTTTACGGACGAACAGCTCTTCGATGCGGTACTCGACAGTCTCCATGCCTTTGAAGACTATGGGTTCAGCAGGTTTGAGCGCGATCAGCTGCGTAGGCTCGCGGCCGATATAGCTCACATGATCAAGATAAAAATCGAGACTGAATATCGAGTCGCTGGCGATGTCTCCCGATACTACGAAAGCGAATCAGGAACCTTTACAAAGCGCGTATCCAACCTCGCGCGCATCGACATAAAAAATCGAGCCGCCGCCGGCGCCAACATCCTGGCCAGCGTCACGGGAAAAATTGTTCTGGATTAATGTACCCCGATTGAGGGCGTGAGCACCGCCGCCTCGACGGGGCGTGGAAAGGGATGGACTATGGGCAGCGAGCGGAAGTTTATCAATTGCATGCTGGAGAAGTATGAAAGGTCTTCCGGTCTTTGGGAAGGATACCATGACCACGCCTGGGAATGCCGCATCGACGAGGAGCTGGGAATACGGACCAGCGAAGACCAGACATATGTCGTCAACACTGCCATGCAGGACGGCGTCATCACGGCGGAGGAATCCGAATCGCTGAGCTTCTTTCTCCCTTCTAGCGTCGTCCAGGGTCTGGCCGGAGATGACGGCATGAACGCTGCGCGCGCGAGGTCGGCGCGTTATCAGGGCCAGTGGAGCGGGGCGAGCCGGCACGACAAGAAGATCATGACCATCGGATGGTTCGAGCTGGGGGAACCCGCGTTTAGCAAGTTGAGCATGCCGTTGATGTTGCGCTTCTTCAAACAGACGATCGCCGAGTACCACCGCAATCATAAACTTCGCAATCATCTGCCGACGGTCGGCGAATTCCTCCTCACGCAGCAGATGCCGGTGGAAAACAGACCGGATTATCCTTATTTCGGAATCGATGCCATGATGACGGACATGCTCTGGCGTATCTCGCTGCTCGACGCCCCGCCGCGCGAGTTCCTGCCTTTCGTGCGGGAGGCCAAGGCAATTCCGGAGAAAAATCCTTCCCTGGATATCCTCGTCAGCGCGATCCTCTTCAAGTACGGGGAAGCGGATGCGCTCACGTTTTTGAAGAAGACGTTGGAGGGATATGAGTTTTGTCCACATGAGGAAGACCGGCAGCTCGCCCTTCTCCTGCTGGCCAGGCATGATTCTCCTGAGGGGCTGAAGGCGGCGGCGCGCCCGCTCCTTGAGCGTTGCGGGCATTCAGCCGATATGGCCCTGCTCCTGACGTTTCTCAAGACAAGTCGTTTCGAGGACGACGTGGTGCAGCTCTTGAGCGATCCTAAGGTCGCAGCATCCCTGGAAGCGACATTCGATACGAACGTACAGAATAATAGGTATTGCAGGATGGGTGTTTCAGATCTCCGCAAAGAGGTGCAAGAGGAAGCGCTCTATAGTGGATCGGAGGACAGTGCGGTTTCGATGATGGATTTCGGCCTGATCGAAAGGGTAATGGTTCAGCTCCCCACAGCCGCGCTCGAGAAGATCGTGCGGGCCGAGGCCTCGGATCGCATCTGCATGCTGGCGGTCGAGGAGGCAAAGACGCGCGTCGACACGGACAAGGGCGCGTATGATCTGCTGAAGGAAGCGCGTGCCAAGCTTTATCTGCCGCTCACGGCCGAGGCCGCAGAGTCCGCCCTGAAGACGATCAACAAGAACGATCCCAGCCGCGTAGATGAGAAGGCGGAGGCGCTGAGACTGCGGGTCAAGGCGCGTTGGAATCAGATTCGGAATCAGTGAGCTTTGCTAGCATTTGACTGCGTCCTGGAATCTGTTAAGTTCTTCTTCGATAGTTCGAAAGGGGGATATTATGAAGAAGTGGGCTCCTTGTTACTGTACGATAATCCTGGGCATAGCGGTGATAGTCTTCACCTGGTGGCACCTCTCCTGGGCGCCGATCGCGCTCACGGTGGCTGGGGCGCTTATCGTCCTGAAGGGAATAGTCGGCAAGTGCTGCTGCAATCCCTCAGGCGAGGGCAGCTGCCGCTAAAAATCGTAAGCCGGAGCGAACTAAACGTCCTTCTAGCAGCGTGAGGGAATACCCAACGCCTGCCGCAGGCGAGGTGCGCCCGTCGCATCTGCTCGCCGTCACTCGCTTTCATCTCGCATGAATGCCGTGTACTTCCCTTTCGGGCCTCCTTTACTGTATATTTGGACAAGAAATTATCCATTGTAATTCAAGAGGATGGCCCATCATTTCCCTTGTCGCGCAGGGAGGATGGCGGTATTGTCAGTTCACGTTGAATCGCGGAGGATCACAATTGGGGAGCGTAATATTGCTCCGTCCCCATTTGCTCCGGGACTGGTGGTTCCGAAAAAGAGGTCTATATGAACGATAAGCAAAAAGCCATTGATTGGGAGGATCTGCTTGGACTTAATAAAGAGCTGATCGAGAAGTTTAAAAAGGAGGCAGTCTCACTGGGTAAGACAGACGATGAAATTAATCTTTTTTTAACCACGTGTATTCACTTAGCTGCATCGGGAAGGGAAAACGAGCTGAAATCGCGATTAGCGGATAAATTGCGAACATATAAAGAGTATGCACGTTCAAAAATAACTACATAATAAGAAGCGTAGAAAGATAGGACCAAATTTTCAAATATGTGTCAGGTTATGTTAAATTATTATGAGCTAAATTATGACGCCTCCACAGCTTAAACAGTTCAGCGCATTGGTTCTCTATGCAGATATTCTTGGAACCGAAGATTCACTGAAGAATGATGAAGAGGGCTATGTTAGGCGCTTTCTCGACCTCTGGTGCCATGCACGAGATTATTTTGGTACCATAATGCATGGAAAGCTCAGTCGAATATTGTGCATATATGATAATATATGGGCAAGAGTTACAGCCGATGAAAATACTGAGGCAATTAGTCCCGACAATCAAGTGATCGATTTATTTCCCGATCTTCTGTCGGTGGCAATAAGTACGAATGAGAAGGCGATAGATTGTAATTTGGAAATGATTCAAACGATTGCGTTTGGTAAGTTGTGGATGAATGACGAGGACCTTTGCTATCCGGTTGAACCTAGTACTGCAACTCCAATCACAGAAAACATTTTTTCGCTAGGCAAACCGCAATTGCGTTGCGTGGAAATATTCAAATCAAAAAAACTAAGGCCAAACTCGATCGGTATCGATGAGGAAATTATTAATGCGCTCGATGGAGATGAATTCTATCCAAATATGAGAGACTATGGCTATCAGGTCTCCTTTAAAAAAAGTTGTTGTAAGAAATTTTATTCCGTTAAATACGATAGAGTGAGTTGATTCTGAAAGATGAAACTTTCCTAGAGTGTAACACGTTGACATCATTAGAGAGTTAGAGTTCAGAGGGCGCAACACATATTTTGTTGCAGCAAATACCGAATTAAGTTTCGTGCCTCGTGAGTTGCCCACAATTCTGCCATAAAGATAAGAATGGTGGCGCAATAGGAGGGACTATGAATAGCGACGAAAGACCAGTTCATATATTTTTTGATGCAATTCATAAAACCATTTCATTTGAAGATGAAGATCTTAAGAATAAAATTAAACCCATAATTGACTCACCATTATTTCAGCGCCTCAAGGGCATTAAGCAGCTTGGATTTTCAGATATGGTATTTCCAACAGCCGTTCATAGTCGTTTTAGCCATTCTCTTGGCGCAGCACATCTGTGTTGGAAAATATTGAAGAACACAAGTTTAACTAATTCTGAAACCCAAGAAAAAGCGCACCTTGTTGTAATTGCGACTCTCATTCATGACATTGGGCATGGCCCTTTCTCACATGCATTTGAGGCCTTTGTAAAATCTTGCCTTGGGTTTAAAGTTCGCCATGAAGATTGGACCCGTAAATTTATTGAAGAAGGTACAAAGAAGCATGGGTGGAAATTAGACCGTAATGATAGTAAATTCATAGAAGAACTCGTGCTGTCATCAAAAAATATAAAGAAGGAAAAGGAACGTCGAGAAAGATATGGTGTGTACGCCGACATTGTATCATCTCAGCTCGATGCCGATCGACTCGATTACTTACTAAGAGATAGTTACTTCTGCGGTGTTGAATACGGAAGCTATGATCTAGAATGGCTTCTAAGTACGCTTCAGATATATCGTCCTAATAGCAGCCATAAAGGTTCACGCTTAGCCGTTGGTCACAAGGGAATCGGAGCAGTCGAAAATTTCTTAATGAATAGAAGGCTAATGACTCAGAATATATATTTTCATAAGACCGTAAAAGCATTTGAACATCTTTTTGAATGTTTACTAAAAGAATTGTGGCGTAACTTATCTGATGAAACTACCGGTGAAACTACCGGGGCTCTAATTAGTAGTCGTCTTTCTGAGTTCATGAAAAAGTTGCCGAAACCTAGAAAAAATGGGGTTGAGCTAAATGATAGTAAAGATGGTAAGGGGGTTGATAGATTTGTCGATAAATCATTTAAGCAATATGCCGACCTTTGCGACTATGATTTTTGGTTTTCAATAAGAGCACTTGGGGCAAGTAAGAGTAATAGGATTAATCCAGATCTAAAATATTTGGCTAGTTGCTTCTATTACAGAAAACCTCCGTTTATGATACCAATTGGCATCGATCATATATTAGCAGATAATTACGTTAAACACATGTCGGAGAAGGAGTGGAGAATCAAAGTGGTGCCTCTTGATTTTGAGATTTATGATGTTGCTAAGGATCCGATTATCGTTCTCGATGAAGCTAACCGTCCAAGAGAAATAGTTGATGTGTCTGATGTAGTAAGAAAACTGGGTGGAAGTATTGAACCTAAATATTATTTGCTGATCGACCGACAATATTCGAAGCTACATATCAAGGATGTTATTGAGATGCTAACGAAGATAAAATGTTCTCGGGAATATATTAAGAAGCTTCGAGATCGTATGCAGGCTGAGTAGAAAAACGGGCCATTTTCCGGTATGTAACTCGCTGACATCATTTGTCCGCTGGAGGAAGAACTCTCATGCGTAATCTTGCGCCGCAGGTTGTCAGACAAAGGCTTCTGATCGAAGGGCTGTTCGATTGCCCTGTTGATGAAGCCAGGATCGCGGGTTATTTTGAGACGCTCACTCGCGCGCTTGGACTCAAGATGTACGCGAGCCCGATGATCTATTCACTCGCGGGCATGGGCAGGACGCAGAACCAGGGTTATGATGCCTTCGTTCCCTTGATCGATTCAGGAATCTCCGCCTATTTCTGGAACGAGGCCAGGCTGCTCTCGGTGCTCATCTATTCGTGCAGGGCATTCGACGCGGAAAAGGCGGCTGCGGTAGCGCGCGAATATTTCAATGTCGCTGAGATTGAATCATCATCGTTTTAAGACAGTGATAAGAAGACGGGTCAAGTCTGGACATAGGACAATGAACCATGCATGTTGGAATCGAACCTCGCCGTCATCCTTTACGCGACGAAACCAGCCGACCTGTAGCTACATGAGCTGGGAGCGCATAAATTGAAGGAACATCATGACCGAATTGTTTAAGGGCATTAGCGATCAGCAAATGGTCGAGGTGATCGATCCGCAGCTCAAGCTCCAGGTCGACGTGCCGTGGCCGCAAGAGGCTGAATGCCTTGAATCGCATGGCCTTGCAGCCGCTAAAAGCGTGCTCGATATCGGAACGGGCAATGGCTATTTCCTCTGTCGTCTGGCGGAACGCTATCCTGACAAGGAATTTGTCGGTGTTGAGCTGAACGAGGTCCTGGTAAGATGCGCGCGTGCGGAGATTGAGCGCAGGAAGCTACGCAATGTCACTGTCCTCGAGGCGCGCTGTCCAGCCGAGCAGGTCAAGGCGGGTTTTGATTTTGCTTTTGCGCGGTTAGCCCTTTACGCAACCCCGGAAAGCGGCGCAATCCTTGAGTGGGCGCTGGCTCGACTCAATGAAGGAGGAAGGTTTGCCGCCATTGATCTCGACTTTGATCGCTGCTACGCCTTTCCCGCGAGCGAGGCATGGACGAGGATGTTCAAGTGCATGTCCACTTTCGGCCCTCCGCATGGGCTTGATTTTGCAGTAGGGGCGAAATTGCCACATATGTTGCTGCAAGCCGGATTTCGCGACATCCGATTCGAGCAAAGGCATTGGTTTTCTTCCATCGGTATGTCGTCGCGGGATTTTGTCTCTTACTGGAAATCAGATGCAGCCCACGTGCGTGCGATCATGCCGGATCTGTTTTCGCAGGCGGACATGGAATTG
>JBBAAJ010000041.1:0-10477 GCA_041658365.1 Candidatus Peribacteraceae bacterium | reverse complement strand
AGCCGGGAGCGTGAACCAGATGTCCTGATTGAGGATCATCAGCTGCATGAGGGTACTCCCTTTGGACATCGCGGCGATGGCGGAGCTCGCGACGATACCGCTATCGAGGATGCCGCCCCCCGCCGCGTACGTCAGGATCGTGGAGACGATGAGTCCTGCTGTCGAGAAGCCGAAGAGTCCCGTGTACACCATGCTCAGGATCGTGCCGGCTTCCTTGTCGAACGAGACGGAGATCCCGCTGCGGCTGACGAAGATGATGATGCAGAGGGCGAAGAGGAAAATTTTCGAGAGGGAGATGACCGTCAGGTCGAACGGAACCCCGACGCTTGCAAAGAGCGCCTGCGAATCGCCCATGAGCCGTGCGAGGATGTTCCCGATGCCCTGTGTGGCGATGATGGCGATATAGGTGGCGATGATCACCCGCATCGACTGGTGCTGCCCGATGATGAAGCTGTAGGACATCACGATCGCGAAGAACACGACGATGAAGAGATCCCAGCTCAGGGTGAGGTTCACCATAATCAAGTATGAGCGTAGAGGTAAGCCGCAAGAGATCAAATTGCTAAATTGCTAAATTGCTAAATTGTTTGCATGGCATGTACGTGCGTTTTAGCCGGCAACAATTTAACCATTTAACAATTTAACCATTTCCCCGTTTTCAGAACAGATCAGACAATTGTTCGGATCTTCGCTATCCTTCCTCCAATGCGTCACGGTTTTCTCCTCATCAAGAAGCCCCGCGGTCCCACAAGCCATTTTGTCGTGGCGCGGCTGCGCCGCTCGCTCGGGGAGCCGAAGATCGGGCATCTGGGAACGCTCGATCCGATGGCCGAGGGGCTCTTAGTCCTCGCCGTCGGAGCGAAGGCGCTCAAGGTCATCGAGCTCTTCCCCGGTCTCACGAAGGAGTATCTCGCCACCATCACGCTCGGCGCCGTGAGCACGACGTACGACAGCGAAGGGGTGATCACGCAGGTGAAGGCGAAACCCGGCCAATATCCTCCGGAGGATGCTTCGAGGATCCAGGCGCTCATCGATGACCGATTTCTCGGGAAGATCCAGCAGGTGCCACCGGCGTTCTCGGCCGTGCATGTCGGCGGGACACGCGCATACCGCAAAGCACAGCGCGGCGAGCACGTGGAGCTCCAGGCGCGGGAGACCACCATCCTCGAGTGCAAGGTGCGTGAGTACCGCTACCCAAAGATTATTCTCTCGGTTTGCTGCGATTCCGGGACGTACATCCGGTCTCTTGCCCATGATCTGGGCGAGAGCCTGCGTCTCGGGGCTTATCTCTCAGCACTCACGCGGACGAGAGTAGGGGATTGGAAGGTCGAGGATGCTTACGCTCCCGAAGACGCGAAGTGGAGTGATGTCCTCTGTCTCAAGGACGTCCTCGCGAGCTTCCCACGGCGCGAACTTACTTCCGACGAGTGGGAAGAAATCCGTTGTGGCCGGTTCATCGATGGCACAGTCGCAGGAGCAGGGCCGCTCGTTGCCTGGTATGAGGGACTCCCCGTCGCGCTCCTGGAACGGGTACGAAGGGAATCCGGCAAGCTGAAGCCGAGGAAGGTGCTGTAGGGATCCTATTGATTCCCGATCTCGGCGTTCTACAATACTGTTAAGGAGCATGGACTGGACAGTACAATTATTTATGGCGTTTATGCAATCAAGACATGTACTACCAAATCGCAAAAACAAGGTTGTAGAGCGCAATGATCCAGAAAATAGACATAAATCCTGCATTGATCCAATAACGTACATGAATGTACTTGGTTTGTTCCTTTGCTTGTTTTAAATTTTCTTCATCCCCTTTTCTCAATTCCTCCTTATAATTTGGAAGCAATCTTTTAATTTGGATAAATTCATCTGCTGTGGCAAATGTCATTTCCATAGTTCCTTTGCCCCAAGTCGTCATAAAGCTGGCGATCTGTAGATAGATCATCAATAGTGATGCGAAAACAATCGTTTCAAATGGATTGGATGCATAGTCAAACAATGCAAAAACGAACAATAGGGTGATCAGATTCTTAAGAACCGCCCAAATATGACCGATGACGTGATAAGACATGGTGCTAGTATAGCAACCGATGCCAAAGAGTAAGAAGCCCATCGTGAAGAAAGACGAAAATAATCCACAACACTTGGAGGATTTTGACGTACTGCTTACACAGGCATCCGTAGATTCTCAAGAAGACGATCAAACATCTCCGCCTGCTCCTGATCGCGCTCGTTAAAGCGGAAAGCAAATTCATCAACGTATTTTTGCATGTGCTTTTTAGAAACATGCACGTGAGTTCCGTTTATGGATAATTTCAATCTCGACCAGAATCCTTCAATTGTCTGCGTGTGATAGATTCCGTTCACATACTGCTTTGCGACGTGCTTCACAACTCCATGAGTGAATCCGTGTTCCCTAATGTTCTTATAGCTCTTGTACCTATCGCTGCTGATCGTTGAACCCTTGGCAACGTGTTTATTAATGAGGATTGTGAGTGCTTTCTTCCTCGTACTTGCAACAACGAACGCACGGGCATGTCCACCACGCTCAACAATGCCGAACACGGCTGTCTTATTCGGTGAGCCGCGTCCGACTTTCCCTCCACTGAAGACGCCTCCAATGTACGCCTCATCCACTTCAACGTGACCGCTCAATTGCTCCTTTGCCCTTACAGCCATGAGCTTGCGGATTCTATGACAGAGCTTCCATGCAGTGCCGTAAGAGATACCAAGCATCCGCTCCACCTCCTTCGCAGCGACCCCTGACCGTGTAGCAGTCATCATATACATGACGAGAAATTGCGACTTGAGTGGAACGGACGTTTTCTCAAAAACTGTGCCCTTTGTTGGGTAAATCTGATTGCCGCACCACTGACACTCATAGCAACGACGACCCTTTACGCGGTGGTATTTCTTCTCCTTCTTGCACTTCGGGCACTCCTTCATGGTGCTATACCTCTTGTTCATAATTGCAGCGAGACAAGCATCGTCGTCAGGATAGAGCCTGTTGAATTCAGATAGTGGGAACCTCATAAAGTGAATTGGAAAGTGCTATTTTCTAGGGGTAAAATCTGATATACTGTTGTGTTGTTCTTTACTTTCTGTGCAGAGGCTGGGGGTGGGAAGGGGAATTGAACCCCAATAACGCCCGGTAGAGCGATTAACTGGTTTAGGAAACCAGTGCAGCATGACCAGTAGCTGCCATCCCACCACCAACCTCTACACAGAGAGAAGGTAGAAAGCGACACGCGCCCTCCTAGGCAGAAGTTGGTTGCAAACAACGCAACCCTCTTCTCCATGTCAAAGCTCCACGACCTACGAACGCCGTTGATCGCAATGGACATGTAACGTGCCGCTTCCTGCCTTCGCTGGAACGGCTGATATTGACTCTGCCGATGATTTGGGTGTACTCTTTCCATAGGTTAAGTCTTAAGAAAGCCCGTTAGAAGCGGGCTTTTTTTGTGTCTATGTTTGCTTGTACTTGTAGAGGCCTTTTTTCTCGCGTTCGATTTTTCCAGTGCGGTAAAGCTTCGACATGATCATGTCGAACGTGTTGACTTTGATCTCGATTCCAGTCCTCTCCAAGATGCCGTGTCGGATTTCTGGTGATCGCATCGCCGTCGGTATTTCCCTCATGTAGGCCAAGATTATTTCCTCCTTTGTACCCCTTAATACGTTGGTTTCTCCCGAGTACGGCGGAGCGGTAACTGTCTCGGTTTCTGCTGTCATCTGCTTTCCTGTCAGAAGTTGGATTGATTCGCTCAGGATTCGTTGACTCTCACGATCCGACCTTGCTTTGTTTTCGTGTGATGCAGCTGACTTCCCGTACTCCTTCCATCTCTCGATCAGCTCTTTCACGACCGACGCGTCTTCTTTAAGTGGGTGATTCATGAACGCATCTTATATTATATACAGGACGAGTGCAAGAGGAAAAATATAGAATGTGGACGAATATACACCTGTAATATAGAAACGGGATTTACACGCCAAAAGCACGATATTTACACGATCCATTGCTTACATGTTCAGATTGCATAAACGCCTTATTTATTGTACGATATGCATTATGAATCACAACGGTCATCGTGTTATCGCTGAAGGAGAGTGGGTTATCGGGGCTCTCCCACCGGAGCTTGATCAGGGATTTGAGCGTATTCCGTATTCGAGGGGTGGTAAGACCCCCATGATTCTCAACGAAATGGGAAGTGTAGTGCGGGAACAAATCATGGTTTTCTTGAGAACATATCTTCAGCTCAATGGTGATGAATTCCCTATGAAGCTTGCAATGGAAGAAATAATCATGAATGTCATTCATCACGGAAACGAACAAATACCATACCTGGAAGGGAGGATCGTTTGCAGTATAATCAGAGATGTGAGAGGAGCCTTGTGGCTGGTTTTAGAAGTATACGATCAGGGAAAGGTATTTGATCTTGATGCAGTGCCTGAATGTACGGACACTGAAAACCTGGAGGCTACTACCGGACGAGGTCTCAAGCTCATTCGAAGTCTTGGCGGGTTCCATATTGAGCCACCGGTATCTTTAGACGGGCGAGGCAAACTGGTAAGATTCACACGACCTATTGTTGAGAAGGACGAAGGAGTGCTGGAACTCGCACCGGTTCCTAAGGATGAGGGAGAATGTCCGGCAGAATAACCTGCGGATGCAGCAATAGAGCCGTGAGTGAATTGAAAACTTTGGTGGAGCGCTTTCGAAAAAATCCGAACCGATTTTCGCACAAACTGGCGCGGCGACTGAAAAACCTTCGGGCTGGAGCAGCCGCCGCGCCTGCCGGTTCGTAGCTTTATGTGAAGACTGGCCACCGCCGTTTCCGCCTGCCCGTCCGTAGCTCCACAGAGCGAAGGAGGGTGACGATTTGTAACTGCTCTTTTGCCACAAAACTGGGGGTTTTCCGATTTGACATTATCCACAACCTGTGTATTATTAGCATAATTTCCCCAACCATTCATGAATTCTGTAACGTCTGAAACAAGAGAGCGCCTTGGATCCGATGATCTGCCTGGTAGCGGCACCGTCGAGGTTATAGGGGCAAGCAACGTGGAAGGTATGCGCTCTCAGCTGCATGGTTCCGTTTTAGGCGTATCGGATCCCAATCAAAACGATGGTGCGAACCATGCAGAATCAACTGCATTGCAATCTTTCGAATTCACACCAAAAATGGCTGACGAAGCCATCGCTGCGCTCAGAGCAGAGTTTGATAAAGGCACACAAGGTGCAAGAGAGGCGGGATACCTTATACAGGAAGGAATCGCTTTTTCTGTCGTCGAAGGGAAGTTACGAGCAGCAGAAAACAAACCAGTGCTCGTATCGCTCTACAGGATGGTTCAGGCCGGTTCCCGGCCTGCCGTTGTCTGTGCAGAAAATGGAAGGTATTGCATCGCAGAGACATTCGGTCGGACACTGGCAGCACGTGCGAACTGCGTGTACGACAAGGAGGCAGAAGATAGAGTCGGACGTGATAATTGCAACGGAAATGCTGTCGATCAGGCGAAGGAGATGGGAGTTCCTCTCATGGAGAGACGCATTGCTGATGCACATCTCACTCGATTCCAAGACGCAGATCGGTATTGCCACGACTACATTCAGGCAACGGAAGACGAAAGAAAAGACGGTAACGCCCCTTGCGTCGTTCGCAACGACGCTTGGGCGGACGTGAGCCTGGGCAGCGCCCACGTCCACTTCGGCGGTCTGGGTTGGCGTGGCGCGCTATGGGTTTGATTCTTTGAACTTTAGTCTTTGTACTCTTTTTTTCTTTGTCCTTTTGACCGCCGTTAGGCGGTCTTCCGCTACAAATTTTTTGGTATCATATGCATAGCGGTGAATAGCAACCCTGCTTTGCTGCGGGGCTATCGTACTGTGATCTTTCTTCTACAGGCTTTGCATGAGAAAAGAAGTCTGAAAGAGCACTCAGAAGCTTTTGAACCCTTAGTTGAGTGGGATGAGCGACGCACGACTGCGGTTGCGACCGTGCTGCTGAGAATTACTGCCTCATCATCCATTCGGTAACGCCCCTTACGTCTATCGCAACAACGGTAAGGCGGACGTGAACCTGAACAACGCCCACAACCACAACGACAATAGGGCGTGGCAGTATTGCTTCAACCTGATCATCCAGAAATAGAATGGGCTGGGATCCGAGAGGAGCGCTTTCAGTTTCTCGCCGAGCGTGAAGCGGTACGCGCGCGGGAACCTGGATGTGACGCCGTACATCTCGACCGTGAGGAGGTACGTCTTCTGGAACACGGGCAGGTGGTTGTACTGGGCCATGGTTCGTATTTACAGGCAGAACTCATCGGGCCGCGAGTCCGGCGGTACGTTCCAGAGTAAGGATTCGCTTTTCGTGTCCTTTGTGCCCGTCCTTGAGCATATCAATCTCTTCCCTGTTCGCTGATGCGAAATCATGACGGATATTCTCCGCGACAAGATCGAAGTGATCCTTGAGTTCCTTTTTCCACTGCTCCATTTCATGTTTCATTTCCTCTTTCCATCGCTCTTGGCCATCGTACATCTTCCCAAACTCGCCCATGAGTAGCGCTATATCTGCCTTCGTTGCCGCTGCTTGTTGATCGTCCGACATGTTGCCTATGATACAGGGTGGCAGTGGTAAAAGGCAAAAAAATCATCAAATGACCCCAGCCCATTCTATTCCCGATCAGGCGTGGTGACAGGAATAGCTCCCACTAGGGACAGTCAGACCATCGGGCTTCTGTTCAGCGTCTTGAAGATGAGCGAAAGGGCATTGATCACCAGCTCGATACTCTCCTCGATCTGCGGCTGGAAGGAGCGCTCGACACTGGAGAATATCTTGCGTGGAAGAACAAGCTGGTGGCTTGTAAGGTTTCGCTCAATCAAGACATCAAGGACGCTGAACAGAACCGCAGCAATGGGCTCGAACCCATGCGGGAGATGATTATACGCAGTCGTGAAGCCAAGAAATTGCTCTCGACTGAAAACTACTCGGAATTTCCAACATTCCTTAAACGCATCGGAACGAACTTTGTTTTGAAAGGGAACGCAGTGCAGTGGGAAGCCGCGATCGGCTGGCGCGTTTTGCGCGCCAGCCCCGAAAGTCGTAATTGGTGGGTCAGGTGGGATTTGAACCCACGGCCAATTGCTTAAGAGGCAACTGCTCTACCAGGCTGAGCTACTGACCCAAAGAAAGAAGGAGATGGAAAGAACGAGGATGGGATGGGAAGATCGGAGTGGCGGCCAACCCCGCAGCGCTTGCGCGTGCGGGGCTGCTCCCCGCCCGTACCGAACGTCGGTACGTTCGGGCGGGTACCAGGCTGAGCTACTGACCCAAGGATAGAAAAGAAAGAACGTGAAGGAGAGTGTAACAGCAGAGGGCTACTCGCCCTGCACCCCGGGACGGCTGACAAGCTCTTTCTCGAGAGCCGCCGCCATCTTCTTCACCAGCGTGAGCTGCTCCGGCTTCAGCTCGCGCTCGAGGTTCCGGGTCACCTCCGGCGCGCGCGGGTTGCCGCCCTGCTCCGAGAGAGTAAACCACGCGTACGCCTTCCCGATGTCCTGGGGAACGCCTTCCCCCTTCGCGTACATCACACCGACGTTGAACTGTGCCTCGGTGAACCCCTGCTTTCCGGCGAGCGTGAAAAGTTCCAGCGCCTTCGCGAAGTCCTGCTTCATCCCTTCGCCACGGTAGAACATGACGGCGAGATTGAACTGCCCACGCACGTTGCCGCTGTCTGCCGCTTGCTGGAACCATTCTCTCGCTTGTCTATAGTCCTGCTTCATCCCTTCGCCCACGTAGTACATGATGCCGAGGTTGAATTGTGCCCTCGACTCTCCCTGCTTTGCAGCTTTCAGGAACCACTCGCGCGCGAGTTTCAAGTCCTTCGGGGCTCCTTCGCCATCATGGTAGATGGCGCCCAGATCGAACTGCGCCCCGGCATCGCCTTTCTTCGCGCGCGCCTCCAGCGAAGATCTCGACTCCTCTTTAGCAGCGCTGCTCCCTGTCCCCTGCGTCGGGGGCGTCTTCGGCGTTTGGACAGCGCCGCATGCGGTGAGGAGGAGGACTGTCACGCCGATGATGGAGATGCGCAGGCTGCCCATGGACGCGAGCCTACATCACTCGTCCGATCGATGCCACCCGCGGACCGGGGGAGTGGACCGGTATACCGGTGCGTAATTCTCTTGCTTCAAAGTGCTATCCGACTATACTTCGCGGCGCATTTCCCTTCTCCCATGACCGATCGCCACCACCCGTTCTCCGGCGACGATGACGACGATGCTGTGCAAGTACTCGACGATGACGATTACTCTACTGACGACGACGAAGGATTCGACGAAGAGGAACCGGAAAATCCTCTCGGGATCGTCGCTGAAGACGATCCTATCTAATCTCGTTCCTCCGCGCGTTCGTCATGTCGCGGCACGTCCTGCGCTGTGACGGTCGATGGATTCCATCGCATGGCGCTGGATCGTGCGCCAGTCGTACGGGAATTTGAACGTCTCCAGCGCCCGGACCAGACTGCCGAAGCACTGCCAGGGTGTGGGCAGTTCGAAGACGAACGCATTCCCGCTCTCCTGCACCGGGTTGTAGTTCTCCAGGATGTCGCGGGGGGGTGAAACAGGGACCACCCCGTAGCGGAGCGCATTCTCGAGTTCTTCGCCCTCGTCCTGCGGGGCAAAGAACATCGCCATGTCGGAGCCGGCGAGGAGTTTCCGGAGGTGGAGCTCGTCATCGGGAACGATGGCACAGCGGTGTCCGTGTTCCTTCGTGAGAGTCGTGAAGAGCTCGCCGAACCTCTTCGAGCCGCGGCCGCGGATCACGATGCTGATCGGGAGCGTGAGCAGTCCCGGGAGCACCTCCTCGAGGAGGGAGCCGCCCAGCGCATCGGTGATGCCCGTGGGAAGGCAGATGATCGGTTGCTTCGGTTCCGCGATCCAATGGAGCTCTTCCTGCAGATCCGCCTTGTTGTCCGCTTTGTGCTCGATGGTGCGGTCGGAGTACTTCCGCACGATCTTGTTGTCGTACGCGGGCGAGAGAGGTGGCATGGAGTGGGTGTGTGTTATCTGTATATTATAGCGGTTTTTCCGTATTTGTTTTACCGTGAGGAATTGCAAAAATTGCTATATTGTTATGTTATTATAATAAAGAAAATGTTTCTATCACTTGGGGAAGCTCTGAAAAATGGCTAAATTGTTAAATTGTTAAATTGCTTGCATGCAAGAAACGTGCGTTCCGCTTGCGAACAATTTAGCAATTTAGCAATTTAACAATCGGAATGGCATCGTTAAGCTCTTAACGCTGTTTCCTCCCTATGCGCCACCTCGTTATCGTTGACGGTCACCACTTGTTGTACCGGGCGTACTGGGCGATCCCGCGGACGATGTGCACGTCGGCGGGGGAGCAGGTGAATACCTCCTTCGGCGTTGCTTCCATGCTCCTGCAGATTCTGAAGACGGAGGAGCCCGACGATATGGTGTTCTGCTTCGATGCCGGGGAGGAGACGTTCCGGCATCAGGAGTACGAGGAGTACAAGAGCGGCAGGGCGGAGACGCCGGATGATTTCTACACGCAGATCCCCCGTGCGCTCTCGCTGATCGACGCCTTCGGCATCGAGAGTGTCTCCGGGAGCAACTATGAAGCCGACGACTATGCCGGTTCGTACGCCCGGCGGGCCGCAGAGCGCGACGAACGCGTCACCATCGTGTCCGGCGACCGCGATCTCTTCCAGCTCGTCTCACAGAAGATACGCATCGCCGTCCCACACAAAGGCTACCAGGCAGCCGAGTACTTCGGCCCCAGGGAGGTGCAGGAGAAGTTCGGCGTCACGCCTGCCCAGATACCTTTTTATAAGGGCCTCGTCGGAGACCCGTCGGACAATCTGCACGGCGTCAAGGGTATAGGACCCAAAGCCGCTGTCGCTCTCCTGCAGCAGTACGGGTCCATCGAGGGCATCTACGCTCACCTCCCGGAAGTGAAGCTCTCATGGAGGCAGAAGCTGGAGGAGGGGAAGGAGCAGGCGATTTTCTGCCACCGGATGGCGGAACTCGTCACGGATATTCCTCTCCCTGTCCCTCTCGATGCACTCGCGCTCAAGGAGATTCCCCCGGAGCCGGTGTTCCAGATCTTCCAGGAGCTCGCATTCACGCTGGTCACTCGCAGGTTCCAGGCGCTGCTCGCTACCGCCTACGGGCAGGCACATTTCCTTCAGGAAGCGCAGGCGGTGGACAGAGGCGAGCCTGTTGCTGCGGCGAAGGTTCACCGGGATTCCGCTACGCAGCTTTCGCTTCTGTGATGTCTCTCATTTTGGGGTTGGGGTTGGGGTTAGGGTTTGAGTCGGGAGAGAATGCGGAGCCGAGGCCGTTCACTTTTTGTGTTCCTTGATTTTTCGGTGAATACAAAAGATGAATTGCGAAGAAGTTTTTCGCTGCAGGACTCGCATAGTGATTTTTTCACCTGGAGGCTTTTTCATGCCGTCTGTATACCAAACGTAG
>JBBAAJ010000040.1:0-10540 GCA_041658365.1 Candidatus Peribacteraceae bacterium | reverse complement strand
CCGCGGTTGAACGATAATGGCTTATTCTTGCCGACCGCAGGTAGATACCTGCTCTGTATCATTTATATTTTTCTTGTCTCACGTGCTTGGATTAAAGTTTCTCCACACAATTTGGCATTGATCCTGTTTCCGGTGACACGTCCGTAAAGTTTGTATCCGTCATGCAGCATCCTGGCAGGCTTTGAGCTTTGAGCGATGCGTATGTAGTTTTCAAAGCTCAGAGCTCATAGCTTCTTGAGTCTGACTAATGCAGACTGACTAACCTTGTGGAAGTACTGCTACAGGGACCGGATCAGCCGGATGAACCAGCCGAAGAAGCTGAACCAGCTCTTCCCCGGAAGGAATTGGCGCCGGGTCGTCACGTACCAGTCGTCGATGTGGGCGAAGTGGTCAGCGTGCAGGGAGAGCTTCCCAAGCGTCATGCCTTGCACCGAATCGTCATGTGCGTAAATGTACAGGGGAGAGTAGAGGACGATGGCGGGAATGTCCTTCTTCAGGAGCTCGTTCAGTTCCTGCAGGGCTTTCGCACGGGAGGAAGGAATACTCGTCTCGCGGATACGGGCCAGGAGCGCATCCGCCTCGAACGAGGTGTACTGCGAGAGATTGAAGGCGTCGAGCCGCATTTTCTTGGCGTCCGTACGCTCCTGAATCTGACTCGAGTGCCAGTATGGGTAGCTATCGAGATTGTCGAGAAGCGATTGGCCGAAGAGCACCACATCGTAGTTGCGGCTTAAGAGCCGGTCTCCGAATTCCTTCTTTGACGAAGCGACGTCCACTCGCACTCCCACGCCCACCGTCTCCCACTGCTGCTTGATGGCCTCTGCGATTCTCGGATAGGTTTCGGGCTTGTTGCTCGTGAGGAGGTTTATGACCAGACGTTTACCCTTGCTGTTCACGCGGGTATGGGGAGGATCTTGTAGCGCCTTGCGGCGGAGGTAGCCGTTCTCCATGTAGAGGTCCTGGACAGTGATGCGGTTCGGATCGTTCTCGGGCAGCTTCTTGGAGGCGAGGAAGAGATCGACGAGTTGCTGCTCCTGCGAAGCGAGTGCGAACTTTTTCGCGTCCGCGATCCGCTCGATGAAAGCGGTGTCCTGCACGTCATCCTTGGCGTTCGTCAGCCGCACGATGTTCATTCCCAGTTTCAGCGAACCGCTCTGGCCGTTCCCGGCCTGCAGCTTCACCATCCAACTGCCGGAGAGTGCGCGGACAGTGCCGTCCGGGAGGCGGGCGCCTGTCTGGATGCGGATGCCGTTGACGAAAACAGGGAGGTTCAGGCCGCTCAAGGACCCCGTCACGGTGAGCGAAGCGCCGCTCCCGAGGAGCGCGATATTGGGGAGAGAACTGAGTGGGCCCACCCGGTTCGTCTCCCGTTGCTCGAGGAGCCGCTGCAGGCGGATCTTCTCCGGCATATTCCAGCTCGAGTCGAAGAACGCACCCTTGGCCGCCGCCTCGTCAAACCGATATTTCCAGTTGCCCAGATCGATCTCGAGAAGCGGCGAGTTCACGATCTCTATTTCACGAATTGCATCTACGAGAGCCTGTTTATTCGTCGCGAGTTGCAGCCCCAAACGCACGCCGCGATCGGCGGGGATTTCCCGGTCGAGGTTGAAGAAGAGCCCCACGTACTGCGGCAGGGTGTAGGGGAGGACTTGGAAGTGACGCGGAAGGGTGGGTTGCCCTTTCTCGTTCCGCGGTACCAGGCGGACGCCGTTCAGGTTTGTGATATCTGTGAGCAATGCGGAGTAGTCCGGGAAAACGCGGAAAACAATACGTTCGATCTTGTTCTCCGGCATGCCGCTCTGCTGGAACCGTTTCAGGGTGACCTCCGTCGAGAAATCGGTCTGCAGGAGGTTTAAGAAGCTGTAAGGGCCGGCGCCGATGGGATGGAACCCGAAGTCCAATGTCTGGTCGAGCTTGCTCACCGGGACACCCTCGAACGCGGATTTCGGGACGAGGCCGAGCGTCAGGTTACTCGTGAAGAAGGAGTAGGGCTTGCTCAGGCGGAAGCGCACCGTATGGTCATCGAGTTTCTCGATATCCACTCCCCGGAAATTCTGCTGGAGGATGGGGTTGGGGAAGTTCGGTTGCTGGATGGTCTTGAAGGTAGAGACGACGTCGTCCGCGGTCACGGGATGCGGGCGTTCCTTCGTCGAGTCATGCCAGAGGATGCCCGGTTTCAGTGTGGCCGTGTAGATACGGTTGTCATCGCTGGCACGGACGGTCGCGAGATTATCGATGATTTTGTTGCTCTGGGGGTCGTACTTGAGGAGACCGGCGAAGACAAGCGAGATGATGTCACGGCTGACGTCATTACCGTTCACAAACCAGGGGTTGAGGGGGAGCATTTCTCCCACGGATCCCTCAATGTACGTTCCTCCTCCGCCGGGAACGGACAGCGTGTTCTGGAGGTAGAAGAGACGCAGGAGCATCAGGAGGCTCAGCGTGAGGAACACGGCGAGCACGGCGAGTACGGTCCGCTCGACCCGTGTCATTGCCGCAATCAAACGTAATAGAGACCTCACAAGAAGGGGGCTACTATCTACTATAGCAGAACGGAGATTGTTAGCTGTCTAAGGAGGATCTGATTAAATGTTATATTGTTAAATTGCTAAATTGTTCGCAAGCGAAACGCGCGGATCTTGCATGCAAACAATTTAACAATTTAGCCATTTAACAATTTGATTAAACATACATCATAACGATCGCGATGATGAAGAAGGCGACCGCGATCCAGATTGTGGCAGCGAAGAGAACCTTCTCTGCACCGCGCCGCTGAATGTAGGCCGTGCCAGTGCCGCCGAAGGTGGCGGATAATCCCGATGCGCGGTGCTGCAGGAGGATGAGAAGGGTCAGGAGGATGCCGAGGTTGACTTCGACGGAGAGGAGAACGTTCGTCATAGCGGGTGCATGGTAGAGGAGTCCTAGGAATTGGGCAATGATGGTACGATGGGAGCATGGGCGCCTAGCTCAGCTGATTAGAGCGTCTCGCTTACACCGAGAAGGTCAGGGGTTTAAGTCCCTTGGCGCCCACCATTCGTTACTTGGGTTTACCGTGGTGAGCCCGGATGTTCCGATGTTGCACTCCGGTTTGTCAATCGCTACACTCCGCACGCTATGTTTGCGATTGTGGACATCGCCGGGTTCCAGGAGAAAGCCGAGAAAGGCATGCAGCTGCGCGTGCCCACGCTTCCCGCGAAGGTCGGGGAGACGGTGACGTTCGAGAAGGTCTTGCTCCTCTCGCCGGACGGCAATCAGGCGACGGTCGGCAAGCCGTATGTCACCGGCGCGAAAGTGACCGCGGTCGTGAAGGCGCATGGTCGGGGAGACAAGATCGTGGTGCGCAAGTTCAAGCGTCGCAAGCGTTACCACAAGGTGCTGCGGGGACATCGGCAGAACTATACGGAGATCGAAGTGGTATCCGTCGGATGAGGAAACCGATGAAACCGAGGAGTCCGAGGAACGGAACGAAGAGGGATGCTCCTTGGTGCGGATGGTTGTCATTGGTCTGGGATACAATATGTTCGTATGGAAGAACGGATTGAGCAGCTCATATCGGCGGTCCGGGCGATTGAGGAGCGAAACCTCCGTGTGGAGGCCGAGAAGACGTGGGAAACAAGTGCGTTCCGTGTCGGTACCATCGCACTCACCACCTACATCGTCGCAGCCTTTGTGCTCGTTTCCATGGGCGCAGCTCGTCCGTATTTGAATGCACTCATTCCGACAGTGGGTTTCGTTCTCTCCATGCAATCGCTTCCGTTCGTGAAACGCTGGTGGATCGCACGGCATAGGCGAAAGAAACTCTAGGAAATCTCTAATCAATACCCGTTTCCATGCCATACAACACAACAGCAGCAGCCTTTCAGGCTGCGGCGTCGTGATAGGCAACGCGGAAATCCTTCATTCGCTGCGGCCCGAAGGGCCGCTGCTGATGTGGAATATTTCCGGTTCATCAGGAGTTCTCTAGGAGCGCCGCTTCTCTATCTTCGTTCGTATCGAGCGGATTGTTTCCAGCGTCACGGCCATATTCTGCAGGCAGGCGATGGTTTCGCCGTACCGTTCGCCGATCCGGAGGAGGTGGTGGAGGTAGCTGCGCTTGTGTATGCGGCTGCTGGGAGCGGGGGACTCAGGATCAATGGAGGAGTGGTCTTGAGCGTACTCCGATCGCCGGATCCTGAGCTTCGTGCCGTCCGAAAGCCAGATGTTGCCGTGGCGCGCCTCGCGCATAGGAGCGACACAGTCGAACAGATCGATGCCGCGTCTGACGGCTTCTTCCATTTGCCGGAGATCACCGACTCCCATGAGGTAGCGCGGTTTGTCTTTTGGGAGGATGGGGCAGACGAGCGAAAGTACGGAGTACATTTCCCGCTCTGTCTCTCCTACCGCGAGACCTCCGATTGCGTATCCGTCGAAGCCGATGGCAATCAGTTCCTCGGCGCACTTTTTCCGGAGATCGGGTATTAGGCCACCCTGAACAATTCCGAAAAGAAGTGGAGAGGATGAAGAGGAGCCGGAAGACAAAGAGGAAATATTTCCCCTTATCCTCTTTTTCTTCTTTGTCTTCTTTATCGTCTCGTTCCGTATCCGCTCATGCTCATTTTTGCATTCTTTAGCCCACTTCAAAGTCCGGTCAACGGCTTTAAGCTGATCACGATGAGCAGCGGTCGATGGCGGGCACTCATCGAAGCACATGATGATGTCTGCTCCGAGTGCGTGCTGGATGCGGATGGCTTCTCGAGGGCCGAGGAAATGACGCGCGCCGCTGCGGTGATCCCTGAAATGGACTCCGCCAGAGGTGATCGTCCGGATCTCTTTGAGCGAGAAGACCTGGTATCCGCCTGAGTCCGTGAGGATCGGCTTGCTCCATCCGATGAACGCATGGAGGCCGCCCGCCTCTTTCACGATCTTTTCCCCCGGGTTCAGATGAAGGTGGTAGGTATTGCAGAGGAGTATCTCCGCGCCGAGGGAAGCGAGGTCGGGAAGCGTGATGCCTTTCATCGCTCCCGCCGTCGCGACCGGCAGGAATGCGGGGGTCGTCACCGTCCCGTGCGGGAGTGCAAGCGAGCCGAGCCGTCCGTTCCGTGCAGATTTCCTGAGGATGAACATGAGGACATTATGCCAGTGAATACTCTTGCGTCCGGGATGTTTTGTCATCCATTCATTCGTTTCTCGTGCGATACTTTCCCCGCACTCTTCCCCATCACGGTATGAGTTATTGCTCTTCATCCAGTCATCCTCTCGACAGGTTTGCCCCATGGTTTCCCCGGATTGCGCTGGGAACACTTCTCGTTTCCATCGGCGTGAATCACTACCGCCATCTCCCGGGATTTGTGGAGATAGCGAAGGTCGTGTTTAGCCCGGTTCCTCTGCTCGGGAACGTCATGGGGTTCTTCGCGTACTTCGTGCCGGCAGCGATGATCGTCGGCGGCGCGCTGTTAGCTGTGAAGCAGCTTCCGTGGCTGAGCAAGCTCTGCATCCTCGGCGCCTTAAGCGGAATTATCGTCTGGGCGAGCCTCGCGATTCTGGTGGGTGATACCGCGACAACCGGCAGCATGATGCCGGCGATCCAGAACGCTGCCGTGCTCATCATCCTCTACTACGTCGTCCGAAAGATGAGTTGCTGCGGATCGTGCGTTCCACCTCCACCGCCGTCGAATCCCTGATTTTTCCTTCTTCCTTCTATGAATCTGAAATCGGCTCCGTATATTTCGAACGCGGTCCTGCGCATCGCGCTCGGTGTCACCATGGTGATGATCGGTATTTCCGCGTACAGGGATCTCGCTCCTTTCCTCGCAAATGTGACGGACGGGCTCTTAGGCTGGTCATCGCGAATCGCGTACCTGTGGGGCTTCATCCTGCCAGCGCTCCTGATTTTCGGGGGCGGCCTCCTCGCCATCGGCCGGTATCAGTTCCTGGCTGCCTGGGCTGGAGGCCTCGCAATCGGTTCCGTGCCGATCGGCATCGTTCTCAAGACGATCATGACCGGGCTCCCGCTCCCGGATGCGATGGCGGCGATCTACCCCTCGATCGTGTGGCTCATCGCGTTCGTGCTTGCGTTCACGACATTGCCGGAAGAACCGCCTGCGGCGGCGGAGGAGGAGTGATACGGCTTCGCGATAACCATGATACGATTGTTCGTCTGAGCTTTTCTTCATAGCGACGAAGCGATATCGCTACGCCGCTACTTCGCATAACCTTCGAAAAACATTCGTAGCGTTTTCATCGCGCAGCCGTATCACTTCTTGTCTTTCCCCGAAATGATCTTGTCGATGAGACCGTACTCCAGCGCCTCCTGAGCCGTCATGAATTTGTCGCGCTCGGTGTCCTCCTTCACGTTCGCGATCTTCTTCCCCGAGTGCTTCGCAATGAGGCCGTTGAGCATGTCCTTCGTCTTGATGATGTGCTCGGCGTGGATGGCGATGTCCGTCGCCTGCCCCTCGGTCCCCCCGAGCGGCTGGTGGATCATGATCTCGGAGTGAGGGAGGGCGAAGCGCTTTCCCTTGGCGCCCGCCATCAGCACGATGGCGCCGCCGGAAGCGGCCATGCCGAGACAGACGGTGGAGACATCCGGGGCAATGAGCTGCATGGTGTCGTAAATCGCCAGGGCGGAACTCACTTGTCCGCCCGGAGTGTTGACATAAAAAACGACGTCTTTCTTGGGGTCCTGTTTTTCCAGAAAGAGAAGCTGGGCGATGATGGTGTTGGCGACCGGGTCGTTGATGGGTGAGCCGAGGAAAACGATCCGCTCCTCGAGGAGTCGCGAGTAAATGTCATAGACCCGCTCGCCGAGCGGCGTGCGCTCGATGACCGTGGGAATCAGCACGTCGTTCTGTGGGGCGAGAGACCCGGAGGAGATGCCCTTTGCGATCGATTGAATCATTGGATGCATAGACAATGGGGAGAAGGTGCGAAGAAAAGTTTCTACGTTTGTCTTTAGGTTATTATACCGTATGGAGCCGTGCTTCCGGCAGTGTTCAGGACAGAGTGAATATGTTTGAATACTGAAAAGATTAGTTTCCTTTTCATGCCTCGAACTTCGCGCAATCACTGGTATGAACCCCAGAGCAAGCTCTGGACTCCTATTTCCGATCTCGAAGATCGGGGAATCAGACCACTGCCTTCGCAAGCTGATACACAGCATCCATGCTCCTCGTCGCGCCAAAGCCCCGCAGGGCGAAGGCGGATTCATGGCAAAAACCTTCAGAAGGAACTGAAGGATTTCTTTCGTTCCCATCCGAGCCGTCCGCTGATCGTCGTTCTCGGACCGACGGCGAGCGGGAAAACGGTATTCTCACTACAGCTCGCACACCACCTGAAGGACGTCTATGGAGTGGGTGCAGAAATCGTCAATGCGGATTCGAGGCAGATATATCGTGAGCTCGATATCGGCACTGCGAAAATTTCCACGGAGGAAATGCAGGGGATACCCCATCATCTTCTCTCCGTTCTCGATCCCAGGACGGAGTGCACCATTGCCTGGTTCCAACGTGAGGCTCTCCGTGTCATCGGTGAAATTCATTTGAGGGGAAACATGCCGCTTCTCGTCGGCGGTTCCATGCTCTATTTGAGTTCGGTGATCGATGGGTACCGTCCGCTGCCGGCGGCGGATGCCCGTGTGCGCCATCGGCTTTCCCGCGCGTATGACCGTGACGGGGGTCGCTTGCTCCATGAGAGACTTTCGCGGGTAGATCCGGAGTCCGCGGCTTCGATCCCCCGTCAGAACAAGGTCTATCTCATCCGTGCGTTGGAAATTTACGAACAGACCGGCAGACCGAAATCGGCACAACTCAAGCGTTCCGGCTGCCCGTATGATCTCCTGATCTTCGGCTTGCGGGTCGAGAGAGAGGAGCTCAAGAGGCGCATTCGCCGTCGAACGGAACAGATGCTCCGTGCTGGTTGGATCGGGGAAGTGCGATCACTCCTCGAAAAAGGCTATACGATGCACGATCCCGCGATGATCAGCACGGGTTATAGGGAAATATTACAGAACTTAAAAAATGGCTTAGAACAAACTAAAGTTCTGAATAAAATAATTGTACAAACTTGTCAGTATGCGAAAAGGCAGATGACGTGGTGGAAGAGGGACGCGCGGATCAAATGGATTTCAAGCAGCGATCTCGATTCTCCGGATCAACGCTAATCGTTTCTCGACATTCGCTTTCGCCACCGTATATTTCTCAGTGGCGCGCGGTAGAGCAGGCTTGGGGAGATTCTCGATACCCTGCGCTTTTCTCTCGAGCAGCTGGCTGAGCGCCTTCACCGACTGCCAGGGCGCACGCTCGTCGTCAGTTTTCAGTTTCTCGGGCTGCTGATCTTCTCGGAGCTGCTCTCTTGGGATTTCTGGAACGGGGATTTTCGACACGGGAGGAGAGGGGAGAGCTAGAATTTAAAGACGTCGGCATGTGTTTCGATCCGCTGCTTCATTTCCCACAGCTGGTCGATCATACTCGCGAGTTGCGGACAGGCGTCGGGGGTTTGCTTGGATTTGTAAAAACCGTAAATATGATTCAACAACGTGGCGATATTCATCAGCGCCATGTCGGTCTTGGTCTTCCACTCCGGCTCGAGCTTGTCATAGACCTCCTGGTTGAGAAACGTCTCCGGTTTTGTGACATCGATCGCACCGCTCTCGAAGAGCTTCGTGATCGTGGTGCAGAAGTTCTTGTGTTCGTCATCCATGTCGCCGCGCAGCGGCTGTCCGGCTTTCTTCTGCTCCTCCTCCGTCAGATTTGCCGGATGTGCCATCTGTATTGCGAAGTCCGCCATCGTTTCTATTATACCATACTCCGGTGTTCGGTGACAGGTTTTCCTTGTCTGGAAGCCGTGAGGGGTCAACGCCAATATGTGTGGAGAAACCTTCATCCACGTCTGTGAATCAAGAAAAATATATTCCCCCGAGAGCGGGTATCTACCCGCGGACTTTTCTGGGTAAAACACTATGCTTCGACTGCTTCGCGCGCACAAACAGGATCAGCGAAGATCGGCGCACGCTTGAGGGTCACCGTGGTCGCGAGCATCATGTTCTGATTCTGTGTCGGGTGGCGCTGGGACATGCTGCAATTCTATAACAACCGCGGGTAGATACCCGCTCTCAATTGGAAAGGCTCACTTTTTCACCGAAATTATTTTCTTCACACAATTTGGTTATGACCCGCAGTGAGCTGGAGTGTGTGATCCGGTGTACAATCCTTCACGTGGATCTGAAGGATTCACTCGAACCTCGGCTTCTCAAAACCACGCCCCCGTTCATCGCGGCGCTCGAGGCAATGGGTATCCGTGCCGTTTGGGATCTCCTCCTGTATCTTCCCCGTGCACATGAGGATTTGAGCCGCATATCGAGCTTGATCGATGCGCCGCTCAATCAGAAAGTTACGCTTCGCGGGACGATAGAAAATCTCAAGCTGGTTCGGACCCGGTCTAAAAAAATTCTTGTTCAGGCGAATTTCCTGGACGAGGAAGGCAACCGCGCGCAGGTGATCTGGTTCAACCAGCCGCATATAAAACGGATGCTCCATGACGGGCAGGTCGTGACTCTGACCGGCAAGGTTATGGAAAACGACCTGAAACTTGTGATCCAGAGTCCGGCGTTCGAGGATGCCAGCAGGCCGCAGCTGTTGCATGCAGGTCGCATCGTCGCGGTATACCCGCAGACGGACAGGATCACCAGCCGCTGGCTCAGGGAGAAAATCGCACTGGTGCGGGCTTGCATCCCCCTTCTGCCGGAAACGCTGCCCGAAGACGTGCTGAAGGAAGAGTTGCTTCTGAAGCGGTTCGAAGCTATAGCGGAACTTCATTTTCCGACGACACCGGAGAGACTGCAGCGTGCACGGGATCGCATGGCGTTCGAGGAGCTCTTTGCGATCCAGATCAATGTGTTGGAACGGAAGAAGGCCTGGCAGGGAGAACGGCAGGACCGCCTGCGTGTTCCCATGGATGTCGAGCTCATCAGGGCGTTCTTCCGGTCACTCAACTTCACGCCGACCGGAGGGCAGAAAGTGGCGATCTACGAAATCCTCCGCGATATGGAACAGGATCGCCCGATGTCCCGGCTCCTCGAGGGGGACGTGGGATCGGGCAAGACCCTCGTCGCGGTCGCGGTGATCGCGGACGTCCTGCGCGCAGGCGGACAGTGCGCGCTGATGGTGCCGACGGAAGTGCTGGCAAAGCAGCACGTGGCGACGGTGACGCGGTTGCTCGTCACATTCCACTCTTTCGTGCACGGCAGCGCGTACAGCGGGGAGGGAGCGGCAGCGGCGAGTCTCCGGGGGATGCCAGCCCCGCGTGTCGCGCTCCTCACCGGTTCCGTGCCGCACTCGGAAGCGGAGGCTGTCCGGCGCGACCTCGCGGCCGGGTTGATCGACGTCGTCATCGGTACCCATGCGCTCACCATGGACTCCGTGAAGTTCAAGGATTTGAAATTGGCGATCGTGGATGAACAGCATCGGTTCGGTGTCGAGCAGCGACAGCGGTTGAAAGATAAGGGGAGCCCGCATTTTCTCTCCATGACTGCCACGCCGATTCCGCGGTCGCTGGCACTGACTGC
>JBBAAJ010000039.1:0-10744 GCA_041658365.1 Candidatus Peribacteraceae bacterium | reverse complement strand
ATCGAAGGAAACACACGGGATAATCACATTGTGATTTCATACTCCTTCTCCCGCTCCGGGATTTCGACTGCCACGTGTTTTGCGGCTGCCGTCCTCTCTGCGAGGGTGCGCATCCCTTGTTCTTCCCCGTGCACGATGAAGAGTCCCCGAAGTCCCTGAACCGACTGGATGAAACGATCGAGATCGTTCATGTCCGCATGTCCCGAGTAGGCGTTGATGGATTGGATCTCCGCTTTCTTTCGCACCGGTTCATCGAAGATCTTCACTTCCGTGATCTTGGGGTCCAGCACCCTCCGCCCAAGCGTGTTCTCCGCCATGTATCCAACGGCCAGCACCGTGTTCCGGGGATCTCCGAGCTCGTTTCTCAGGTGATGCCGGATCCTTCCCGCCTCGCACATCCCCGAACCCGCCATGATCACGATCGGTCCCCTCGCTCCGTTGAGCTCCTTGCTCTGCTCCACCGTCTCCGTGTAGCTCACGAGCGAGAACTGGAAGGGACTATGAGCCTTTTTGAGAAAACGATCGTACATGTCCTGGTCATAGCACTCGGGGTGTTTCCTGAAGATCTCGGTGACCCGAGACGCGAGCGGGGAGTCGATGACGATGGGGATCGCCGGTATCTGCCGTTCGTCCCAGAGCACATGGAGGTCGTAGACGATTTCCTGCGTGCGTTCCAGCGAGAACGCCGGAATGAGGACTTTCCCCCCGCGCGCCGCGGTGCGGACGATGACCTCGCGGAGCTTGTCACGCGCGGTCACGATGTCCTCATGCCGGCGATCGCCGTAGGTGCTCTCGCAGAGGAGATAATCAACCGACGGCATCGCCTCGGGGTCGCGGATGATGGGCAGGGTGTTCCGCCCGATGTCGCCGGAGAACCCGATGCGGACTATTTTCCCTCCCGCTTCGATCTCGAGATACAACATCGCGGAACCGAGGATGTGGCCCGCCTCCAGCAAGGTACACGTCACTCCCGGGATCACCTGAAAACGTTCGCCGTAGTTCTTCCCGACGAAGAGCTTCATGCATTCCTTCGCATCGCTCTGCGTGTAGAGAGGCCCAGCGGACGGCATCATGGATCCCGTCAGGTGTTTGCGGAAATACTCCTCGTCTTTTTCCTGGATATAGGCGGAATCCTGAAGCATGACTTCCGTTAAGTCCTGCGTTGCGTACGTACAGAATATCGGCCCGGCGAAGCCCTTCTTATAGAGCAGAGGGATGCGCCCGGCATGATCCATGTGCGCATGACTCAGGATGACGGCATCGATGTCCTTCTTCGGATCGAAGCCGAAGGCGGCATTTTTCTCCGCGGTTTCGCGTCTCCTGCCCTGGAAGAGGCCACAGTCCAAAAGAATGCGCTTCTCACCAATGCGAATCTCATGACAACTCCCTGTGACTTCGCGCGCGGCCCCGTGGGAGATGAGCTTGATATCCATTCTATTATTATAGCCCAACTGCATGTAAGAGCGCCACTTTTTCGGCTTCTAAAAGGGCTCGAAGAGCTCCCGGTTTCAGACGTTCATCATTCAATGTCATAATCCTTATACGTTGAAGAGACTTTACAGTGTACCCGAAGTGTTGGCACATCCTCCGAATCTGACGGTTCTTTCCCTCCGTCAGGACGATCCGAACCCTGGTTGGAGCGATTTTATTAACTTTTAGCGGTTTGGTCATATAACCGTCCATTTCAAATCCCTTTTCAATATTTTTGCAGACCATAGGGCTGATCGAGCGATCCAAAATCACCTCATACTCTTTGTCATGATCGAATTTTGGATGGGTCAAGCGGTAAGCAAGCACGCCGTCGTTCGTAAAAAGAAGCAACCCCGAAGAATCCTTGTCCAGCCGGCCGATGGGGAAGATCTTCCCTCGCAAATGCGGAGGGAGATGATCCCTCACGGAAGAAGCCGACCCGGCTTCGCCTGAAGGCTTCGCCGAGGCGAGGGAAACCGAAGAGCCCGAAGAGTCCGAGGATATGAATGTTTTTCCTCGGTTTCGTCGGTTTCCTCGGACTCCTTGGTTTCTTTCAACGTTCGTCGTCTCCACCCCCACCGGCTTGTTCATCACGTAATAGAGCATCTCTTTGCGATCCTGGACCACTTTGCCGTCCACTTCGATCCGGTCGGTTGCAGAGTCGGCCTTCTGGCCCAACACAGCCGTTTTTCCATTAACCTTCACCAAACCCCGAAGGAGGTATTCCTCAGCTTTGCGACGCGAGCAAATTCCTCTCGCTGACAAAATCTTCTGAATCCTCTCTTGCATGTGATTAGCATAGCGTCGCCCTGAGCAGAGTCGAAGGGCGGCGGGAGCAAATGCTACGAGCCGAGAGAATCTTCTGCAATCTTTCTTGCATGAGTATCAGAGTAGCGCAGTTCCTTTCAGCACTCTGTCTTGGCACCGATCTACTCTCGCATGGCGTTCGCCATACTACCATCGACGCGCCCGAGCTTAACTGCCGTGTTCGGAATGGGAACGGGTGTTTCCCCGGGGCTATAGGCACCAAGACGGAATGCTGATGAGGAAAGAACGAAGATTTCTGCTGTTAAGCATAACTCTTACGGGTAGCTGGTAGCTAGTAGTTAGTAGCTAGGAATATGCATTCCCCCAGCTACCAGCTACCAACTACTAGCTACTTCAAGAGATTATCTCAACAAAGAACAATACGTGGAGATGGAATTGCTTCCACCATGCCCACGTATTGCCCGCGAATGAAACATGAACAGCACAGAACAAACATACATGTTCAATCTCCCGTTAGTACTACTCGGCTGAGCACGTTACCGTGCGTACACCTGTAGCCTATCTACCTGGTAATCTTCCAGGGGGATTATGGGGACAATTGATCTTGGGATGGGCTTCCCACTTAGATGCTTTCAGCGGTTATCCCTACCGAACATAGCTACCCTGCAATGCCGCTGACGCGACAACAGGCACACCAGAGGTTCGTTCACTCCGGTCCTCTCGTACTAGGAGCAAGTTCCCTCAATTGTCTAAACGATCACGGAGGATAGAGGCCAAACTGTCTCACGACGTTCTGAACCCAGCTCGCGTACCGCTTTAATTGGCGAACAGCCAAACCCTTGGGACCTTCTCCAGCCCCAGGATGCGATGAGCCGACATCGAGGTGCCAAACCGGTTCGTCGCTATGGGCGCTTGGAACCGATCAGCCTGTTATCCCTAGAGTAACTTTTATCCGTTGAGCGACAACCCACCCACGTGGTAAGAGCATAGTAATATGCTCGGTTGCCGGATCACTATCACCAGCTTTCGCTTCTGATCGACATGTCCGTCTCACAGTCAGGCCCACTTGTGCGATTACACGACCGCGCCGATTTCCATCCGGCGCTAGTGGACCATTGCGCGCCTCCGTTACTTTTTAGGAGGCAACCGCCCCAGTTAAACTGCCCAGCAAGCAATGTCCCTGTGGTGGTAGAAAAACTCGTATCAATGGTTGGCGGGAGAATCCTTTTGCGATTGTTAAATTGCTAAATTGTTAAATTGTTGACAGGCAAGGACTTGCGTTTCGCTTGCGAACAATTTAGCAATATAACAATTTAACAATTTCGCGGAAGTGATACTTCATCAACCTTAATTACAAATACTTCTAACACCACAGGTGAGTGACATCGGAACACGAGGGTGGTATCTCAACGGCCCCTCCACGAGAGCCAAAGCTCCCGTCTCAAAGGGTCCCACCTATCCTGCGCACGCGATCCAAGGCCACAATGCCAGCCTACAGTAAAGCTTCATAGGGTCTTTTCGTCCTACCGTGATTCACCCGGCATTTTTACCGGGTCTGCAATTTCACCGGGCCTTGCGTCGAGACAGTGCCCCCACCGTGATACCATTCGTGCGGGTCGGAACTTCACAAGTGTGATTTTCCCTCCGGTGGTTAATCGGAGACCCCGGCTAAATACCGGGGCGCACATACCTACTCACTCGAGTAACGCGTGTTTTTTATTTGCGCTGCAATTTCGCGCACCCTGCATCGCTGCAGGGATCGGACTATATCATCTTCGATGAAGCTATTAGCTTTTGGCTTGTAGCTATTAGCTAATTGCCAAATGCCAATTGCTCATCGAGCGTCGCGTGTAGTCTCTGAGGAATCCTTAATTATACTTATACTTATCAATAAGTGCCCTGAACTTCTCCATAGTTAACTCTACAATGTTCAATATTTCAGGGGTTTCACTCATTTGTGCACTTGTGGGTACTCCATTTTCCACCAAACATTGACAGAGCTTTTCCCGAAGCTCTTCAAGTAACTGGCAAACCTCAGCCTGATCAATGCCGCTTTGGAGAGCCTTTACTACGAGTACTCCTAGCTGTTTGTTATAAGACATAAATTAAGGTTTCCTGCTGATTGTCCGTTGCCGTGTACCGACGCGAAGCGTCTGGTACTGCGGCGCAGGAGTCACATTTTTACATTGACAACTTAATTTGTCAAGTAGTGCTCCATTCTCGGATGTTCCAGCATATAGCGACGTTTTTCACTGCGTTCGTATCACGTACTTTCTTCTGTCTCTTTAAAATTTGTTAAGGAATTGAAACTGATTACCATTAAAACATTTTAGAAATTTCCTCAGTGTTCGCGATTGCTCGCGATTCGGGCAAGTTCTTTTCGACCACCCGACAAGGAATTTCGCTACCTTAGGACCGTTCAAATGTTCCCCCGCTGCTGCGGGGTCTCAAGCTCTATTAGGAAGAGCGTGATGCTCATGGTCGCCCATGAGATCGGACTATATCTTCACCCCCTCGACTTCGCTCGGGGTGTCTGACGTATAGTCTCTGAGGATTCTTTCAAAACCTATCCAGTATTTGCTGCTCCGAGTACTTTCTCTTCCCGCCTCCATTCATGTCTCTCCGGAAGTGAAGAATTTCCTGAATGCCTCCAAATGAATGTTGTTTTCCGGTTCTCAGCATCTCAACAATCGTGCAGAACGTTTGAAAATCCTTCTGTTTCTTCTGCGATCGAAATTGAAAGTGTTGAAAGAAAGGAATAATGCACCGGATCAAATCATTCAGAGTATTCACTTCAAAGTACCAAATCCCATCCGGACGTGACCGAAGTGTGCCGCATCGAAATGTCTGTCGGCAAAGCTCCAGTATCGGACGTTCCTTTTGGGAAATATTGAAACAAGCAGATACCTTCCATGGAATTCGATAATCATTCCTTGGTCGGAATGAAAAATTGAAACTCCCTTCGCCATCCGAGAACCCGGCAATGTAATTGCCAAGATCGGACGGAATGATAGCTATCAAAAGTCTTTCCTGCTGATTGTCTGCACTGGAGAGATTTTCACTCATGTGTACGATTGTACACCCTAAGTACTCCCAGATACAACAGAGTTTCCAGCAATTAGTCAGATTTATTAACGTAACTACAATTGGTCCGTTCTATAGTTACGGCCGGCGTTCGCTAGGGCTTAGATCGGAGGCATACACCCCCTCACGTGACCTTCTAGCACTGGCCAGGCATCAGCCCCTATACATTGCCTTACGGCTTCGCAGGGACCTGTGTTTTTGGTAAACAGTCGCAGGGGCTCTTTCGCTGCGGCCCCGCGGCGCTTGCGCGTGCGGGGCAGTCCTTATCCCGAAGTTACGGACGCTATTTTGCAGAGTTCCTTAACGCAAGTTGTCCCGATCGCCTTGGTCTACTCGACCATCCCACCAGTGTTGGTTTGCGGTACGGTCTCATACGCCCCTCAGAGCGACGGTTTTCTTGGGAGCTGAAACAGTCGGACGCAGCCCCGCAGAGCGGGGGTGATTGGTTGGCACTCGACTCAAGCCGGGGATTTGCCTCCGGCTCTCAACGTTTCGTGCTTTCCACGTCCAGTCAATATAGACGCTCCGGTGTTCCGTCTCCGTCACGCCTCTCTTGGGTTGAAGGAATCCTTCCCGACCGACATGACCCCGCTTGCGCGGGGCCAGAGGCCAGCCAGGCTATCAACCTTCTCCCCTTGGCGGTGCGTACGAGGTGCAGGAATGTTGACCTGCTGCCCATCGGCTACGCTTTTCAGCCTCGCCTTAGGACCGACTAACCCCACGCCGATCGACGTTGCGTGGGAAACCTTGGGAATTCGGCGGGCAGGGTTTTCACCTGCCTTGTGGTTACTCATGCCAACAGTCTCACTTCTATCCGCTCCACCCGGCCTTACAACCGAGCTTCACTGCTGAATAGAACGCTCCTCTACTGCTCGTGGAGCTGCTTTTGGCTTCGATTGAGATACTGGCTGCCAAAGATACAACTGAGAATGTTAAATTGCTAAATTGCTAAATTGTTGACAGGCAAGAACGCGTGTTTCGCTTGCGAACAATTTAACAATTTAACAATTTAACAATTCCCTGTGAGATCTTTTACAAAATTTATCTCAAGGAAACCATAAGTAGCTCCACGAACTCGCTGCGTCGGTTACCGGTTTAATCCCGTAAATTTTCGGCGCATCGTCGCAATCGACCAGTGAGCTGTTACGCTTTCTTTAAAGGGTGGCTGCTTCTAAGCAAACCTCCTGGTTGTCCATGCGATGACACTTCCTTTGAAATACTTAACCGGTATTAGGGACCTTAGCAAACGATCTGGGCTGTTGCCCTCTCGACGATGGCACTTCGCTGTCACCGTCTCACTCCCATGACTCTAAGAGCAGGTATTCGGAGTTTGTCAGGACTCGGTAGGCGTAAAACACCCCCTCGTCTAAACAGTAGCTCTACCCCCTGCTGTATATCATGAGGCTGTTCCAAAAAACATTTCGAGGAGAACCAGCTATCTCCGGGTTCGATAAGCTTTTCACTCCAACCCACAAGTCATCCCAATGTCTTGCGATACATTATGGTTCGGACCTCCATCCACCTTTCGGCGGACTTCATCCTGCTCATGGGTAGCTCACCCGGTTTCGGGTCTTGTCCCAGCGATAAACGCCTTATTAAGACTCGCTTTCGCTCCGGCTTCGGCTATAGCTGCCTTAGCCACACCGCTGAGAACAAAGTCGTTGGCTCATTAGGCAAAAGGAATGCCGTCACCCCGCTTGCGCGGGGCTCCGACTCGTTGTTCGCATCACATTTCAGAGACTATTTCATCCCCCTTTCGGGGTGCTTTTCACCTTTCCCTCACGGTACTATCCGCTATTGATCTCTCTATCTGTTTAGCCTTGGATGGTGGTCCACCCGGATTCGGGCCGGATTACACGTGTCCGACCTTACTCAGGAATCCTCCACCGTGCGCTCGCGTTTCGGCTACTGGGCTCTCACCGTCTATGGCCGCCCGTTCCAGGGCGTTCGCCTACGTTCGCACAATCGGTTCATGAAGGTCCTACAACCCCCCGCTTGCGCGGGGTTTGGGCTATTCCCGGTTCGCTCGCCACTACTACGGGAATCTCTGATTTGATTTCTTTTCCCCCGCTACTGAGATGTTTCAGTTCGCAGAGTATACCTCTCGGTGTCGCTTCTGGATTCGGGAACGGTGGTGGTAGCTTCACTTGCGACAGTGAAGTAGCGGGTAGCACGTAGCGGGTAGCAAGGGACGATGTTTTCCCAGCTACTGACTACTTACTACTTGCTACCTCTCCGACACAATTGAAACAACTACTACCGTCATGGAATCCACAAGTGACACCGAGTCTGGGACCATTCCGTCCCAGGGGTTTCCCCATTCGGAAATCTTCGGCTGATAGCGCCTGCCTAGCGGCTGACCGAAGCATATCGCAGCTGGCCACGTCCTTCATCGGAATAGAGAGTCGAGGCATCCGTGTGATGCGTTGAGTAACATGTATATTCGAGACCCCGCTTGCGCGGGGTGAAATTGTGCTGTTCACGTACCATTTCGCGGGCAGTACGTAGACACGTCCTGCACACGTCAGGTCATGAACAATTATTGAATCATTCTTCTTTGGCCGATGCTGCCAAGGAACTTGGTGGCGGGAGGAGACACCCGAGCAAAAAAAACGGGTGGCTCGCGCGCACCCGTAGGACCAGGACTCCTGATTAAAGAAGCTGATGCTACGGGTACGTGCTTGGAAAATGCATAGGTGCCAAAGGATTTTACTCAGCTTACGGAGAGGGTCAAGGAAAAAAGCCTTCAATTCCTACTTGTCATCATCACTCTCCACCGCCTCCTTGAGCTCTTCTTTCTGGGTTACTCCCGAGGCTTCGCCGGGCTCGCCTTCCTCGATACCCTTCTTGATCTCATCCTCGCCCTCCAAAACTGCCTCCAGGTCGCTGATTTTATCGGTGGTCGGAATGAGCTCCTCGCTCTCCTGCTCCTCGTCGAAGCGTGTCTTCAGCTTGATGACTTCGGCCTCACCCTCATCGAGCTTCACGATGGGTGCATCGCTGGGGACTTCGTCACTGAACTTCAGAAGATCGACCTTGAGACCGAGTGCCTGAAGCTCCTTCACGAGCACGTTGAAGGATTCGGGCGTCGAAGGCTTCCGGATGGGCTCTCCCTTCACGATGGATTCGTAGGCCTTCGACCGGCCAACGACATCATCGGACTTGATGGTGAGCATTTCCTGCAATGTATGTGCGGCGCCGTAGGCCTCGAGCGCCCAGACCTCCATTTCCCCGAAACGCTGGCCGCCATGCTGCGCCTTGCCGCCGAGCGGCTGCTGGGTGACGAGGGAGTACGGCCCGACGCTGCGCGCGTGAATCTTGTCCTCCACGAGGTGCAGGAGCTTGAGCATGTAGACGTTTCCGACGGTCGAAATGCTGGCAAATGGCTCGCCTGTACGACCGTCGAAGAGCTGGATCTTGCCCGTCTCGGGGAGGTTCGCGAGCTTCAGGAACTTGATGATCTGTCCAGTGGAGATCCCATTGAGCGCCGGCGTGGCGATGCGGATGCCGAGCACCTGACATGCCCATCCCAAATGCGCCTCCAGGATTTGGCCGATATTCATGCGGGAGCTCACGCCGAGCGGGTTCAAGACGATGTCGACGTAGCGCCCGTCGGCGAGGAAGGGCATGTCCTCCTTCGGAAGGATTTTCGCGATGACGCCCTTGTTCCCGTGACGGCCGGCCATCTTGTCCCCGACCTGAACCTTCCGCGTCTGCGCGACGAAAATCTTGATCTGCTTGATGACGCCCGTCGGCAGCTCGTCCCCCTCCGCGCGATCGAAAATATGTACGTCCACCACCTTGCCGCCTGCGCCTCCCGGGAGACGCAGGGAACTGTCTTTCACATCCTTCGCCTTGTCACCGAAGATGGCCTGGAGAATGCGCTCCTCCGGGGTGAGCTCGGTCTCGCCTTTCGGCGTGATCTTCCCTACCAGAATATCTCCCTCGTGCACTGTGGCTCCGATCCGGACGACGCCGTCCGCATCGAGATCCTTGAGCTTGCCCTCGCCGACATTCGGGATGTCTCGGGTGACCGTCTCGGACCCGAGCTTCGTGTCGCGGACATCCGTGATGTAGGACTCGATGTGGATGGAATCGTAGAGCCCATGCTCCACGATGCGATCGGAGATGATGATGGCATCCTCGAAGTTATACCCGCCCCACGGCATGTACGCGACGAGGAGATTCTGGCCGAGAGCGAGCTCCCCGCCGTCAACCGCCGACCCATCCGCGAGCACATCGCCGGCCTTTACCTTCTGTCCCATCTCGATGCGCGGACGCATGTGGAGACATGTCCCCTGGTTGCTGCGCGTGAAGTTGTCGAGCTGATGCGTGACGCGCTTGCCAGAGTGGTACAGGACCGTCACCTCCCGCGCATCTACCGCCAGGATTTCCCCGTCTTCCTGCGAGAGGAGCACATGCCCCGAAGCACGTGCAGCCACGCTCTCCATACCCGTTCCGATGAGCGGCGCAGCAGGCCGGACGAGCGGCACCGCCTGCCGCTGCATGTTCGTGCCCATGGAAGCGCGCGTGTTGTCGTCGTGCTCGAGGAAGGGGATGAGCGAGGTGGATACGGAGAGGATCTGCTTGGGAGAGATGTCTGCATGCGTCACGTCGCGCACGTGCGCCAGCACGGGCTCGCCGTGCTTGCGTGCGTGAACGCGCGTCTGCACGAACTCATTCTTCTCACTCAGCTGGCTATTGGCCTCCGCGATGGTGAGGTGACGCTCGCGATCCGCGTCGATGTACTGCTCCTTCGCAATCACGTACGCACGCACGGGAACTTCCGTCAGCCCCTGGCGCCTGAGGAGCGCTGTCACTTTCGCCGCGAGCTGCTTCGTCTCGATCTTGTCGCCCTCCTTCACGATCACCGTGCGCCCGTCGCGCAGCGTGGTGTCGATGGTGCGCCCGACGAGCGCATCCGGATCCATCTTCACCGTGTGCCGGACTTCGTAATACGGCGTCTCGAGGAAACCGTACTCGTTCACTTTCGCATAGGAGGCCAAATGCACGACGAGACCGATGTTCGGGCCTTCCGGCGTGGCGATCGGACAGATGCGGCCGTAGTGGCTGGGATGCACGTCGCGGACGTCGAAGCTCGCCCGTTCGCGGGAGAGCCCGCCCGGACCCATTGCGGAAAGGCGCCGCTTGTGGGCAAGTTCCGAGAGGGGATTCGTCTGGTCCATGAACTGCGAGAGTTGCGAACTCGCGTAGAACTCGCGCAGCGCCGCCGTGACCGGACGGCAGTTGATGAGCTGCGTCGGCGTCACGGTCTCCAGATCCATCACGGTCATGCGGTCTTTCATGATTCGCTCCGTGCGCATGAGCCCCACCCGATACTTGTTCTGCACGAGCTCCCCGACGGAGCGCACACGCCGGTTACTGAGGTGGTCGATATCATCCGGGGCACCCTCGCCGTTAT
>JBBAAJ010000038.1:0-10796 GCA_041658365.1 Candidatus Peribacteraceae bacterium | reverse complement strand
GGTTCGATTCCCGTTACCCGCTCCAGATTATTGTCGTTTGCATTGGTAGTACGACGCCTTGCCTAGGCAGCGAGACGGGTTCGATTCCCGTTACCCGCTCCACCACTGGAAATACAACCGAGAATCGCCCTTGAAAACTTGAACGGGGATATCGCTCAAAGTTACGAGATGATAGATTTGTCATCCTATGTTTGAAGCAGAGGGAATCGAAGAGACACCTCAGTACCCTCCATTCAAGATCCCACGGCCCAACGACAATCCCGATGTCGCCAGAAAAATCGGGGAGCTTTGCGCACAGTGCGTGCAAGCGAACGTCGCGCTTTTCATTGAAGTTGCCGGACAGACATTTCATGTAGGCGTTGAGCCTACGGAGGAGAAGCCTCGGTCCACCCTCGTCTTTGCAACCGTCGAAGATTTCCTCCGTTCATTCGGATCACTGCGCATTGCCGGAGTCGCAGAAGGATATTTGCAGCAGAGAGTGGATTTCCGCGGAGATCCGGAGCCTATCTTGGAAATGGCAACAACGCTGAAAAATCCCATACTCTCCCCTTTGGGAAGAATGAAGATGGCCTTGCTGAACCAGCTGAGCCGTTTCGCTCCGGTGCCTGCTGCTCCCGAGCATTACAACTTACCACCGGAAGTCTTCCAACTTTTCCTAGGGAAATGGCAGAAGTACACCGGGAACTGGTATTGGGAGGGAAACGAAACACTTGATGAAGCAGAAGAAATGGCAATGAGAATGGCCTGCTCGGAATTCATGGATGTGCCGCAGGGCGGAGACCATCTGGAAATTGGCTGCGGCTGGGGAGGGCAAATGGAGTACATCCATCGCACGTACGAATCGAACGTTACCGGTATCACGGATTGCCCCACGCAAGCGGCGTACACCCGTGAACGGTTGCAAGGTTGTGGCATCGAGGAACCGGATGTACGCGTCGGGGATTTCGCGGAATTCCCGTTCGAGAATGCGTTCGATACGATCAGCGCCGCCGGATGCCTGGAGCACATTCAACCTGCACGGCAGAAAGAGTTCTTTTCCTTCGTCCACAGGGCACTGAAAACCGATGGGCGTTTCTTCCTCCAATCCATCACCAGACCACGAAGGCGTTTCTTGAGGTTCGGGACGCACTTCCTGCAGAAGCATGTGTTCCCGGGATTCCATTTGGTTAGGAAGGATCAGATCATTTCCGCCGCCGAGAGCGCGGGCCTGCTCTGCATGCATGACACGAGCAACTGTCACGATCACTACAGACAAACGCTTCGGCATTGGACAGAGCGTCTCATCCACAACAGAGACAAGATCGTTGCTCTCGTGGGAGAGAGAAAGTTTCGTGTCCTTCTGGCATACATCGCAATGAGTTCAAAAGCGTTTGAGAGAGGGGCGATCAACCTCTATCGTTTTTCCTTCGAGAAATCCTGTGAGATCAACGACCGTGGGGAGATGAAGCAACCTTCGGAAGATGTACTTGCAAAGCCGGGGCTCAATGTCTTATGGATAAGAAAATGGATGGAATTCCACTCCGGAATCAATCCTCCCCGTGAAGGGGAACATTGGAAAAAGGGCGACAAAGTCCCCCGTTTTCCCATCGTTCCACCACCGCCAGAAGGCATCAATCCATGGGCAGGAACATAGGGAATCATGGACATAAACTCCTAACCGGAGATCCGAACTGGTTCCTGATAAGCTCCAGTATCCCGCTCCAATCAGCTTCGTCAAATGGGCTAGTGTTTCGACGCAGCGGCAAACTGTAAAAAGTATCTGTCTAGTGACACGTCAGTCGAATGATATACATTGTTGCCGACGAGAAAATCGCATAGCACCTCCCGCGCGCGACAGAGCTCACGTAACCGATATCTGTTTTTTGGATCCGCGATGGTCAAATCGAAAAGCTCTAGCATCCTGGGTAACGCGGACTGCATGCGGACGTCGTTTCCCATTTTTTTCGCGTTACATGCCCGCGATACTTCACTACCAACGTGGGCGAGTTGTAGAGCCAGCGGGAAACTCTGCCACCGGCCTGCAGCCAATTCTGTATGCATAGGGTTGGTCATGCAATGAGAGAAGAGACGACGGAGCGGATACGTTCCTGCAGGTTAGGATCATCGACGCCGCGCGAATGATTTCCTTGCGACGGTCGCAGATTGATCAGTGAATCGAACTCCAACCAGTCTGCGGTTGTCGTATCGGGATAGAGATTGATGCCCCATAAATGTTCTTGCTTCGACCCCTGTTCCAGCAGCATCTGCTCCTCATCGGCATGCAGCTCGCCGCCGATTGCCATAATCCGGCGATCGATGTCCACAACGGCTTTCACCATGTCCCCGAAGCGCTCGCGTGCGAGCGCTTTTAAAACACTGCGATCGATTGATGCAGTGATGATTTGCATAGGAGACATGCAGCCAGTATATCAAATCTTCTCTCTAGGGACTCTTGTGGATTACATACCCCTAACCGGAGCTTCGAACTGGTTCCTGATAAGCTCCGATAAGGCGCTCCAGTATTTAGACAGTAAACTCCCAGGATCAGACTTTGACTGGTCTTTCGACGCAAACGCGCGCAGGTTCCGGTACAGCAAATTCAGTTCCCTTCAGTAGCACCCGTGGCACGATCCATGGCTTCGTACCATTCACAATCCAGGTTTTTATGTCTTCAAACACAAAAAAACCGCTGCATCCATGCAGCGGTTGCGTTCTTTGCAGGGTCCACAGCACCGTTCCATCCCAGGCACGTCCTTTCAGTAAGCCTTTGCGAGGATCACCTGATGCTCGGCGGGCTTGCCCGTCAGAAAGCATGTTTCGACGCGCTGCGCTGTCTGTTCCAGAGGAATACAGCGCAATGTCACTCCATCCCCTGCTTCCTTGACACCCTTTTCGTCTTCCTTGCTACCGGCCCAGCCGGTATGGACGAAGAAGTTCCCTTCTTTGAACGCCGCACGGATTTCTTCCAGCGTCGCGCAGACGCGGGACTTCGTCCGGAGGCGTTCCTGCGCTGCAGTGAAGAGGTCGGATTGCATCCCTTCGAGCAGCAGTTTGGCCGCCGCTCCGAGGCCGTCGAGAGGGACGGTCGTCTTCGTCGACGTGTCCCGCCGGATGATCATGACCTGGTTGCGGTCGATCTCCGAAGTGCCGACCACGATGCGTAAGGGGATGCCCTGCTTCTCCCAGTCGTACTGCTTGAGACCGAGTTTGCGATCCGTCGCATCCAGAACATACGAGATGCCCGCGTTGTCCAGCTGCTGCCGGACAGAGGTAAGGAAGCCATCCCGACGCTCATTGGCCGACGTTTTTCTGTCGACAATGAGTAGGATGGCAGCCTGCACTGGCGCGATGCGGGGCGGAAGAACCAGCCCTTTATCATCGCTGTGCGACATGATGAGCGCGCCGATGATGCGTGTGCTCATGCCCCAACTCGTCTGGTAGACGAATTCGGACTGTCCCACTCCATAGGAGAACTGAACCCCAAAAGCGCGGGCGAAGTTCTGTCCAAGGTAGTGCGACGTTGCAGACTGGAGAGCTTTCCCGTTCTGCATCATCGTCTCGATCGAGAAGGTATCCACTGCACCGGCAAATCGTTCGCCGGGAGTCTTCATGCCGGGGATGCATGGGATCGCTAGCGTCCCTTCGGCAAACCTTCTGTACTCCTGCAGCATGTCCATCACTTCCTGTCGCGCTTCTGTCTCCGTGGCGTGCGCGGTATGCCCTTCCTGCCAGTAGAACTCGAATGTTCTGAGGAAGGGCAGGGTGCGACGCTCCATGCGCCAGACGTTGCACCACTGGTTGATCTTGATCGGCAGATCCGACAATGACCTTACCTTCTTGGCGAAGTCGGCGTACATGATCGTTTCCGACGTCGGGCGGAGCACGAGAGGATCCGCCAGCTTCTCGCTTCCCAAGTGCGTGAGGGTAGCAAGCTCAGGCGCAAAACCTTCGACGTGTTCCGTCTCCCGCTGGAGTAGCGAGAGGGGGATCAGCGCCGGATATTTCACGTTGCGGTGACCGGTCGCCTTGATGCGAGCATCGAAGATCTCGGTCACACGTTCCCAGAGGGCACAGCCGTTGGGCTCGATGATCATGCAGCCCGGAACGTCCGAGTAGCTCGCTAGGCGAGCGGCTGCGATCACATCGAGGTACCAACGAGGGTAGTCCTCGCTGCGGGGGGTAATACGCGTCTGTTCACTCATCGTACACACTCCTTCTTTTCTTGAAATTGGTAGATGAAGATGCTGACGAGCACCAATGCCACGCCCAGCATATTCAGCACCGAGAGGTACTCACAGAAATGACATCCGACGATCACCGAGATCACCGGTTCCAAGAGAAACAACATGCTGACTTGCATCACACTTATGCTGTTTGACTTCATTCCGATCTGGATGAGCAGATACGGAAGGAAGCACCCGAACAATCCGAGGCCGACAAGATTGAGAACGGTCGACCTCGTCCATGGAGGACAGTGCCCCTGCATGCACCAGAGCAGTGGAAAGTGACAGAGAAAGCCGATGCCGAACGCCCAGAAAAGAATGACTGGGGTTTTCAATGCGATCAGCTTCTTTCCGAAGGGGGCATAGGTGCCGAAGCAGATGCCCGTGAGCACGCCCAACAGAATCCCCAAAAGGTGTTCCGAAATTTTCCGACTTCCGCCCAAAAGGAACTTATCCCAAGAGAGCGCCGCGAAGCCGAGAATGACGAGGCCCAGGCAAAGTAGATGCATGGATCGGAACCGCCGGTACACTCGGTCGATGACGTAGGTCGTGATCGGAACCGCGCAGAAGACGACGACGATGGCGATTGCTATCGTCGTGTACTTCAACGACGCGGTATAGAACACACTGGTCAATCCGCTTCCGATTGTTCCGAGGACAAGAAGGGCATTGCGCTCCTCTTTATCGCAAGCAAGGAGGTTCATGCGTGACCATCCCACCATGCTCATCGCGAGGAACCACGAGAATCCCATGCGAACGGCGCTGATGACCGCAGTCGGTATTCCTTCGCCGTGAAGTGGGCGCGCGAATAAGGGAATCGTTCCCAGGAGACATGCACCAACTAAAATAACGGCGGAACCGTTCATGTGGGAAAACAATCGGCCTTTCTTGCAGACGGGGGTCGGGTCGGGGTTATCGTGTGTATCGGCGTCTCGCCTGTCGGATGCGTCCGTACTCGAATGGTTCTTCATTGCCTCTTTTTTCTCCGGTAGGAAGGTTACTGTGGACTGTGTTGTCAAAGAACATGTCGGCAGCAGAGCTGCCACAATGCAGATTACACTCGTAGTGCAAGAATTGAAATGACTTGTCAAATATTGCCAGATGATATACTGGTTTTTCTGGCTCTCTTATGCTGAAAAACACGTTCTATTCCTGCATAGAACCGACGACCTGAGACGAGGGACATTTGCATGAATTCACTCTTCGATAAGTGTCTGTGCCTGCTCTCGGATCTCTGGTAGAGGAGCGCTGCTCGCCAGTGATTCAAGGCTTCTTCTCGTAAGGTCTTTTCTACTCCGAACAAGTACCCACGCATCTTGGACGATTCCTCTGAAACCCGAATTCAGAATGATATGCACAAGAATATCAGCGGAAAGGTATTCTTCACATTGCCTCAGTTGTCTCCATGCTTCCTGCGCAGCGTTTTCGTCCCGGGCTTGCAGGATGAGATAGTGCAGAATATGAGGTTGCGACGAGGAAAGACGAAGGACATCCGATGCTCCCCAAGAACATTGCTCGATAGTTGAAAGAATCGGAGCGGCTTGGACTTCTTGCCTCGAAGCTGCTTCGGACGTGCCCAGAGAACATAAGAGCGTTGGCAGCAGATCTTTCCTGCCGCACCCCACAAGGAGCGACGAAAGCTCCATTTGGTGTTGACCGATGGCCTTCATATCAAGGGGGTTTTCCTCCAGCTGTTTCTCAATCCATTCCGCAAGATCCGATAATTGACAGAGGCGAAAGGCAGCAGCTCCACCGATCTCGTCATTTCCATCTTGGTTAGTGGTTACAGTCCTTGATTGGTGTCGATGGCAGAGAGAATTCAACTCGTGGAGGAGAAGATTGAGCACCTCTCGGAGCGGCTCTGCCTCCCTTTGATGGTCGATGACCATGATCATAGACATGATAGTAAATCACGCCCTTCTCTACGATTCTTCTTCGGCGGATTTTGGAGCAAAAGCTGTGAGTCCACCATATGCGAATTTTTTCCAGTGAATCACGATGGGCGATTTTGAACGGCCATCCATTTCCCTCTCGTCGCCGACATGGAGCTCGTTTGACGACATCTGCGCGATGCCCTTGCCCAACAGATTGCCGGATTCATCGAGTACATCAACGACCTCATCCTTCCTGAACGGCTTGAGGACTTTTTCGATTCCGATACTGAGAACGGAGGAGCGTCGTCCGTGACGCAGGAGATCGGCGATGACTGTACTCAATTCAATCGCCCCTTCGCTCACTGCACCAACACGCAGCCATCGTTGTATTTGCGAAGGTGGAGCAACGGGTTCGTCTGCGGAGAAGTATGTCCCCTCCTCCTCCCCACGCATCACCCGCCCAATGACTCCGGGCTTTTTCCCGTTCACGAGATACATGGGAATGCCAAATTCACCCATCAGGATGGCGGCATCGATCTTGCTCGGCATCCCTCCTGCACTTTGATCTTTCCGCCTACCCCAGAGATATTGTTTCGCATCCTCTGGATCGGTGACCCGGGGAATCACTTTTCCACCTGCGCGCGCCGGGGCGTCAAGCAGTCCTTCGACATCGCTCAGAATGATGAGCCGCTGAGCATCCAGCATTGCAGAGACATATGCCGCGAGTTGGTCGTTGTCGGAAAAATCGGCTTCTTCATCAGTGAGCAGGTCATTGTCGTTGAGAATGGGAACTCTGTTTACCCTCAAGAGAGTAAGGAGCGCGTCGCGCATTGATGTATATCGAGTACGAATGGAAAAATCTCTTCTCGTGATGAGCCCTTGAGCGATATCCACGAATTCTTTGTTGAATAGTTCCTGATAGGCATGGATGAGATCCGCTTGTCCGATGGTGGAACAGACCTGATTGATGGTCGCCTCTCCCGCCTTCAACCCTCTCAGAGCATCCCCGAGGCGGCGTTTCCCAATGAGAACAGAACCTGAACTGACCATCACAATATTCGCAATTTTCTCACGCATCAGTTGCGAGACATCCTTGACGATATTCTGCATCGCCTTGAGGTCGAGATCGGTTTCGTGCGCGAGTGTGCTCGAACCAATCTTGATCACGGTGATGTTGTCTAAATATAGTTCACCCATGGAAAGAACATTATATATAATTTTTGTTAACTGGCAAGTTCTGCGAGGCGCACATCACTGCTGTCCCAAGAAAATAGCGGGTGATTGGTAGCTTTTGGCAATAGCACAACAAAAAAGAGCGATAGGATGCGAAGTGGACATCTCTACTTCCTTCCGCTCTTTTTCGTATGGCATACGGTATAACCGTCTTGGGGGAATTGCTGCACCTGCTTCCCGGGACCAGTTTCAGGCGTTTGTGGGACAGCATGGCGGAGACCGTTACGTGAAGCACTTCACCTGCTGGAATCAGCTCACCGTGCTCATGTACGCACAGCTCTCCGGCAAAACCTCACTGCGCGAAATCAAGGTTGGATGGGCTTGTTGGGACAGCAGGCTCTACCACCTCGGACTCACCGCCGTGAAACGGAATACGCTGGCACATGCCAACCGGGTGCGCAGTCACGAAATCTTCGAGAGCCTGTTCTGCGTTCTCATGCGACGCTGCAAGGCGTTCGCACCGGAGGAGCTGGAACTGGACATCGACTGTCCGCTCTACGCGCTCGATGCGACCGTGATCAACGTGTGCCTCTCGCTCTTCCCTTGGGCGAAGTTCCGGAAGCAGAAAGGCGCATTCAAGATTCACACGCTCTTCTCGGTCACCGATCAAATCCCCACCTTCCTCGTCATCACGCACGGCAAAGTCTCCGATATTCGGGCAGCGAAGGCGAATGCTGGTCTCCATGTCCTGCCGAAAGGCAGCATCCTCACCGTCGACCGCGGGTACGTGGACTACACATTTCTTCACGATCTCCTGCAGGCACAGACGACGTTCGTCGTACGCCTGAAGAAGAACGCGCAGATCGTTCGGCTCGGAGCACATGCGCCACCGACGGGGGAGGGCGTGCTCAGGGATGAGCGCATCGCGTTCGTTCTGCCGGATGCGATTGCTGCCTACCCTGAAGACCTGCGACTCGTGACCTTTCATGACGACGAGCACGACATCATCTATGAGTTCCTCACGAACAACTTTTCAGTATGTTCTGGAGGGTTGTGATGAGACATATATCTCTCCAAGATTATGGCAGTACTGCTTCAATGATAAACGCCCTATGAATGAGATGTGTTGGGCAATGGCATGTGTGCCACACAGCCGCACCGATGCTGCGCGGGCAATCCTCAAATGCAACCCAACCAATCGGGCTCTTATCTCCATTATTCGGAACGCTCCGGAAGTTCGGGAGGAGGCGTGGGAAATATTGAAACAACGCGGACCGCGAGAGGAAGATCTTATTTCCGTTATGAGGAGTCCGTGTCACTCAAGCATCGTTCAGGCAGCCATGCAACTGCTGAATGCTATACGCAGTCCCGAGAAGAAAGCATTCCTCGAAGCACTGGAGAAAATCGACCTTTCTCTAGCGGAAGCAGCTATCAGGAGCGTCATGAACGGATCTGCCCGTTCCCCCGTACGATCCACTTGTAGCTCGTGAGCGCATCGAGGCCCATGGGGCCCCGTGCATGGAGCTTCTGCGTCGAGATGCCGATCTCGGCACCGAGGCCGAACTCGGCTCCGTCGGTGAACGCAGTGGAAGCATTGACGTAAACGGCTGCAGCATCGACTTCGCGGAGGAAACGCCCGATTGTCTCCTGATCCTTCGCAATGATGGATTCGCTGTGACCAGAGGAATGCCGCTGAATGTGTGCAAGTGCCTCGTCCAGACCCCGTACGGTCGCAATGGAGAGCTTCAGCGAGAGGAATTCCGTTCCGAAGTGTTCCTCCTTTGCCGGTTCCAGCAATGAGGAATCGTAGGACCCACGCAAATGATCGAAGGCGGGCTTGTCCGCGAAGATGCGGACGCACGATGCCACGAGCGGCTCCGCGATCCGTGGCAGATCATTGAGACGATCTCCATGGATGATGATCGTATCAACCGCGTTGCAAACACTGGGGCGGCGGGTTTTGGCGTTGAAGATGATGGAGGCCGCCATGCCGACATCCGCCGACGTATCGACGTAAATGTGCACGATGCCTGCTCCGGTTTCGATGACGGGAATCGTCGCTTCCTCACGCACGAAGGCGATGAGCTTCTGACCGCCCCGTGGAATGACCACGTCGATGAGCCCTCTGGCATGGAGCATTTCCTGCACGGCACTGCGGTCGGAGGGAAGTAGGAGAAGCACTTCCTCGGGGAGGGAAGCATCGCAGAGCGCTCGATGAACGCAGGCGGCTAGGGCTTCGTTCGAGAAAGATGCGTCACTTCCTCCCTTGAGTACGCAGGCGTTGCGTGACTTGAAACACAGGGAGAATGAATCGACAGTCACATTCGGCCGCGCTTCATAAACGATGCCGATCATCCCGATGGGAGTGGAGACTTTCGTAATCCGGAGTCCGTTCGGCCTCGTGCGCTCCTCAAGTATCTTCCCGACGGGTGAGGGAAGAGCGGCGACGGTGCGGACATCCTCGGCAATGGCATGGATGCGTTCCTGATCGAGCAGAAGCCGATCAAATTTGGGATCTTCGGGGTCCATTCGGGCGAGGTCTCGCCTATTGGCTTCCAGAATTTCCTCTGTGTCGCGCTCTAGTATGTCCGCCAGGCGGTGAAGGAACAGCTCGATATCCTTCTCGGGAAGCCCGGCGAGGGTCCTGCTCGCCTGCTTCGTCGCCTGCAGATGTTCAGTGAGACTTATCATCGTGAGAAAGGGAACGTGAGCGCTCCGCGGCGGCGGCAACCGCGCTGTGGAAGATGTCCGCAAAACCGCGTTCCTGGAGTACACGCAATGCTGCCTCGGTAGTGCCTCCCTTTGACGTCACCGCTTCACGCCATGCGGCTGCACCCTTTTCTCCTCTATCAAGCAGTAAACTCCCGGACGCGAGGAGTTCGCGCGCAATCCGCGCACTCGTCTCCTTGTCGATACCCAACGCTGTGGCTTCCCGCTCCAATAGTTCCGCAAGCAAGAACACGTAGGCCGGGCCAGAACCCGCAACCGCCGTGAACCCGTCGATTGTGGATTCCTCCTTGAGCTGTACCGTCATACCGATGGCAGAGAACAGCGCCCCGGCGTGTTGTATTTGCGCGGGAGTGACGGCAGAGGAGGCATGCCATCCCGTGACGCCGCGCTGAACGCGAGCGCCCAGATTGGGCATCGCGCGGACTATGGCTGAAGAACCAGTGGCCACCGCAATTTTTTCCATCGTAATGCCGGCCATGACCGAGACAACGAAGCGATCCTTCCACCGCTTACCCACGGCGGTCATGAGGGCTTGGAACGATTGTGGTTTCACGACGAGCACGATACATTCGGCAGTCGCGGCCGTCGGAACGGTCAGCCTGCGATCAGGAGGGGCGGACGCAAGTTTCTCCGCGTGCTCATCGCAGAGCCAGACGTCCGCGTCCTTCCCGGCAGCGACAAGTCCGCCGTAGAGCGCTGAGCCCATATTGCCCGCACCGATGATGGCAGTGGAAATCATGAAACGGAGGGGAAGAAGTAATCGGCTCGTATGAACGGCGGGCGTCCCCGTTTCCCCATGCATTTCGCGAGGACGGCA
>JBBAAJ010000037.1:0-11774 GCA_041658365.1 Candidatus Peribacteraceae bacterium | reverse complement strand
CCCGCCCCACTCGATGCCCGCATATGCCTGGAATATCGCCGGATCGTCGCTCCCGTCGTAGGGTTTTCCCGGAAATTTGCGCTGCGTGTCCTGCAGGTAGTATGCCGCATACGTGCGGGCCGCGATGGCGAAGGCGCGCTGCTTCTCATACGGCTCGCTGTCCGGTTCCTCGGAGAGGCCGGCAAGATAGTTTTCCATCGGGAGCTCATTGATCAGCGTCAACGAACCATCCAGCACACGGCACTCCATGACGCCTACAGAGCTGCGAACCGCACCGCGCACGGAATCGACGGTCAGGATATTGGATACCGCCGACTGAAGCCTTATGACATTTTCCTCGAGTTTGGTCTCGCCGCGAACCAACGCCTGACACCTGGATCCCTTCGGAAGAAGCTGCACGGCCGTTCCCGCCGCCATCTTCGCACCGTTCATCGTCCCCGCATCGGCGAAGGTGACCGTCGGACCCGGGGATGCAGACAATCGGATGCGGATGGTCTTCCCGGAGGTCTCCGCAGACGCCGATGTTGCGCTGCTCATCGCACTGCCCTGGGAGCTGCCCTCTTTCCTGCCCAGGCGACGCGCGGCCGTCTGGAGGCGCAAAGACGTCGAGGTCTTGCGCTCCGCCGGAAGAACGACTGGAGACTGGTTTCCGCTGAACGGGTTGATGTACTCGCCCGTTTTCGCGCGCCTCCCCGCGACGGAGAGCGTGAAGTGCAGCCCGGCGATGTCCATCCAGTACGTTCCCGGCTCGGTGGGCGCCTGGACGATGAGCTGGATCCCGAGCGTTTCGTATGAGGGAAGATCGTTCGGAAGGAGGATGCCCCTGGTCACCGGTATGCGTGCGATGCCGTCATCCACCCAGAGCCGGATCTCAGGGGAAGAAAGGCTGACCTCCGCGATGCGCTTCCCCTCGTACGTTCCTTCGAGCCCCGCCGTGTACGCGAAGCTCAGGCGCTGCTTCCCTCCGGGATTGATGGTGATGGACGTCCGCCCCGTGAAGGAAATCCCTTCCGCTGTCCCTGCGCTGCCAGCACTCGAACGCGAAGAACGCACTTCCGCAGGAAGAGATGGGAACAGAACGGGGGCAGAGACATTCCCGCTCCGGACATTCGCGATGATTTGTGAGAATGCGGCGTTCATAAAGTAACCGGGGTCGAGTGTGGGAAGGAGATCGCGATGGCTGACGATGGGGGCATCGAATTTCTTTCCGTGGAATTGGACGGGGCGCCCGAGATCGATGCGGTACGTACCCGCGAGATCCTGGAGCAGCCACTGCAAGCTCTTCACTTGGGCCTGACTCGGCACTTCGATCTCGAAGTTCCCCATGAGAACGATCCCGATCGTCCCCACGTTGTTGCAGTAGACATGCCCGGCGACCACGCCCCTGCCGCCAGTGCGTCCCTCGTAGATCTGGCCAGTTTCATCGATGACGTAGTTGTACCCGATATCCCCCCATCCGCGGCTGACCGCATGAGACTTGTAGAGAGAGCGGACACGCTCCAGGGGGCTGCGGGGGTCACCCCGGACAACGAGCCCCGTATGGTGCACCACGAGCAGACGCACGTCCTTGCTGTACTGGAGAGGCCACTTGTAGAGACGGCCCCGGGCATCCTTCTTCACCGTCGAATCGATCGCAAATTCACCCGGGTATTTCCGAAGCGATTCCTGGCACTCCTTGATCCGATTGCCCGGTTGCGTTTGCGCCGTCTCGAGATCCCCTTTCGCCCTATCCGCATCCGAACTCTCACTGCCGGAGCTTCCGTCGAACAGATACGATTCATCCGCTCCCCACTCCGCCCGCGTAAGCACGGCAGGAAAGGCTGCGCGCAGGGCTGGAGCAGCCTCGAAGAACACGATGGCGGCGAGCAGGACGGTCGTGAGGCGATGCAACATGGAAGTCCATTCTAAATGACCAAACCCCAATGACCAATGACCAGGAAGGATGAAGAGGGACAAGAGGGGGAAGAGGAACAGGAAGATGAGAAAAAGGCGGATCATATCCAAAATGTGTGGAGAAAATAGAATCAAGCAAAAGTGTGGCGGGGAATTGGCGGCGAGAAACGGAGAGAATAGATGTTTACCGCATTGTTTGTGCGAGGCATTCCTCTCCCTTCCGGCGTCGCGACGGGAGGGAGAGGATACAGGTGAGGGTGGGTTCGGAGGGTACAGCAGGCAAAAGACGACCTGCACCCTCACCCTGCCCTCTCCCTCATGCGCGACGCATGAAGGAGAGGGAACTCGACCTGACCTGTTCGCAACAGAAAAACTTTCTCCACACATTTTGGCGTTGATCCAAAAAATCCTCTTGATCTTCTTTGTCTTCTTTATCCTCCTGTTTCTTCCTGCAGAAGCTGTTCATACCTTCCAATCATCTTCTCAAGAGAAAACTCCTGCTCAGCCGTCCGTTTCCCGTTCTCCGATAAACGCTCGCGCAGTGGAAGGTCTGCAAGGGATTCCATCGCCTGTTGCAGTTCCCCGGCGTCTCCCGCTTTCACGATCAACGCATCGGTCCCGTTCCGAAGACAGGAAGCGATGCCGCAGGCATCGGTCACCACAACGGGAATCCCGCGCATCATTGCTTCCGCCACAACCAAACCGAACGGATCATGGTCGACTGATGGAAGAACTAACGCATCGATTGATGCATAGAATGAATCCAAGTCATTCACAAAGGGTATCAGCCGGATACGCGGCAAGCTTGTACCCATTCTTTCGGTGTCTTCGCTGATCAATCTTCGGACGTAGCCTTCTTCGGGTCCTTTTCCGACAATCGTCAGCGAAAATTCCGGCACCGGTTGTATGGCTTGGAGCAGGACATCGATCCCTTTCTCGGGGCTCAAGCGGGCGATGCAGCCGAGATGAAGTCCCCCCGCTTCCCTCACCCCTGGCCCCTCTCCCGTGCCTTCTCTTGCTCCTAGTCCCTCTCCCGCGTCTTCCCTCACCCCTAACCCCTCTCCCGAAGGGAGAGGGGAAATATGCTTCTTGATTATTTCTAAAACCTCTTCTATGTCGCTTAGAATCCTTTCGTTGGAAAACCTGATAACGCGAATATCAAATTCAGAAAGACACTTTTCGCGCTCCTGATCATATTGTTGATGTTCCTTTCCAAGATGAACTGGACCGTCCAGTTCTATGCCCAACTTTTTTTCGAAACAATAAAAATCCAAAATCCGGGATTGAAACGGATATTGCCTCCTGAATTTTTCACCCAACTGGCGGTCGCGCAAATGGTTCCACAACAATTCTTCGGCAGATGTTGGCGTTTTTCTCATTTCTTTGGCGAATTTTAAAATGGTTGAATTGGCGGGCTTTTTCCCAAACCATCTTGTTCCATCGTCCCCCTTCTCCCCTCGGGAGAAGGGGCTAGGGGATGAGGGAGGGGAAGCTGGCATGCCGTTTGGTATAACCACAATTCTCTTGGAATCAAACCCAAGTCCTTCATAAAGTTTTTTACTCAACTCGGAAACGTAGACGACTGTCGCTTTTCTGGAGGCGCGCTTAAGCGCCGGAAGCCAGGGGTTCCACTGTAGCCAGGGGCCGATCCGGTCGTGCTCGATCCAAAAGACTTTCATATCATTTTCGACGGCCCAATCGGTAAGTAGCAGCTTCTCGCTAAGACTCAACATGAAGATAGCGGGTAGCGAGTAGCAGTTAGCGATTAACTTATTTAATGATTCGATCAATTGTTTTTGCATTGCCTTCCTGCGCCACAGAAAACTAACCGCACCCCATTTGGTCACTGGCGGTGGGCCAATTCTTAATTCGTAATTCTTCATTCTTAATTCTTCCGTGCGTTGAAGCAGCGCCGGACAGCTCCCCAGGAAACCGACCTCATGTCCACGCGCACGTAATCCTTCCATGAGCCACATTGTTTGATTTTCCGCGCCGCCATGAGGCGAGCTTTCGAGCGGAAATCGGGTGAAGAGGATGTTCACGGAAAGAGAATACCCTCACCACTCTCACTGCTGCCACTCGCGAATGAGCGCAAGCAGTCTCTGCTCCACCTTCTCCGGATCATCCGACGTACATTCCACGATCTCCGCTCCCGCCGCCAGCGCTTCCGCAGCATTGGAAGAATTATCCGCCGAACTCACCAGTGCAACCCGAGCCGCGGGATGCTTCTGTTTGAGGTAACGAATGATCGACGGCCCGTTTGTCATCGGTATGTAGTAGTCGATGAACGCCGCAGCGATCGGGTGCCGGTCGATGAGTTCTTTGGCCCCCTCGACGGTGTCAGTCGTGAGGATTTCTCCCTGCCATTCCGCACGCTTGAGGAGCGAAAGGAAGAGCCGTGTTTTCCGCGGAGTATCGTCGGCGATGAGGAAAGTGTTCATGGCTTGGGTCGAATCACGCTCTGTCCACCCATGTACGGCCTGAGCACCTCCGGAATCGTCACTGTTCCATCCTTGTTCTGGTAGATCTCGAGAATCGGAATGAGTATCCGCGGGCTCGCTATACAGGTGTTATTGAGTGAGTGACAGAACTTCTTCGTCCCGTCTTTGTCCAGGTACTTGATCCCGAGTCTCCTGCACTGGAATTCGTAGAATGTGGAACAGCTGTGCGTCTCGCCGTAGGCATTGCGGCTCGGCATCCAGGTTTCGATGTCATTTTTATAAACCTGTCCCCGGCCCATATCACCGGTGCAAACAGCGACGATGCGATAGGGAAGCATGAGTGCCTGAAGGATGTCCTCGGCGTTCTGGAGGATTTCAGCGTGGAGCTTCGCGCTCGCGTCCGGATCGGCTTCACAAAGAATCACCTGCTCGACCTTCTGGAATTGGTGAATGCGATAGAGTCCGTGGGCATCCTTGCCATACGTCCCGGCTTCGCGGCGGAAACAGTTGCTGAACCCCGCGTACCGTTTCGGCAGCTCGGATAACTTAAGCGTCTCGCCGCTGTGGTAGCTCGCGACCGACACTTCCGAGGTGCCGATCAAGTAGTGCTTATCCGACTCGATCTGCTTTGCTTCTTTCTCCCCAAGGCCCGTCTGCGGCTCGCGATCAACGCCGACTGCGTACGCCTGTTCCTCTCCTCCCGGGAAGTAGCTTGTGCCCATCATCGCTGCATAGTTGGCCATCAGCGGAGGCGTGAAGAGCGTGAACCCCTTCTTCACGAGACTGTCGACGGTAAACTGGAGCACCGCGAGCTCGAGGCGAGCTCCGTCACCCTTGAGGAAGTAGCTCCTAGACCCCGCGACCTTCGCACCACGCGGAATGTCGATGATGTCGAGACTTAGGCCGAGACTCACGTGATCCTTCGGCTCGAAGGCGAAGGTCGGAACCTCTCCCCACGTCCGAAGCTGCACGTTCTCGGTATCGTCTTTCCCAACCGGAACGGATGGCAAAGGAACGGATGGCAGAAGCAATTGCATTTCAATCCAGCGCTTTTCCAGAACCGCCAGCGCAGCTTCCTGTTTCTTCAGTTCCTCGCCAAGCGCTTTCATCCGCTTCACTTCCTTTGCCTTCTCCTCCGCCTTGAGCTTCGGCATGTTCTTGCTCACGGCATTGCGTTCGGTTTGCATCTTCTGCACCTCCGCGATCAATTCCCGGCGCTCATCATCGAGCTTCAAAAATTTCTTCACGTCGAGCGGAATGTTCTTATTCCTGCACGCCGTCTGGTACAAATCCGGATCTTTCCGGACAAGCTCGAGGTCGATCATGGTGCGATGGTCGCACGCTGACGCTAAAAAATCCAGAGCGTTGACTTATTTTTCAAATAATTTACAATCTTTTTGTTATGGGACGACCATTGGTCGGGAAAGGCGACTTAAGCGACAGCCTCGACGGGCTGCCTACGAAGAGCGTGGAAATTTCATGTGAACCGGGCGGCATTGTTCAAGTGCGAGTACATGGAGTGCACGATGCCATGCAACGCATTGATGAAGGATCAAGAGACACTGCCCAAGATATCCGGGAGAGATTGAACGATCCTGAAAAACGAGATGGCGGCTGGTAATGACGATATGCAATTGCGGGCGATATCATGCGGCCAACCCAATGAAGGCTCTTTCGTGTTCTTCTGATGCCAAATTGCAATAAAAACAACATCAATCTTTGACCGAATCGTTTTCTGCGATGAATGCCGCGAAGCCCCGGCACGCCGTGGCGAAGTGGCAAGATTATTTCTTCACCGTGAATTTCCCGACTCCTTTGACATGACAATCGATGTGATCAACCTGCTTCCTGACGGAAGAAGGAGTGAGCATGAGCATGTCTTTTGGAATGAATGGCATGATTTGCCGAATACGCACCGGAGGAATGTTACCAAGCCCCTTCCCTTTACGGGAAACGGGATGCAGGGAAACCTCCACGGGGTCACGCAGGCGATCGGAGAAGGCGAACTGTTGCGGATCCCAAAGGCCCCCCGGTTGTGCAGGGACATCCCTGCGCCGAGAGAACCGGAAGGGGCAGAGCAGCGCCTTCGCCTGTGAACGTGTCTCAAAGACAATGACGTGCGCTCCTTCCCTGGCCGGGGCGAAGGAGGGGTGCGCGAGAATCTCCGACGCCTGGCCGGGGAGGTGCTCCAGGATCAGCCCGTCTACCTGAGCGGACGTGGGGTAGTGCCCGGCTTCGTTGCGTGCGTCCATCATGCCTTCAAGGAGATTCCAGAGCTCTGTGTGTGTGACATCCCGAAGAGCGGTTCTTGCAGAGTAATCCATAATGAGGTTGCTTTCGCCCCGATAGTCGGCTGCGAAGCCGTCCGGAACGGAGAGTCCGGAGGTCATGAGAACGGGATGCATGTCCCGACCGAAAATCTCAGATCTCGCCGGCATGAACTGCAACCTCTCCGAGATTCCATGATTGAAAGCAGTCTCACGACTGAAATTGAGAGGATTGAAAAGACGATGGGTCGCCAAGCAGGTGAAAGAATAGTAGAGGGCCGGCTTCATCCTGCTCTGCTCCTGTTGTTCATGAAAGAACGAGGGGTGAACGGTCATCCCGATCCCTTTGCTCCGGGCAAGGGCAATGGGTTCATCCGGAGAGCGGAGCGGATCGGTCATTACCTGGTGCGTTGCGGGGTTGCCGTAATGCGGGCATCCCTCCCGGGTGCGGTACAGCGGCACCCGATCGGGGAATTCCCCTGCGACCTTCTCCGTGATACCTGTCCGTGCGAGGAACTCTTCGAAGCAGAGCCGGACGAACTCCACGACGCGATCAATCTGCTGCGTCGTAAATCCGCCGTCCAAGAAACCGCTGGGATCACGCGCCCCCTCCGTGAAGGGGGAAAATTCTGTGCCGGGCTCGAACTGCGGACGTTTCATGCGAAAAGGAGCGGCATTGTACTGAGAGAGCACAAAATAGACTAGGTAGTGTTCACATAAAAAATCCTGCGCCGCGGCCACGGAGGGCCGCTGCTGATAGAAAAAATTTATTTACACTCCAGCAGCACCACTCCGCGGGTGCGGCAACTCGATAAAATGTAATCTGGGAGCCATCGTATATGTGAACACTCCCTAATCAAAAACGAAGCAATCCGCCTGCGCTTGGATTCTCCGGAAAGCGCCCTTTAAGTTTATTCAGCGAGTCTCTATACTATATTGACCCATGGAAAACCTTCCTTTCAAGCTCGTTTCACCCTTCCAGCCCACCGGCGATCAGCCGAAGGCAATCGAGAAGCTGCTGAAGGGGTTAAAGGAAGGCGAAAGGCACTTGACGCTTCTCGGCGCCACCGGAACGGGGAAAACCTTCACGATGGCGAATCTGGTCCAGGAGCTTCAGCGTCCGACGCTGGTTCTCGCCCACAATAAAACACTGGCCGCACAGCTCTGCAGCGAGTTTCAGGCGTTCTTTCCCGACAACGCGGTGAGCTACTTCGTCTCGTACTACGACTACTACCAGCCAGAAGCGTATTTGCCGACGACCGACACGTACATCGAGAAAGACGCGAGCATCAACGAGGAGATCAGCAAATTTCGCCATGCGGCGACCCATAACCTCCTCACGCGGCGGGATGTGCTGATCGTCGCTTCCGTCTCCTGCATCTACGGCCTCGGCAACGTGAGCGATTATGAGGCGCTGGCCGTGAAACTGCACCGCGGCATGCCGTTCCAGAGGAACCGGTTCCTGCGGCTGCTCACGGACATCCAGTACAAGCGGAGTTCGGTCCAGTTCAAGCAGGGGATGTTCCACGTGCTCGGGGACACGGTCGAAATTTTCCCGCCAAGCGGAGACACGGTCATCCGTCTGGAAATGCCGTTCGATGAAATAGAAGCCATCCAGGAGGTAGACAGCTTCACCGGGGAACTCATCACCGACCTGCAGGAAGTCACCATTTTCCCCGCCGCGCACAACGTCACGACCAAAGAAAAAATAGACAACTCGATTGATGGCATAAAAAAGGAACTGGGCGAACGGGAGAAACAGCTGCTCGATGCCAAAGAACTTGCCAAGGCGGAGCGCATCCGCCAGCGCACGGAGTACGACATCGAGATGCTCCGCGAGACCGGCTACTGCACCGGCATCGAGAACTACGTTCGGTATCTCAGCAACCGCGAGCCGGGTGTGCCGCCGGAAACACTGCTCGATTATTTCCCGGATGATTTCATGATGTTCATAGACGAATCGCACATCTCCATCCCACAGATCGGCGGCATGCACGAGGGCAACCTCCAGCGCAAGAAGACGCTGATCGAATACGGCTTCCGCCTGCCAAGCTCGGCCGACAACCGGCCGCTGAAGTTCCAGGAATTCGAGGAGCGGCTGAGTCAGGCAGTTTACGTGTCAGCTACCCCAGGACACTATGAATTCAAGCACACCAAAAAGGAATATTTGGTTGAACAAATTATCCGGCCGACGGGGCTCCTCGATCCGGTGGTAACAGTCCAACCGAAGAAACATCAGATTGATCACCTCACGAAGGAAATCAACGAGACCATCAAGCGCGGCGAGCGCGTGCTCATCACCGCCCTCACCAAGAAATCGGCGGAGGATCTGGCGCAGTATTTCCAGAACGCCGACTACAAAGTCCGCTACCTGCACAGCGACATCGAAACGATGGAACGCGTGGAAATCCTGCGGTCACTCCGCAGCGGCGAGATCGACATTCTCGTCGGCATCAACCTGCTTCGGGAAGGACTGGATCTGCCCGAAGTCAGCTTCATCGCCATCCTCGACGCGGATCAGCAGGGGTTTTTACGGTCGCGCGACGCTTTGATCCAGACGATCGGACGCGCGGCCCGCAACATCAACGGGCACGTCATCCTCTACGCCGACCGCATGACCGACGCGATCAATGCCGCCATAGCGGAAACCTACCGGCGACGCGCCATTCAGGAGGCCTACAACAAAAAGCACGGCATCACGCCGCAGACGATCATCAAGGCGATCAAGGACATCGCCGAGGAACACTCTAAGCAGGCACTGAGCCGGAAAAAGTACGACCACCAGAAGATTCCGAAGGACGAGAAGAAGCGGCTGATCGAAGAACTCAACGCGCAGATGGAGATCGCGGCGGAGAACCTGGAGTATGAAAAGGCCGCGGATCTGCGTGATGAGATCGAGCTGCTGAAACGGGAACTTTGATCTATTGGCTGTGCTATATCGCAGTCAATATACTTTACTCCAGTTGATTTCGCAGCCGGGGCATCGTGCCCCGGGATATGAGATGTCACTCTGTCCACATTTCCATAGAATCAAGAAACTCTTCAAAATGAATCGATGACCACGGCCATTCTGCGATCTCTTTCACAATTCGGTGTTTTGCCGCATTGCCCTGGACATACGCCATAGCCGCTCCACACTGTTTTCCCGTTTGGATACGTTCGTCGTGGAATCCGTCCTGCCAACCAGAAAAACACGATATCTTCTGCGGGTCTTTTCCTTGAACAGAGCTGAGATGATTTCGCGCGTTCTTCGAGCTATTCGTTTTGAACGAATGCATGAACGAACTCAGACCATTCTTTCCGGGGCTCAGAATGAGATGTACGTGTGTCGGCAATATGCAGAATGCATTGAGCTTTGCCTGCTGCAATGATCGGACGAGAAACAGTGTCTCAATGAGAATCTGCGGCACACCTTCGCGCATGCACCATCGTGCCTTGTCGGCAGTATTGGTCGTGACATGGAATATGCCGAATTGAGCGTAGTGGCGCTGAGTCATGAATGCCGCATTATACTCCGGGGCACGATGCCCCGGCTACGGGAAAATTGGAGCTGAAACCGACACATCGCGTCCCAGTCGTCAGCACAGTCAAACAGGTGAGAAGGCCGCGGATCTGCGGGATGAAATCGAGCAACTGAAATAAAATTATCCATTGTTTCCTGCTCCAAAACGCCGTAACAAGCCTTGAAAGAAATTCCCAAGTCTTGATGTTTTTGCCGGGGTCTCTGCCGGTTTAAGCTCTACTTCGGAAAATAGAATTCCGCCCAAGTCCGCAAACAATCTTCGTATCGGCTCGATCAAAGGATTTTTTGCAGCAAGTGTTTTAGCGAGCCTCTCCCTCACATCGCCGGATATGTCGGCTATCGCCAAACTTCTCAAAATTTCATCCGCTTTTTCTCGGACTAATTGCAATCCCTTGGGTGTGTGTAACTCGAGCCTTGCCATTATTCCTGCAACATCCAAACCCTTTTTTGGGAGCCCTAGGACATCCAGGCTCTTGTAAGCAATGCTCAATGCCCTTACGGCATCAGGTACCAACGTGTACTCACAAATCGCTAAAAGAGAAGCATCTGAGATTCCTTCGCTGACTTCAGTAGACATGGATATATGTAAGATAAACATCTATTTCTTGTCAACCAAGTTCCTTCACCGCCTCGCGGTAACCCTCCGGCGTGCCGGTATCGAAGCGCCTTCCCTCGAATTCATATCCGTACATGTGGATCTTCTTGATCTGTGCTTTCAACGCATCGATCAGGCGGATTTCGTGATCGTGGTGGCCGGACTCCACTTTCGCAAGTTCTTCGATGGTCGAACGCGGCACCAGGTACTTGCCGACGATGCCGAGGGTGGAGGGCGCATCTTCAGGCTTGGGTTTCTCCACCAGCCCCTGGATCTTCTTGATACGACTCTTGTGTTTGTCCGGGACAATGTCGACGATCCCGTACTTGGAAACGAGTTTTCTTGGCACATCCTGCAGACAGAGCATGGCAGTCTCGGCCGACCCGACTTCTTTGAGCGCCTGCACGAGTTGCTGAAGGCCATTTTTCTCCCCCTGGATGATGTCATCGCCGAAGAGGATGGCAATCGTGTCCGATTTCACCCAATCTTTCGCCTGGAGTATCGCATGACCGTCGCCCTTCATCTCCTCCTGGTACACCACGTGGAAATTCACGCTGTTGTACTTCGTGAGCTCCTCGAGGAGGTGGAGTTTTCCGCGCTTACTCAGTTCGTGTTCCAGCTGCGGCTGGGCATAGAAAAATTGGGGGATGGCCTCCTTGCCCCTGCTGATCACGAAACAAATGTCGTGAATCCCGACGCTCATACATTCGTCCACGAGGAGCGCGATGATCGGGTGGCCTCCAATGGGAAGGAGCTCTTTCGGCACCACCTTGGTCCACGGGAGGAACCGGGTTCCGAAACCGGCTACGGGGAGGATGGCTTGGGTGATCTTCATGATTGGTTAAGAGTTTATCCTATTTTGATCATGGCAGCTTGGTCAGGAGAAAATGACCAATGTTCAATGTCCAATGACCAATGCGGGATCAATGCCAAATTGTGTGGAGAAACTTTAATCCAAGCATGTGAGACAAGAAAAATATAAATGATACAGAGCAGGTATCTACCTGCGGTCGGCAAGAATAAGCCATTATCGTTCAACCGCGGGTAGATACCCG
>JBBAAJ010000036.1:0-12090 GCA_041658365.1 Candidatus Peribacteraceae bacterium | reverse complement strand
CGGCACGCGCATGCGCATCAACTGCCACATGGCGTCCGGAGCCCCGGCGTTCGCGGCGCGCGTGATCCCGAAGGAGATCCCGACGCTCGAAAGCGTGCAGATGCCGGAGATCGTCATGGATCTCTGCCGCCAGCGCGACGGCCTGGTGCTCTTCACGGGTCCCACGGGCTCGGGGAAGTCCACCTCCCTCGCCGCCATCATCCAGCAGCTCCTCTCCGAAACCCCCCTCAACATCATCACGCTCGAGGACCCCGTCGAGTTCCAGTTCCGCCCGGAGAAGGGGATCGTCCGCCAGCGCGAGCTCGGGACGGATTTCCCCAGTTTTCCGGAAGGCCTGAAGCACGTGCTCCGTCAGGACCCGGACGTCGTGATGGTCGGTGAAATGCGCGATCTCGAGAGCATCGCTCTCGCCCTCACACTCGCGGAGACGGGGCACCTGGTCCTCGCCACCCTCCACACGCCGAACAGCATCCAGAGCATCGACCGCATCGTGGACGTCTTCCCGCCGCACCAGCAGTTGCAGGTCAGGATGCAGCTCTCCCTCTCGCTCAAGGCCGTGGTGGCGCAGCGGCTCCTCCCGCGGAAGGGTGGCGGCCGCATCGCCAGCCGTGAGATCCTCGTCCGCACTCCGGCCGTGGCCAACATCATCCGCGAGCACCGCCTGGCCGAGCTCGGGAGCGTGCTCCAGACCGGCACACAGGAAGGGATGGTGACCTTCGAGAAGGATCTGAAGCGGTTGATGAAGGAGGGGGTGGTGGAGGGGTAAGTCGGAAATCAGGGAGGCTTACATCCGCTTTTTCCGCCGCTGATGAAGCAGCACGAGGTCTTGCCGCTTATGTCGCAAACCACATGATCAGCTGCTACGAGAGCAGAAGAATGGCCGCCCCAGCAAGCACAAGACCGACGTACTGACGAAGCATCAAGGATTCTCCGAAGTACATCCATCCAACAATGACCGTTCCCACGACGAGAATGACGTTCACCAGGCCTCCTGCTACTCCGAGTTGAACTTTCTGATTGAGGAGGCCGAAAAGAAAATATCCCACCGATCCTACGATACACATGAGTACCAGAGAAAGTACGCTTCCATTTTTCCCCCAATTGGCGCTCAAAGAATCGGCGAGAAGGAAAATGGCCGCAGAAAGAATGACGAGAAACAGTTTTGAGGAGTAAAGCATAAGGCTATGGTAGCAAGGCTTGGAGACGGAACCCCTTGTAAGGTGCGGGATCAATCAGTCTTTTACGGAGACAGGCTTCGTAGCTCGCTTCTTAATATTTCTCTTGCTGATCTCTCTGAAAAGATCTCGAACGGAGTGTATCCCTCCGCCTCCCCTGAGTACCGAATGGAACGTGTAGCTGTCTCCTTCAAAAAAATCGACAGTAAATTCAATCATTTTCCTCGCATCGTAGTATTTACAACTGAAAATATCGACGTACGCAGTTCTCGGCAACTGAATGAAATGTCCGGATATTAGAGATGTTTCGATCATCTGTGCCATGGACCATCCGAAGATCGAAGGATCATTGCCGAAGAGAACCATCAATGGATCACCGTGCATTGTGACATCTAATCGAATGCAGAGTTCTTTGGTGTATTGGCGAATAGCCTCTCCTGATGTGATCTTTTCTCTGTTGCAATTGTATACATCAACAGATGAAGAAAGCCCCCAAGCCTTCTTCCTATCGAATTCCTTCTTTGTAATAATGGGAACGGTCGTATGGGCACCCATTACCAACTCCTGTTGCCGTTGGAGAGTAGCTAACTGGACCATTGTTTAAATGCAATTACCAAGAGTGTAACTCTATGCCCATTCTCCCTGTTTTTGCGAGATAAAGTCGTAAACATTCAAAACATTCAAGAAGTAAAACATCTTTGTAGTTCGTCGAGGGAAATACCGTTCTTTGTAAAATCTACCTTGGCATGAAATATTCGCTCACAGATTTTCAATCTGGAAAGTGTTACTTTTTCAAGATCAACCCTATACCTAGCTAGAGCACCAAGCCTTTCTTGTCTTTTTTCAGGCGGTATTTCCAAGTTTATTCTCATTTCTTCTCTTTGTAGTAATCTCACGTTTTCAACCTTTACCATTTGCGTGAGAGAATCTAGGGTCAATTGCCCCAATGGTGTAATGTCAAAATCCTCATATTGAACCATGGCTAAGTGAGCTACCTTCAGTACATGTAGATTTCCGTCCCATTCTCGTTGTAAACTTTGCCACATGTCTTTGAGTACGTAAGCTAAATGCAATAATCTGATGACGTTGTCCATTGGGCATTTCGCTCGTATTCCAGTTTTAAACTTGATGATATCTCCTTCCGCCAACCATGGGAGATGAGGGTAATACCTACAGTCCGCGGGCTTAAAGTCGCCGGCCTCAGGATTGCATCTTCCAATACAATCTGCCCGTCGAACTGCCCCATACGGTTCAAGGTATTGTAGATGCCGCTCGTTGAGACCATCAGCTCGCTCGTCCGCGAATAAATAGATCGAGTTTCCAGCACCAGCAGGGTCTATTTTGCAGCACCTATAGATGCAACCGTTTCCCGGCCCCGACTCTTTTGCATCCCCGTTTGCATAACCGTGACAGTGAGGAATTTTTCCCGAATTACACGCATTTGTTACTCCGTGAAGGTCTACCCTTGTATGTGCGTAAATTGGACTTACATATTCCAATTCCTGAACTATTGGCAACGAGTTTTGCCTTCCCCCACCAGGGGCATTTTCTACGTTGTGTTCCATGAGTGAACTTACCTTAACACCATTTTAACTATCCACACAATGTGGTACAATAGGTTTGTGATTCCTCAAGGTTTGTGATTCCTCAAAAATATATGGAAAAACAGACTCAAAGTCCGTTTCTAAGATGGGTTGGTTACGTTGGTATAATTGCCTCGATTATCGTGACTGTGGCTGTTTCATTAGTTCTGTACGAACACACCGTTAATCTCTTAACAGAAAATCTACGGCAACGGCTTTTGGCAATTGTCAAAACTGCGGCGACTCAGATAAACACCGCCGATTTAGATGTGCTTCATGAATTGGAAGACTACAAAAAGCCGGAATATCAGAGGGTAGTCAAACAATTAATCGCGATGCGTGAGAACAACGAAGATATTGTATTCATGTACATCTTACGCAAAGCTGAAAAAAATCCAGAACAGATGGTTTTCGTTGCTGATTCGCACTCATTAGATCCCTTTGCTAAAATCGACCTAAACGGTGACGGAATTATAGATAAAGCTGATGCTCTAAATTATCCTGGGGATGTTTATGAAGATGTACCGGAGGAAGCCTTCTTAGGATATAATGGTCCTACGACCAACAAAGACCTTTACGAGGACCAATGGGGGATGTTGCTAAGTGGATATGTGCCAATCTATCGCGCAGATAAAACGGTGGCAGGGGTAATGACGGTGGACGTTCGTGCCGATAATTTCTTCAAAATAACAAAACAAACTCTTTATCCGTTTCTTGCTTTTATTGCCACACTCGTTCTGATATTGCTTATACTTGCGAGTGGTCTCATTCATATATGGAACAGACGTATTACATTATTTGCACAACTCGACCGCCAGAAGGATGAGCTGATCAACATCGTCAGCCACCAGCTTGCCAGCCCGATTTCGGCGGTAAAATGGAGTTTGCAGGACATGCTCGATGGAGAATTCGGTGAGGTTAACGACGAACAGAAAAAACACCTGCGGGAAGACATGGGTACCACGAGAAATTTGCTTGAGCTGGCGGAACTGCTACTGGACGTTTCCCGCATCGAGCTCGGTCGCCTAAAGATGAATAAGCAGAGGCAAAGCCTCGCAGAATTCTTCCGGGAGATCGTCGTCGTGATCGAGCAGAAGGCGAAGGAGAAAGGTGTGCTTTTCTCTCCCGTGCTGCCGGAAGTCCTGTCGGACGGCACATTCGACAAACGCCTGACGCACATGACAATCGAGAATCTCCTCACCAATGCCGTGAAGTACACATCGTCCGGCGGTTCCGTCGAGTTAAAGGTGGAAATGCGGGGTAATATACTGTCCTGCATGGTGAAAGATACCGGGATCGGCATTCCGAAAAAGGATCAGGCTCAGCTGTTCGGCAAGCTGTTCCGGGCCAGCAACGTCCAGAAGATCGATGGCAACGGATTCGGTCTGTATGTGGCCAAGGGTGCCATAGAGCAGCAGGGCGGCAAGATATGGTTCGAAAGCGAGGAGGGGAAAGGAACGGCATTTTTCATAGAGTTGCCGGTTTGATCGGTTTTGTGCTACAATATCCTTGATAAATCCACAGTTTCCCTCACACACATGAGCGCCGATACCAATCCAAAAAAGAAGATTCTGGTCATCGAAGATGATCAGTCCATGAACGATTCTTTGCAGCGGAAATTCCAGAAGCTCGGTTGCGAGACCGAGGGTTGTTTCGACGGAGAGCAGGGACTGAACCGCATGAATGAAAAAACCTACGATGCGATCCTCCTCGATCTGATGATGCCCATCAAGGACGGCTTCGCGGTCCTTGCGAAGCGTTCCACGACGAAGAATGCCTCTACCCCCGTCTACGTCCTCACGACGCTCGGTGAGGAAAAGTGCGACCTCGCCAGGGAATTAGGCGCGAAGATGACTTTCATCAAGTCCCGAATGTCGGCCGCGCAGGTGATCGAGGAGGTCAGGAAGGACATGGGACTGTGAGGCTTTCGCGCGTTCCGGGCCAACGGGTCAGGCTCGCCAATCCGATGCGGGTTTCATCTTGCGTATTGTATCTTCAGCTCACAGACCTTCCTGAGCTTGTCGTCGCGTATTGAAGAACACAACGAAGTGTCTTTCAGCTTATAGGCATACCATCGCTGACACTCATCTCTCAGGATGGGGGGATCGGCGGGAATCTTGTCACAGTCGTAAACGCCCTCGAGCGTGCGCGTCCGTTCCCCGTAGCACCAGTATTTCAGATCCGCTTCCTTGTACTTTCTGCAATCATCAACGCCAATGTTTCTTCCCCGTACACCCGATGAACAGTAGATTTCTCCCGATGCGTAGCTCGAACAGCCAACGCCGGTATTGATTAGGCTCGCAACAATTCCGAGGCAATCCCAGCCGTAATCACTCGGCATAAGAAGCTCGCACGCGGAAGGGTCTTGGGTGAGCTTGGCATACTCGTAGATGCAGTTTCCCCTCTGTTCATCGGCTGTAGGGGAGAAAGGATGGGGGAGGGGATGAATAATCTGAAGACACTCTCGTGGGTTTCCTCCTTTTCCGACAAGCTCTTTCGCGAGTTCTTGGCCAATTGCGTCCGGATGATATCCGAAGATGGACAGCACCACGTAGGCCGCCAGAGCGTATGCAAGTGGCAGGACAACCAGAGCGGCGAGGATCCCGGGAATCAACCAGAGTTTGCGCATGTGCATGGTGGTGAACACAAGAAAGACAGTCTCATGGTACCTTCAATTCCTGTTCCAGATTGGTGAGGCTTGAATGGAAATAGACATCTGGCTTGTCGTCATCCGGATCCGTCAGGGTGAACTTCGTTGGGACGGCATTGAAGTACCGGTCTCCATCTGTTGTTTCCACAAGCCATGCATCGAGTAGTTTTTGTTGTGAGTTGATGTTGGGGAAGAGTCGGGAAACAGCTTCAGGATCGAGATGCAGGCCATTCTGCCGTGCCCAGACCAGCAGAGCCTTCCGTGATTTACCAAGCACCGAGAGTGGGACTTTCGCACCGTCCTCCCCAATCGGAGCATCTACCACGTTATCCGGCGTTGATCGAAGCAGTCTCTGCATGAGTGTTCGTTTGAACTCTCTGAATTCCTGGATTCGCACTGCAAGCGATGATGCGCCCTCGTTTTGAGGGGTGACTTCAGCTTGGGATTGGATACTCATTCTCAGCCATTGTGATTGTTCGGCTGGAGAGGGGATCCACACATGCTCATTGCCGTTCATATCGGTTTCCCTGGCCTCTCTCTTGTCTAACGTGAGATGTTCCGGGAATTTAACTTTGGGCATAGAAGAATATTAGAACACATATAACGCATTCAATCAATCATAGAACCTTCACTCTCAATCACCGCGGGGATGCCAGCGTCGGTGGCAGGTGGCGTGAGAACATGGCCGGAAGAGGATCATGGAGAAAGAGATTGTCCGAAATAGAACGATCCGCGGATACCTGGGTATTTTTCCCACGCTTCGAATTTCAGAATGCAGCCTGATCGGATCACATCGTTCTTAATACCGGCACAGTCCGAAGTCTTACGGCTTCTATGTGCCCTGACAAACTGGCACCAGTCTTGTCGAAGAGGGTCTTTCTGGATAGTCATACACTCGCTGAACTCAAAAAAGCCGGCATCGGAATGATCTTTGTATTCCTGTGCGACAACGTTGTTGATACAGCTCAACCCATACTCCCCCGGTATCAAGTATTCGCAAATCTTCGGGTCTCGCTTCTCCTGCGCCAGTAAGAAGAAACACAGCATCCGCTTCTCAGTCAGAGACGGCCCCATCGTCGGTACGGTTTGCTGCAATCTCCTGCAGCGCAGCGGATCGCCATTCTCAGCGGCGATTTCATCCGCGAGTTCCGTTGGAGGAATATCCACAGGGTATCCCATTAACTGCAATACGATGCCGCGTCCGAGGAGGAGGACAACCATGAGCACGGGTATTGCCGCGATCGTGCCGAGAATGATCAGTGCTCTTCGCATGTCGTCAACTTAGGGGAGATAGGAGCCGGGGCCGGATGATGGTGCCACAGGCTCATTTTCAATCTCCGGATCGAGGAGGGGCGTTGACCAGCTTCCGTCAGCGTTACGGAACCTGAGCGTGCTGGCCTGCGCTTTCCACCAGGGACCGTCTGGAGTATTCACCATCTCTGTGCGCACTTCAATCCACGCGTCGTACCCATCCGCGTCAGGCAGGCCGTCGAGCGAGATTCCTTTCTCCTTCGAGAGCCGGAAGAACGGCGTAATCCTGTGATTCTTTCCCGTCTTCATATCCGCCAACATGTCGGCGAACATTGAGGCGACGAAGCCGTGTTCCTTGAATGGATCGATATGTGAGGAGGTGACGGTGATCGCGCGGTCTGCGCCGAACGCCCTGTTCCGTGATCCCAGGATGCTGCTATGGAAGGCGATGGACCGCTCCGCAACATTCGAGAAAACGATGCTTTCCTCGGGAATATCCGCTCCGAAGAACACGGGATTCTTGGCGCTATCGAGCGCGACAATGGCACCGACCTTCCCGGATTCATTGGGGTGGAGCTTCTTCCATTCCTGCTGCATCCACTCTGCCGCGAAGTATCCGACAAACGTGCCGTGGCTATGACCGACAAAACGCGCGTTCGCAGGGGGAATACCAGCAGCCAGCAGTTGCTGCCCCACCCACCTGCCGACGGCAGGGGTCCACTCCGCGTCCTCGAGGTCACCGATATCCTTCCCCAAAATGCGGATGACATCATTCGCCGCTTTTTCCCAGTCTACGTACACAACCTGGTAATCCTCGCCCGCGAGATCGAAGAATCTTCTCTGCAATTCCTTCATGTTATTACTTTCCGGGTTGTCGGTTCTCCCGTGGAATATAACCCAGACAGGTTTGTTTGGATTGAGTCCGTTCTTGGCAACGGGCAGGCGAAGGCCTGTATTTGGATCAAATTCCACCCCCCCCATGCTCACGGGCATCGTCACGCCTCTCTCTGTAATACTGATCTGGCCCTCGATTCTTTGAATCTTGTAGGGCTTGATGTTGATACCGACATTTACCGCCGGGAGGTGGAGAGAATTGACTTCGTCCGCATTCCTCGATGCCGTTGTGTAGTCCGTGTAATCCCGAACCAAAAGCGTGTACGTTCCCGGAGTAAGAGCCAGACTCACGGATTCTCCGGCGTCCTCCTGCCAGAGCATAATCTCCATGGTCATGCCGAAGACCCTGACGTGGCGTGAGGAGCGGCGGGAGGGCATGGATTAAAGTTGCTGTGGAGTGGCTTGTCCGAAATAGAACGAACCGCGCAGTTCCGGATATTTTTCCCATGCCCCCATCTTTGTTTCGCAGAATGACCTGATGGATTGATCGGGAATTTGCGCACATTGATGGGCTTGTTTGGCTCTTTCTGCCATATAGGAGATACACGCTGAAAACTGTTTTTGATTGTTTTTAAAGTCCTCACAGCTCTTGCCTTGATGCAGTAGCCCATCATTGTCTCTGCATTCAAAAAGGGAAGAATCGGCGTGGTTCCACCCACAAGCCACATGTCCCGATACTTCAGGCCAGAGGTTTGATATACATGCCAGCCCATATTCACTCGGCATCAGAAGCTCACAGGCTGTGGGGTCTTGGGTAAGAGATGCATACCTATAGATACACTCGCCGCGTCGCGCCGCGCCGGTTGGACCGAAAATGTGAGAGAATACTATAATTTTTTGACAGAGTTGAGGGTCTTTTCGTTCCGCAGCAATCTCTCCGACCTCCCACCCGGGATTATCTACGTAGTATCCGATTCCGCGCATGATCCAAGGGAGCAGGACAACGGCAATGATGAGAGCCAGGACTGTGATGATAACGGAACGTAGTGGCGATTGCATGGTTCTGATGATTATGAAAATTCAAGAAACAAACAAGTCATGCAAGACAATTTATAGGAATAATTTCCTCTTTCCCATCAGGTAACTTGTACCGCAAGTCTATCGGATTCGCATATGGGTAGGTTCCATCACCACCAATCCTCTTTTTGGTTTCATGTCCCACATTGATGGTGAATTCGAACGCGCTTTCATACGCATTCTCTTGATAACCCGTCTTTCGTTTCATCGGATTCATGATATTTGGAAGCGAGATGTAATTGGAGAAAGAGCCTGGGCAGGTTCGCTCGTGCTCCAGGATTGCGGCGAATGTGGTGACTGGAAGACTGTGAGTGGTCACAACTTGACCGGGGAGCGTATCGATCGGGTTGATTTTGAAGGAGATATCCGCGGTTGCTGCAAGAGCGTTTGAACCGGCTATCCAGCTGCCTTCCATTGCAATCGAATTCCTCGAGAACTTCTTGAAATCAATGACCGTGTGGTCAAAACCGGAGAGGAGCGGCCAGTTACCGGCTGGATCAAGTGCCACCAGAGCATTCATCTGTTGCTTCCCCTCTGTTATTCTGTCGATCTCTTCAGCCATGTAGTAGGCATCGTACGAGCCATGACTCCAGCCCGCAGAGTTGATCAATGCAGGAGGAAATCCCGCAGCGATCAGCTGACGTGCAACCCACTGTCCTACCGCCGGTGTCCAACGGGCATCTTGTGTAATAATGCCGTCTTTTGCCGCCTCCTCCCAATTCACCGTTACTGCTTGCATGCCATCATAAGCCTGCAGTGCTTTTGCCACATCAACGATTGCATCCGATTGATCACTGCTGTCCATACCGTGGAAGATGACCCACACAGGCTTGGCGGGGTTCAATGTAAGAGGTTCTTTTGTAATCGGATCAAAGTCGATTCTATTCCCCGCATCATCGAAAGATGCCATGCGCATATTCACCGGCATGGTCACGTCTCTCTCTGCAATGCTGATCCGACCCTCGATTCTTTGAGTCTTGTAGGGCTTGATGTTGATACCGACATTTACCGCCGGGAGGTGGAGAGAATTGACTTCGTCCGCATTCCTCGATGCCGTTGTGTAGTCCGTGTAATCCCGAACCAGAAGCGTATACGTACCGGCGGGGAGAGAAAGGCTTACGGATTCCCCTGCATCCGGCTTGCCCACCTTATTCGACGTGTATTCAGTTCCATTCAGCCCCGTTCCGCCGATGGAAAGAGCTATGTCCGGCTGAGCTCGACCCTGTGAAAGCGGCGCGGTAAGGACCCCCAGGCTTCCCGTATCCACCCAGAAGTTCACCATGTACGGCTGATCGAGCGTGAATGTGATCGTGGCTGCCCCATTGGCCAGCGGATGCACGGTCTCCGTCCCTACCTTCTCTCCCTCGATTTCCCCGAGGTTGTGACTGTCGATTGCCGACTGAATCCTAAGACCCTCGATCCCTCCGAGGGACGCGACGATCACGCCGGTTCCAGCGCTTCCGTGCAGTGTCCCCGTGTCTGCGGTGGTTGAGAACGGCTTCCCTCCCATGCCGATCACCGTTACCCCGTCCGCGGCGTACAGATCCAGCGCTCCCTGCGCCGTCCTCATCCTCTCCAAAAACGCCTCCCTCGCAGCACTAATTACCTGCGTGGGACTGCTCGCCTCCCCACTCCCCGCGAACGCAGGACCGGGATCATTGAACTGCTTCTCCTCTCCCTGAACCCTCGCTTCCGACGCTCTCTGCTGCACTACGAGCTCCGCCGCACTGTTCTCCAGTATGGCCTCCGCCGCCTCCAGGATCACCCAGCGATCCGGAGGCTTGATCCTGAGGAGCGAGAACCTGTCCATCACCACTCCGTACTCCGCCGGGATGCCGTCCAGCTGCTTCAGATGCGGTGCCGCATCTCCCCCTGCTCTCGCAGTCAGGATCGCGTTCATCCCCGCTTCCAACATCCTCCCCACGGCCTCGTTGTACCCATCGATGAACTTCCGGTAGTAATCGAACTCGGCCCCGCGGATGTAGTAGAACTCCCGCTCGGGGATGCGCATCCTCTCCATCGTCTGAACCTTGTTCTCCTCTCTCCAACCCTGCAACACTTCCAGGAACTTCGCCCACAGCTTGTCGGGATCGAGCGAGAACTGGAACCTCTCATCCGCCTGCCCCGCGAGCGCCATCAGATTCCCTCTCTGCGTGTTCACGATAGCATCCGTCTGCGCACCATCCAGTATTCCGCTTTTGATCACCGCCGCACCTCCCGCCTGCGACATCTTCTGCTGCGTCTCGATTGCCCGATTCACCGCCATCACCTGCGCTACCTCTTCGCTGAGCGCTCCGAATACTGCTTGGAAACCACGAGTCGAATCGAGTGGATCGGCACTGCTCATCGCACCTCGTGCGCTCACGCGCGCCTTCGGTACGAACGCCTGAAGCGGTTCTGAGGCACTCAGCTTCTTCCCCTCCTTATCCCACACAACCCCGACTCTCTGGAGAATCGCCCCGTTTGGCCGATCCAGAAGCTGTACTTCATATACTCCGCTCGGCTTCGTACCGTCCATCGTAAGTGTGGGAGTCGAGAATCCTTTCTTCAGTACCTTCTTCCCCAGGAACCCTCCACCCGTGAGCTCCAGAACCGCTCCCGCCATGGGGCTCTCCACCGCAAGCGTCACATTAGCCCTCTCCGTGAGAAGTACCTGCATGCTCGGTTCCGTCTCCCATTCCCTCGCCTCCGTCCTCTGTTCCGTGAGGAGCGCGAAGCTTCCGTTCCCCCTGTCTCCCTCGAACACCAGTCGATCCAGCATCACGGTCATCCCCTCATCCGCATACAACACGAACTCGAGTCTGGGATGAGCAGCCAGATCCCAATTCACGATCGCACCGTCACTTAAGATCCTCCCGAATCCCACCTTGTTCTGCGTTCCGCCCGGATGATCGAGCTTGATGACGCCCAAGGGGGTTAAGAGGAACGACTGGTCGTATGGAGAAGTGATGCGGATCTCCGTCTTCTTCCCTGTGTCCGGATCCGGCCCCGTAGTGAGCCACGCCTTCCCGCGCTTCTTCAATTCCTCATTTCCATCCAATCCCTCAAGCGTCCTTCTGGAGAGCACCGTCTCCGCCTGAAGCGCCGTTTTCTCCGTTAATGAAGCGACTACCGCATCGGTGGCCTTTGCATTGGCTGGAGCCTTCGCGGTCACCGCCACGTCGCTCTTGAGCGACTGTGGCACCACTGGCGCCGGCCTCTTCAGTCCTGTCTCCAATGCCTGAAGCTTCGGCCCGATCATTGCGAACAGGATGGGAGGATTTTTCGGATCGAACGCGATGGAACCGATGTCTCCACCCGTAGCCAGCACCCTGCTCTGGACAAGCTGGTTCCCCTCGATTTTCAGCATCACGAGCCACTTGGGTGCGGCAAATGTCACAATCGTATCCTCCGAGAGAAACTTGATCTTCCCCACCCATCTCCCCGCATTCCCTCTGGCGATCTCCTTCCCCGTCTCACTCTCCAAAATCACCACTGTCCCGTCCGTTCCCCCAAGTCCCACTCTGCTTCCATCAGGACT
>JBBAAJ010000035.1:0-12511 GCA_041658365.1 Candidatus Peribacteraceae bacterium | reverse complement strand
TGATCCTGAGAGCGGCGATGAGCATGGGGAAGATCGGTTTGGTTCCTCCAACGTACGATGGGGAGGAGGAGATGATGATCGAACCGACGTTCCTCGCGCTCCTCCCGGCGTTGGAGGCGCCTGCATGTCTGCTCCAGAAAGCGGAGAGGGCGATTTCGATGCGGTTTAAGGACGTTCCGCCGGGGGAGGCGCTCTACCCGGATGTGCGAATGCTGCTCACGTATGGGGTAGAGAACAGCGAAGGGAAGACCCTCTGGCTCCTTCCGGGGACGAGGGACTTTACAGAGTACGGGGTGGAGAAGGGCGAGGGGGTCTTCGAGGGAGGAGAATCTGCATCGGTAGTTGAGACACTCCGCTCCCTCTTACTCCTCACCTGCAGGCCTCCGGAGACGGCCATGGAAGTGACGAAGACGCTCCTGACGGGAAAGCGGAAGACGGTGGCGGGAAGCCCGGAACAGTGGGTGACGAGGGACCGGGTGAGTAATCTGGAGCGGGGGCCGGGGTTTGCGTCACGGGTGCTGTACCGGAGCCAGGATCATGAACGGGCGTACGATCTGTCGCTCTTCACGTACGCTCCGGGGTTGCTGCGGAAAGAGACGAGGGATACTCTCTCCCCCCTCACGGTGGAGGAGGGGGCAGAGCTCCTGGCTTCGGCGCTCCTGGGAGTAGCGGTGAAGGAGGGAGTCGTGTCCCCCGTGGAAGCGGAGGGGAAGGCAGGGGTGATCGCAGAAGCATTGCAGGCGGAGTTCCTGAAACGGACATCCGTGACGTGGAGGGAGGAGGGACTCGCAAGGAGCACGCTCTTCACGAGGGAGATGCTCATAGAGTTCCTCGCGACCGTGTTGACGGGGAGGACGGAGCGGGGGGTGGAGACGGAGATGGACCTTCCGGTGGGAGAGTTGTGGTGGGAGAGAATTCGATAATTCCTTCGCCCGCCCTCATCCCCAGCCCTTCTCCCTAGGGGAGAAGGGAGTTCCCCTCCCCCTTCGGGGGAGGGGTTAGGGGTGAGGGAGGAGGGGCATGATTCACTTTAGAGCAATCGTCTCCACCGGCATCGCGATGACGATGAACCTCTGGGAAATGCTGTCGGGCGGCCAGCAGGTATAGAGGATCAGTTCCTCACCGTTGTCATCCGGATTGAACGGCGTCCGGTCATCCGCTTGCACGGATTTCTTCCCTGTCACCTGATACACGTAGAGTTTTCCCGCATAGGTGACATAGACCCTGCTGCCAATCTTCATCTTATTAATCGTACGGAAGATTTTCGTGTAGAGGGAAATATCCCAGGGATATCCGCTCGAATGACCGTAGATCATCATTTTGCTCCCCTCCCCCGGATAGCTGAAAAGATGCCCGACGCCGTTCTTGAGAGGCGCAAGCACCCCCTTGCTGCTGAACGGATCGTCGGGATGCGCGACCGTGAGATCGGTGATTCCGAGACTCGGAATCGTGATCGCGAAGTTCTTCTGCGAAGCGAAGCGGATCGAAGGTCCGTCTCCTTGGGCGACATCGGCAGCCGGAGAAACTTGAGGCGCCCCCTGCTGCCGGGCCATGGACGCACCAGATCGCCCCTTCCGGAAACGGTAGACCATGGAGAAGAACTGGCCACGCGTAAGTTCCTGGCCGGGACGGAGACCGCTTCCCGGCAGGATCGCGCCTCGTACATTGAGGACGCTCAGAGCGTTCGTGAACCACTGCCCCTCGGCATTCCGGAGATCATCAGTAGAGAGATATGGCGCTTCCTGTGCCGGAAATCCGTAACTGCGCACGAGCATCGTTGCGGCCTCCTCCACCTTCACGCCCCTCTGTGGGCGGAAGAACCCATCCGGATAGCCGGTGACGAGCTTGGAGCGGAAGCCGAGCTCCACGTACGGCGCATACCATGCACGCTGCTCCACGTCGGGGAAGAGCGTGAGCTCGGGGAGGTTCCTCATGATGTTCGTGAGTTCCGAAGCATACTTGCTCTGCGACTTCAGAATGATCTTCAGCGCTTCGACGCGACTCAGCGGATCATTGAGACGCACGTCCATCCCCGGGGAGGAGTCGATCACTCCATCCCGCTGGAGGTCGATCACCGCTTCCACGTACCACGAACCTTCCGCAAGAATCTGCGCATTGGCAGGAATCGCGCTCAGGAGCAACGCGGGAAAGATGGCGCACAGAACCGGCTCAGCGAAATGCAAACGCATATGTAAATGGTATTTTATACATTTGCTGGCTTTTGTCAATTTGCGAGTTACCTACGGGGTGGAGCTTCACGCAAGAGGAGATCATCCAGGATTTGTGGGAAGCAAGCGAGGGAGGTAACGTGATGATCGGATGTCGCGCTTCTCGTTCGCCTTCGACTTCGACTCGACGCTGGTGTCCGTGGAATCTCTCGACGAGCTCATCGCCCTGAGTCTCGCGGAATCACTTCCGCCGCAGGCCGCGAAAGACGCACTCTCGGAAATCCAGAGCATCACCGACGCAGGGATGAACGGCGACATAGACTTCATGACCTCGGTGACGTCACGGCTGAAACGCGCGCACACAACACGCAAGCATCTGCAGGCATTCACGAAGCGCATCGTCAGAACCGTCACACCCGGTATTCCTGCAATCATCCGCGAGATCCAACAGAGCGGGTGCCCTGTGTTCATCTTGAGCGGCGCGCTCCTCGAGTGCATTCTCCCGATCGCCGAGCAACTCGGGATCCCCGCGGGCAATGTGTTCGCCAACCGGCCGGTCTTCGACGCTCTGGGAAACCTCACGGGGATCGAACCAGGCTTGCTCGCCTCCACGGACGGCAAGACCCGCTGCCTCAAGATGCTCGCCGAAAGCAGGAGGCTCAGAGGCGATGTTGTCATGGTGGGCGACGGAATTTCTGATCTCCATCCCTACCGCGCAGGGATCGCCCGGCATTTTCTCGGCGTCGGGTTTCACCGCAGGCGCGAAGTTATCGCGCGCGAGGCGCCTCACTACTTCACTTCCGTCTCCGCCCTCCGAGGTCACATCCGTTTCCTCCTCCGCCCATGACGCCGCACACATCCTTCCCGAAGAGCAAGATCAGCGTGCTCCTCCTCGGCGGCATCCACCCTTCGGCGCGTGACGCATTCCGCGATATTGGCTACACGTCCGTCGAACTGGAAAGCCGCGAACTCAGCGAGGAGAAACTCCTGGAGATGATCGGGACCGTCCATATTCTGGGGATCCGCTCGGCAACGCACGTGACGAAGCGCGTCCTCGACCGGGCGCAGAAGCTCTACGCGCTCGGCTGCTTCTGCATCGGGACGAATCAGGTGGATCTCCGGCAGGCCAAGCTCAAAGGGATCCCCGTCTTCAACGCGCCGTTCTCCAATACACGGAGTGTTGCCGAGCTCGCCATCGCCGAGGTGGTCATGCTGCTCCGGGACATTCCCGCCAGAAACTTCGCGGCTCATCGCGGCGAGTGGCGCAAGTCGGCGCAACATTCCTATGAGGTGCGGGGCAAGACACTGGGGATCGTCGGCTACGGCCACATCGGCACGCAGGTCGGCATCCTCGCGGAGGCCCTCGGGATGCGCGTGCTGTACTACGACATCGAGCCCAAGCTGTCGCTCGGCAACGCCCGGCCCGTCTCCTCACTCTCCGATCTCCTCGCTATCGCCGACGTGGTGACGCTGCACGTTCCCGGAAGCGAGCCGACGAAGAATCTCATCGCCCGCCGGGAACTCCGGCGCATGCGGAAGGGCGCGTGCCTCATCAACGCCTCCCGCGGTCATGTGGTGGACGTCGCTGCGCTTGCGGATGCGCTGAAATCGGGACAGATCGCGGGAGCCGCCATCGACGTGCACCCGAACGAGCCGACGGCGGGGAGCCAGAGGTTTTTGTCGCCACTCCAGGCGTACGAACAGGTCATCCTCACCCCGCACATCGCCGGCAGCACCGCCGAAGCGCAGCGCTGCATCGGGCAGGAAGTGGCCGGGAAACTCATCCTCTATAGCGACACCGGCTCGACCGCCGGGTCGGTGAACTTTCTGGACGTCACACTCCCCTCCCTTGCCGGCAAGCACCGCATCCTCCACATCCACCGAAACCAACCGGGCGTGCTGGCCGCCATGAACGACATCTTCGCGAAGGAGAAGGTGAACATCGCCGGGCAGTTCCTTCAGACCGACGCCGATATCGGGTACGTTGTCACGGACGTCGACCAGCGGCGCGGGATCGAGCTCATCACCTGTCTCAGGGCTATCCCCGGCACCATCCGCACCCGCATTCTCTACTGATTTTACCCTCACTGCTCTTACTGCTCTTACTGCCCTTACTGCCCTTACTGCCCTCACTGCTTTCAATGCCCTCACTGCCTTTTCTGCCCTCTCTTACTTTCAACCCCGGCCCAAGCAAGCTCTCGGAGCATACGAAGAACGATATCCGCGAGGCGCTCGATCTCGGCATTCCGGAGATGAGCCACCGGTCCGCGCAATTCACAGAGATGAGCAGGGAAACCATCCAGGGGCTTCGCACGTTCTTCGGCATCCCGGACGGGTACAGGGTCTTCTATACCGCATCGGCGACGGAAGCGATGGAACTTACCATCCGCAACCTCCTCCGCAGGAAGAGCGCGCACTTCACCTGCGGCAGGTTCTCGGAGCTCTTCGCGGAAATCAGCGAAGCGAACGGCAAGGACGCGCAGCGGATCTCCGCGCCGTGGGGGGAGTCGCCGGCATACGATCCGACAGCGGTGTCCGCCGACGCCGAGCTGATCACGATCACGACGAACGAGACGAGCACCGGCACGATGTGCACCAACGCCGATATCACGCGTATCCGTGCAGGGCGTCCGGACGCCCTTCTCGCCGTCGACATTACGTCCATCGCCGGCATGAATGTCCTGCAGATTGCGGAGGCGGATGTCTGGCTCTTCTCGGTGCAGAAAGGTTTCGGACTCCCGAGCGGGCTCGGCATTCTCATCGTCTCTCCGCGCGCCTTCGAGCGTTCACTCGAACTCCAGCGGGACAAGGAAAATCTTGCCGGCACGTTCACATTCGAAGCGATGGATCGCCTCATGCTCCGCGGCGCGCAGACCGTCTGCACGCCGAATATTCTGGACATTTTCCTCCTCGGACGCACGCTTGCACGATGGAACCGCGCAGGGGGTCTCCAAGAGAAGGAACGACAAACCCGTGCCAAAGCAACGCTGCTCTACGAAGCCGTGCAATCCCATCCCAAGCTCCGGTGCTTCGTGCAGGCCCCGGAGGCGCGCTCGATCTCGGTCGCCTGCATCGAGGCGGATCCACGCGTCATCGCTTCCACGCATGCGGTAGCCAGGGAGGAAAATCTCCTCCTCGGCAAAGGCTACGGGAAACTCAGAGAATCCACGCTGCGCCTCGCGCTCTTCCCTGCGATCACGGAGGATGACGTACGCAGGGTCCTCTGTCTCTTCGACCGACTGGGGACCCGATAAATTGTCACCGAAGCGCACATATTCTCCCCAAGGGCAACATGTCTCCGGGGACAGGGTAAGTGATCACTGACCCTGCATTGAAAACTAAACTTCCTCATCGGGAGTGTGGATGAATTGATTGAGAGCGGGTATCTACCCGCGGTCGGCGAGACTTTGCTGTGATCGGCAAACGCAGGTAGATACCTGCTCTCGTGAATGGAAGTGATTCGTAAGACCGAAGGAATCAAAGCTGCAGAGTCAGTGACGAGTTACGGGCACGGAAGTTGCATCAGAATATATAAAGTGTTATAATATTCGATGTTCAGAACATCTACACCCACTGACATTGATGATCAACCATTCGCAGAGGCGCTTATGGATCGGGAGGTTGTGTTGTTCCCGACACATGATGGTCATTGCCGCCTCAGTGGTGATCATTGCTTCAACGATTCCGTTCGCCGGTAGGCTCATGGCAACGATCAGGGGCAATCCCTTCTCCGATGCCCTTCCTGACTGGGCACAAGAGAGTGTTCTGGAACTCAATCGCCAGGGCGTCATCAAAGGATACGAAAACGGGCGATTTGGCCCGGGCGATCCGCTCACGAGCGGACAAACAGTGACGTTGCTCTGGCGCATGCTTGCCCACGAGCATTTCCTCGAAAAACCGGAGCGTTGCGCCCAGCGCTATGACGATATCCCTTCATCCCACTACGCCTTTGTTCCGCTCTGCGTCTTCCGCGCTCAGGGATGGACAACGAGTGACACGCGTTTCCAACCGGACGCCCCCGAAACGCGGGCAGGAGTGGTAAACCTCCTCTCAACAGTGCTCGGGCCTACCCTCAGAACTGTCCTGACGGATTTCTCCGCCAATCGGCAGAACTTCGGGGATGTGCCGCCCGGACACCCACTCGCAGAAACGACAGCGCTTCTCAAGGCCGCAGGTATTTTCACCGGCAACCCGGACGGGAGTGCGGGTCTGGAAGCTCCGCTGAACCGTGCGGCGGTTGCCGTCCTTCTGTACCGGACACTCACGCGTCTCCATGATCTTGGTATCCGGGAACTCCAGGGAGTGGATGTCCATGCTCTCTATCGCCCGGATGAACCGCAATTTTCCCTCGACCTTCATTCGAACATTCTTCCTGCGGGGGTGCGGCAGGCGGATATCTCCTTTGCCCAAAGCCAAACGACCGACGGTCTTCCCGATGGCATGAAACCGATGGCCATGTTCACGCTCAAGCCCGATGGCCTGAAGCTGAAAAAGCCCGCGCGTTTCTCGGTGACCTTACCCATCAAGGATGGATCGATTCCGGTGCCTCTCCATGTGAGTGGTAGCGTTGCGGAATTGGTGCCGGAACTCGAGGCGCGCCAGAATTCCGCGCAGCACACCGTAACATTCACCGGCCTGCTCTCGCACTTCAGCGCGTTCGTCTTTACGATCGGAGGCAATCTGATCGATGCGGACGCACCGGATACGGTGGGCCCCTTCCGTGTCGGAGATTCTTTCTCCGTCCCTGTGACAATCACCAATCTGGAAGGTGACGGCAGATTCGTTGCGGAACACGTGCGCATCAGCCCGCCCCCGGTGGGCAAAAACGGTCCTTTTGTGCAGACGTCGTCATTCCGAACCGGAGGATACAGCGTAACCCCGGATCACATCTGGAACATTCCGCCACCGGACACCGCGATGACCGGAAAGACCGCCACGTATCAGGGAACATTCACCTGCGTCAGACCCGGCGGTGATTTTGTCATCTATGAGGCAGATGTGAACGTGGATTACAGCTACGACCCCAAAGGCTGGTTCGCCGGCATGGGGAACGGGGGCAGCATGCTGGCGCAAGTCAGTACCATGACGCAGGTGGAATGTCGCGGGCCGCATATCGCCGATTGGCTGAAGGATGTCAGTATCCAGACCCAGTGCGGAGGCAATGTCACGATCGATGGCAAGCTCACCGATCATCCGGAAGACGTGCAATCGGTCACCGTGGCGTTCACTCGACTCGTCAAAGGGAACTGGGGCGGTGTTCCCGGAGGAGGAAATGCGTCCTTTGATGCAGGCACGGGACGTTTCCATTGGGCAGCGGATCTGGAGCCCGGCTATTACGGCTATCAGGCGACGGTCACGCTGAAGAATGGCATCAGCTATCTCCTGCACAGTAGTCAATTCGAAATCACGCCGTGCGGTGAGCAGCCGCCTATCCGCATCCCCTTAGGGGATTCTTCCGACACAGGAATACCCATCCCGCTGGACAGTTGGCGCGCGTCTTCCTCTTCCTCCGAGTCTTGGCAAATCGATATCAACTTTCGTTCGGCCGCCCTCTCACCCGAGTGTGAGCGCAACATTCGCGAATGTACGGATCTGGAGCGGCAGTGCGATACGCTCTTTTCGGATCTGCAGGCGGCCAAGAAATCCTGTGGGCAAAAGGAGCGGATTTGCACGGACAAAATTCTCGATCTCACAGATGAATGGGGATCGTGTACGAAGCGCTATGCGCTTTGCACGAAGCGCAACAAATACATTGAATGTCTCCGCGATCCTGCCACCACTGGCGCCGCTTCCAGCGCATCATCGCAGGCCGTGGAACTCGTCAGCCCACTCTTCTCCCGCTCATCTGCACAATCTTCTTCCTCGCGCTCTTCTTCGGCCAGCTTCTCCTCTGTCTCCTCGCCCCTTTCGACGACGCTGCCCCGTTCTTCGTCCAGCGCATCATCCGCGTCCTCCGTACGACGTTTCGTGTGTTGCGAATTCTGCCCGGCGACCGACCAGACCCGATTCTATATTCCCTTTGCCGGGGATGGCTGTCAGTCCGGCGACGCCCAGCGCGACGATCTGAGCGAGAAGACGTGCGCCAATCCGCTGATGGAAAACCCGGGCGCGCTGCCGGTGACCTTCGGGCCCGCATGCTCTGCGAAGCCCGTAGGCTCTTTCGAATTCCTCGACATCGCCGGCGGATGGAAGACCGTCAATGATCTGCCGTTCGGCGGATCTGTCCACTTCATCGTGGCGAGCAACGGAACGCACGACGTACGCAAGGACCTGCCGATTCGCATCCACATGTGGGTGAATGACGTCCTCACGTACAGCCTCACATTCAACGGCGATCCGTCCGCAGTTTGCCGGAACGCGACCGGCTGCAGCGTCGACGGTCCGGTGATTCCGGCGGAGTGGCGGGGGCAAACCGTCCGCGTGGAAGCGTACAGCAAGGATGGAACGCTGCTGAGCCGTTTCACGCACCGCCCGTAGGGTAAGTCCCACGAACATGGTGAACACAGGCAGGCGGCACGAAAACCAGCCCAAGGAATAACATGCGCGGCCTGCATCGTGCTCACGCATGCCAGCAGCATGGCTCCTTGCACCTCCCACAGTACTGCTTGCCATACTCGTGTTGTTTGCCATCCGCGCATGCGGCATTGCAACACACCGATCGCATGTGTGAGCGCCGCTCCACCGTGAAGACCATCCCACCGGCCCTGCCTTTCGGCGTGTGCCTGCGACAGTAGGATTTGCCCTGCGAAGGACTGCGACATCCATGGACCTTGCAGACGTTGTTGGCGGGGGCAGGAATGAGCTTCGGGGGGGACGATGGCGAATGCATGAGATTATGATTGTACTCTCTCAGGCGAAATATTCAATGGAACGTCTGGTGAGGTTCCCAAAGAATCATGTGATCCCTGCGAAGGCTGCTCAAGGATATTGCATAGATCATTCCTGTAGAGAGGACTACTATAAATCCCTCTTACACAATTTCATGCCAGACACCCCACAGCACCCAAGCCCGAGTTTCTTCACACTCGGCATCGCGCCACAGATTCTCCAGATTCTCGAGAGTCGCCAGTTTACAACCCCTACCCCCATCCAGCAGCAATCGATCCCGCCAGCGATTGAAGGAAAGGACATTGTCGGTATCGCACAGACCGGTACGGGCAAAACCTTTGCTTTCGGCATCCCCATGCTCCAGAGACTCGCACAAAAACCGGGCCGCGGTCTCGTCATCGTGCCGACCCGCGAGCTCGCCACCCAGGTGGACGAGTCGCTTCGGACCTTCGCTCCAGCTCTCGGCATCCGCACGGCCGTGATTATCGGGGGAGCTTCCATGCACCTCCAGCGGGAGATGATCCGCCGGAACCCCCGCATCGTCATCGCGACTCCCGGACGCCTCAATGATCATCTTGAGCACGGCACCATCACCTTGAGAGAGGTGACGGTCCTCATCCTCGATGAGGCGGATCGCATGCTCGATATGGGCTTCCGCCCGCAAATCGAAACCATTTTCCGGCATGTCCCGCGCGAGCGGCAGACGATGCTTTTCTCCGCCACCATGCCCCCTGAAATCATGAAGCTCGCTCATGCCCACATGAAGCTGCCCATCCGCATCGAGGTCGCGCCATCCGGGACGACAGTGAGAGGCGTTCAGCAGGAACTCTTCATCGTCCAGAAAATGGACAAGACAGCGCTGCTTGCGACCCTGCTCTTAGAACATCGCGGATCGATTCTCGTCTTCTCCCGGACGAAACACGGAGCGAAGAAGATCGCCCGCGCAGTAGTAGCCATGGGCCACTCCGCCGCCGAGATCCATGCCAACAGGTCGCTGAGTCAGCGGCGCGAGGCGCTCCAGGGATTCAAGACGGGCAAGTACCGCATCCTCATCGCCACGGACATCGCGGCGCGCGGCATCGACGTCACGGGGATCGAAGTCGTGATCAATTTCGATCTGCCCGACGATCCGAACGACTACGTCCACCGGATCGGCCGCACCGCTAGGGCCGGCAGGGAAGGCCGTGCGATCTCCTTCGCAACCGCGGAACAGAAAGCCACGATCCGCGACATCGAACGGCTCGTCCGTTCGACCTTGCGGCGGAAATCCACCCCCGTTCTCCCTTCCCGCCCTGCGCTCCCCCCAGAATATCGCCCCCGCCCCGAACAGCCTGCGGCACGCGGAGGACAGCAGCGGCATCCGCACCGACATTTCCGGTCTTCATCGCGCCACGGGGGACGCTGAAGGTTATTTATTGACTCGCCCGCTGGAGAGCGTAGCATTTTTTACTATGGAAAATGTTTGCATCCGAGCGGTAGTCAATCGTGCTGCCGTCAATCTCCAGTCCGGCAATCCCCTGCGCGATATTTCCGGCGCACTCATCGATGAAACGGAAGCCAATAAACGCCTCGGCATTCCCGTGAGAGAGGCTGTATTTGGCTTGCCTCAAGATCGTGGAATCACGGGATTGATCAAGCATGAACGTGAAGGAGCATTCCAGGTTCTCGTGCCACCCGCTATCGCAAAAGAGGTGGAGGCAAGACTGCGGGCATTGACTGCATTGAATGGTGAAAGAATGTGGGATGTCATGGTCAACGTCGGTCCCGATGCATCCGGCGACGAGCCTCTTCACCTCGTTGCTCAAAGACCGTCTGTCCATGGCGAAGGTCCTGGTGTGATTGCGGCGTGAGCATTGGGAATGCTTCAGACGGCAGGCAAACCATCAATAACCTTTGAAAAACATTCGTAGTGTTTTCATCGCGAAGCCGTATCACAGCTTCAGTTGCGAGAATCTCCCCACCGCTTCCCGTATCTCCTCCAAGTCGGATACAAGAGCGAACCGGACGTATCCTTTTCCAGGGTTGGAGCCATCATCCGTCGAATCCGACAGCCACTCGCCCGGTGTGACGACGATGCCGATATCGAGGAATGCTTTCGCCATGTCCAGACCGGATAACCCTGGCGGGGCCTTCTGCCACAGGTAGAACGTCGCATCTGCCTGGCAGGGAGGGAGGCCGCACTGGCGCAGGGCGCCGGTCATGATGTCACGTTTCCTGGCGTATGAATGCCGCGCATCCTCAATGTATCGGTCATCGTCGAGCGCGGCGATGGCGGCTTCCTGGATGAACCACGGCACACCCGAGTCGGCGTTGGTCTTCACCTTCCGCAGCGCCGCGATGAGCCGCGCGTCGCCCGCGCAGAAGCCGACCCTGTAGCCGGTCATGGTGTTCCGCTTGCTGAGGGAGTAGAACGCGATGATGCCGTCCTTGCCCGTTTCCAGCTGACTTGCTGGCTTTTCTCCGAAGAAGAGGTCGATGTAGCAGCCCTCATCCGCCGCGATGATAATCTGGTGTTTCTGCGCCCACGCGTGAAGCTTCTCCAGCCATGCCCGCGGCGCCGTGGCTCCCGTCGGCGAATTGGGGTAGTTCGTCCACAGGATGCGCGCGCGGGCGAGGATGTCTTGGGGAATCGCCTCAACATCGATGAGAAAACCCTTTTCCTCGAGGAGCGGAACAAAGTAGGGAGTGCCGCCTGCGAAGCGCGTGCCGGTTTTGTACGGTGGGTAGCCCGGAGTGGGACAGAGGACGATCTCCCCCGGTTCGATGATGCCGAACGGGAAGTGGAAGACGGCTTCCTTGGAACCGATGGTGGCGAGGATCTCGGTCTCGGGATCCAGGGTGATGCCGAACCGGCGCTGCATGTACGCGGCGCAGGCGCAACGGAACGCTGGCGATCCCTCGTAGCTGGGATAGCCGGAAGCGGCGTGCTGCACGGCGCCTTGCGATAGCGCCTCGATGACGAATGATGGCGTGGGATCGCGCGGATCGCCGACGCCGAAGTCGATGACGCGCACCCCTCGCTCCTTCAGGCGTGCGACTTGTTTTTCCATCTCGGCAAACGCGTAGGGCGCGGTTCCGGCGACGAGTTTGGACGGACGTATTTGCATCATCAGAAAGGGGGAACCGTACGGAAGATATCCTCGATCGTTTCGGCACGGCGGATTTGGCGGATCGCTCCGGAAGACTCGAGAAGGTACTCGGCCGAACGGGTCTTGCCATTGTAATTATTCCCCATGGCGTACGCATGTGCCCCGCAATTGTGGATGATGATGCGGTCCCCCACCTCGATGAGGGGCAGTGGCCGGTCCCTGGCGAACTGGTCGTTATTCTCGCACACCGTACCTACGAGGTTCACGGTTTCCCGTTCCGGGCGGTCGTCCTTCCCCAGCACGGACACATGGTGGTAGGCATCGTAGATCGCGGGACGGGGCATGTCGCTGCTGGAGGCATCGATGCCGACGAACGTTTTGTATCCGCGCTTGATCACCTGCACCGTGCCAACCAGGAATCCGGCA
>JBBAAJ010000034.1:0-12569 GCA_041658365.1 Candidatus Peribacteraceae bacterium | reverse complement strand
AGCCAAATTGTGTGGAGAAAATAATTTTGTCCAAAAGTGATTCTTACATCCACCAGAGCGGGTATCTACCCGCGGTTGAACGATAATGGCTTATTCTTGCCGACCGCAGGTAGATACCTGCTCTGTACAATTTGGCATTGATCCTCAAAAATTATGAATTACGAATCGCTATAAACAAACCCGCCTGCAGTATTGCTACCGAGACGGTTTTGTTTTGATCACCAGTGAGATCGGGCTTGCGCCTATTCCACCGATGACACACCCATTATAGCAAAAATCCTCCTTCTCCACAATGGGAAACTACGAGTAAACTTGCCTCGTGAATTTCCTGAACCGCTTCTTCTTCAAGCAGCACCTCGAGGACGATGAACACATTGTCTTCGTCGCCCACAAGCACTGGCGCCTCGGGGTCCAGACGCTCTTCTTGCCCACACTCCTCTTCGCCGGCGTCTGGTCAATCCTCTACGTTGCGCCCAATAGATACATGTTCTCTGTCGTCGCGCTGGCGGCGCTCTCCGTCCTCGTCTGGTGGATCCGGAACTTCCTCGACTACTTCCTGGACGTATGGCTCGTGACGAACAAGAGCATCGTCGATCTCGAGTGGCACGGGTGGTTCCACCGCAGCGCCACGCGCATCCTCTACAGTGACGTCGAAGGCGTGACCTACGAGGTGAAGGGGATCCTCAGCATGCTCTATAACTACGGGGACCTGACGCTCGAGAAAGTGTCGACCGGCACGACCATCACCATGCCCTACGTCCACCGTCCCAGGCGGGTGGCGGGGCTCATCATGACCACGATGGAGAAGTACATCCACTCGAAGAACCTGAAGGATGCCAAGACCGTCCAGACGATCCTCGCGGAGTTCGTTGCGGGAGAGATGCAGAAGCAGGCGACAGATCAGACGAAACCGAAGCCCTTCGACCATGCTCAGGGCAAGCAGGGTAAACCAAAAACGGTTTCTACATTCAGGAAATCCATATGACATGGCTCGTCACAGGTATCGGCGCGCTCATCGTCGTCGCGGGCATTCTGTTCCTCGTCATGATGACGAGGCACAGACGGCTCAAGGGTCATGCGCTCAGATGTATTCACACCGCCTGGCAGCACGCACTCGGCCAGCAGAATCCAGTGCTTCGCGTCGTGGAAGCGGACAAAGTACTGGACGAAGCCCTGCGGCTCCTCGGATACACAGGTTCCCTCGGCGACAAGCTCAAGGCCGCCGGCGCGCGCTTCTCGAATATCAACGACCTCTGGTCAGCGCACAAACTGCGGAACACTTTAGTTCATGAGCTCAATTCCAGCCCAAACGCAGGAGAAGTGGAGCGTGCACTGAGGATCTACGAAAGAGCACTGAAAGATCTGGGGATGAAGTAAACTTTCCGTAGGTCAGAGCTTCCACCAAAGGGTGGCGTGCGCCACGGCGGGGGTCTGAGGGCGGACGTTGGCGCACACGCGCTCTTTTTGGTTCTTTTTCTGTCGCTCGGACAGAAAAAGAACACCAAGCGTAAATACGATATACTTCCTCCAAATGCGTCCCGACTTCCTCTTCATCGGCCTCGGAAATCCGGGCAAACAGTATGAGGCTACGCGCCACAACGCAGGCTTCCTCGCGGCGGAACACCTGGCGAAGGAACTGAAAGCAGGGGAGTGGCGCAACGCACAGAAGTTCCTCTGTTCCATCGCGGAGGCCGATCTCGATGGCACGCATCTCTTCATCGTGAAACCCGCGACCTTCATGAACCGCTCCGGCGAGGCGATACGAAAGCTCGTTGATTTCTACAAGCTGAATCCGAAGACGCAGCTCTTAGTCTGCTGCGACGACGTGGATATACCGCTCGGTACGCATCGCCTGAGAAAAACCGGCGGCCCGGGCACACATAACGGGCTCAAGTCCGTCGTGGAATGTATCGGCGAGAGCTTCCCGCGCCTTCGCATCGGCTTCGGCCCGCAGCCGAAAGAAATGGATCTCACCGCGTGGGTGCTCTCGGTGATGACGGAGACGGAAACGAAAGCAATCGAAACTGTTTTCGGAGAGATCCTCCCTTCTGTCAGGGAAGTTCTGAAAAAATAGGACCATTGCTTGCGACGCAGAATGGATGAGAAGGATGGATTCCAACAATATTATCTCAGCCGTCTTTCCAGATATTCCTGCACGCCCTTCAGCCAACCACCTGTGAAGTATTCCTCCGGTCTGAAATGACTCGGCTCTACCCATCGCATTTCTAGATGTTGATTCGAGAGCTTTATCTCCCCGGACTCCAAAGTCGCGGGATATCCAATGGCAAAAATACGGACAGTCGGATTTCCAGGTGCTGACTCTACTCGTTCGTGACGCATGAAAACCAGCGGCTTCTCGAGAGAATATTCGACGTTATCTCCGATCTCCTCTTTCATTTTCCGCCGGATGATGTCCTCAAGGGGGATATCAAACTCATCTTTGGTAATTCTTCCGCCGGGTAGATCCCAATCACCAAATCGATCTTTAAAAATAAATAATTTCCCCTGATGTTCAAGAAATACCTTTACTGCTACAAAGTACTGATCTTTATTCTGAATGCTCATAAACTCATGAAGGGTGAGAGTTGGCTGGGCTTAGTGGATGATTTACGAAGTCTCGTCGGACAACACGATACTATTTCATTCTTTTTGAAGATACACTGCTTCTTATGAGTGATTATAAGGAGCTTTTGGGAGTTTTGAGCGTTCTTTGTGCGCTCATCGCATACATACTCTACCTCCGTGATATTTTCCTTCATCACACAAAACCCCATGCATTTTCATGGCTTATTTGGGCGCTTCTCGCCGGTGTTGCCTTTGCAGCGCAGTACACGGGAAATGCAGGCGCAGGTTCATGGGTAACATTCACGGATGTTTTCCTCTGCACACTCATCTTTGTCATTGCTCTTTGGATAGGAGAAAAATCATATGTTCTTCTGGATTGGATTTCTCTGTTTGCCGGGCTTCTTTCGTTGGTTCTTTGGTGGTTCACGAAGACTCCTACCCTGTCCGTCATACTGATTACCGTGGTTGATTACTGCGGATTTTTTCCGACCTTCCGAAAAAGCTATTCCAAACCGTGGGAAGAATCAGCAAGCCTGTTCTTTTTAAGCGGTCTAAAATATACGGCAGCATTTTTCGCTCTGAGTGCATATTCACTATCAACAGCGCTCTACATCGGAGCACTCATTCCTATCAACGTAATTCTTGCTGTGATGATACTTCTCAGAAGAAATCTCGTTCAAAAGCAATAAAGGTGGCTGGGGAGGATGGATTCGAACCATCGTATGGCGGCTTCAAAGGCCGCTGCCTTACCGCTTGGCTACTCCCCAATCGGAGTGATTCTACAACCAATGTGTGATGTTTCTGAAGTAGAAACAAGCTGGCGGAAAGCGATAAGCAACAAGCAACAAGAAATTGAATTTCACGTACTACCCCCACTTGACTAACAGTATAAATGACATGAAATCCCACCATATGCTCAGTCCGAAAGAAGCGCTTTCAGTTTCTCTCCGTGCGTGAAGCGGTGGAATATCCCCTGTCTCCTGTGTCACATTGTCACGTCCTGCACTGCTTTGCGGAGAATCTCCTGCCAAGATGCAGAAAGCGACGGATCAAGCACCACGGGCATTTCCTCGTCAACATCCTCGAAATGGACCATGGACCGCAGAGAAAGCATCACATTGAATGCCGCCCCGTACTTCCGCGTACTCATCTCCATCAACCGCTTGAGCGGGAGACGGTCACGCAGGATGGCGGCAAGGTCGATGTAGTCGCGAAGTGTCGCCCGGTGTGTGATCGCGAGCATCTTCATAAGCGCGATATCCGTGATATCCGCCATCTCAAGCGCGTTGGCGGTCACGGCTGGCATGACAAGTGGATAGCGGTACCCTGCGATGAAGCTCGCCTTCACTCCCGCGATCTCCGCGTGCACCGTCCGCTCGTCCGCATCGCGCACCAAAAGATTCGCAAACTTCTCTTCCAGCCATGCCCGGATGGGGGCGACATCCCTAGCTTGCGAAAAGAAATCGAAATCCTGCGACTGCCGGTGCCCGATCTGCAACGCCAGCGCCGTGCCACCCGCGAGATAGAACCCCTGCGAACTGATGATTTTTGATTCGCGCTGAAAAACATCCCACAACTTCCGCTGCGGCTTCCGGAGAATTTCCAGATGAAAGTCAGGCATAGGAAATGAGGACATCGTCTGGAAGCGCAAGATGGAACGCGCACTCGGCGAAGGCCTTTCCTCTCTTCGTCCACTGACCCCTGAGTGGATGCTCAACTGCATCAATGATCCGCTCTCTCGGCATCGATTGCTTCAGCGCCTGCCACTCCTCCCACGTGCCGAGATTGAGGACACGGGTGACGTATGTTTTCTCCGGCGTACCGGTTCCTGCAACCCATCTCAATCCTGCTTGCGGCTTCATACATGCATTATACAGGGATTGAGCCGCAGAAACGAGTCCTCCACATGAGCCTGCTTGTCGATAACATACAGAGTGCTGTTTCCGGCATGATCCAGAAATAATCGCTGGATCCCCGCCCATTTCCTTGACCAATTTTTGCATACGTTCTTTAATCTTCTGCCAACTTGCCATGATTGCGAAAGATACAATCACTGGCCTGGAGAGAGGACTGCCCGCTCCGGTGCGGAGAGCGCCGGCGGAGAGGGAGGCCGGCGTTGCCCTGCACACCGTGAAAGATTTGGCAAAACGCTTCCACGTCTCCATCAAAACGATCGGCCGATGGAGAAAACTGGTCGGGGAGGAGCACCCGCTCGAGGAAACCCATGCCATAATCGGCAACCATAAGAGGATCGCCTTCACCGCCGAAGCGGTCGGCGGGTTCCAGCGAGAGAACGGCAAGCGCTTGAGGATGGCCTCAGGGTTCAGCCGGACGACGTCGGAGGAGCAGGCAGCCATCGTGAGGGAAGCGAATGCGATCGCGGAAACGAACGGCTGCTCCCGCGCCGAGATCATCAATAGAGTCGCTCAGACATGCAGGCGATCGAATGAAACCGTGCGCAGGCTCCTTGTGAAACACGCGGAAAAACACCCCGGAGATCCCCTCGCACACGCGAAGTATAGAAATCACCGCCTCCGCCTCGCGCACATCGGGGAACTTCCGCTCGACTTCATCCCCAATGAATCCTTCGCGCGGATCAAGCCGGGGAAAAAAGAGGAACAGAAGATTCTCGGCCCCATGCCGCAGTGCGATGCGCAGCCGAAGAAGACGAAGATTCCGAGCGGGGTACCTGCGTACCTCGCTTCGCTCTACGAAACCCCGCTTCTCACGCGCGAGCAGGAAACGCACCTTTTCCGGAAAATGAACTACCTGAAATGCAAAGCATGCGCGCTCCGGGAAAGTCTCGACCCTCTGCACCCGAAGTGGGCGGTGATGGACCGCATCGAAGCGCTTCACGATGAAGCGGAAACAACACAGAACGAGATCATCCAGGCAAACCTACGACTGGTGGTCTCCATCGCGAAAAAACACGTCACGAGTGAACAGGGCTTATTCGAGCTCGTCAGCGATGGGAACATTTCGCTCATAAAGGCTGTACAAAAGTTCGACTTCGCGCGCGGGAACAGGTTCAGCACCTATGCCAGCTGGGCCATCATGAAGAACTTCGCACGCACGATCCCAAATGAGCTTCGGCAGCTGGAGCGGTGGCGCCCCCACGGTGACGACCTCTTCGACCACACCAAGGACGGAAGAATCAATAATCCTGAAGCCCTCGAACGCGCGCAGACGGCGAAAGAGATGAGTGTTGCGCGCCTCCTCGCGTGGCTGGACGAGAGGGAGCAGGCGATCATCCGCGCAAGATTCGGGCTCAATCCGGGACATGAACCGATGACACTTAGAGAGGTCGGAGAAGGACTGGGAATTACGAAAGAGCGCATCCGGCAGGTCCAAGCCCGCGCGCTCAAGAGGCTGAGAAAGGCGGCGAATGAAGAGGGGATCACGCTCGAGAGGATTCTCGACGTAGCGGGAATCGATGATGAATAAAACACAAAAGAAACCCCCCCCCGCTGTCGCGGGGGGGGGGTTTCGTAAATTTATCTCCGACTCTTCTTGCCACCCTTCTTTTTTGCCTTTCGGGCGGCCTTCTTCTTTTTCGGCATTATGAAGATGGGAAAAAAACAAAACTATAATTTATAACGTACACCTATCGGATACGTTACGTATATCACAAATTTATTTTTTGTTACCAAGCACGGATTATTCCTCTTCTTTCTTTTGCGGAGCATCGATGACGACGATCTCGAAGAGCTTCGCAGCCATGAGTTCCGGATCTTTTTTGTGCTCCGCACGGAACTGTTCCTCTAACTGCCGCAGGTGCTTCCGCGTCGGCTCGAGCCTCTTCCAGAGAGACAGAGCACAATTCTCCGGATCATCGGGATTGCCGACGATCTTGATCTGCAGCGGCCGCTTCGCGAAACCCCCGGGCTTCCAGCCATGTCCCATCAAAATCATGAACAATGCTTGCGCTTGAAAGTTGAGCATATCGTTGCCTTCCTGTGTGTCCTCGAACGCCACCGCGCCGAGGTGCATGTGCCGCTCCATGCCGAGCGCGCCGGTATTGAACTGTGATTGCCCGGAGATGACGAATCCCAAACCTTCGTGAAACTCCGGATCGCCGGACATCTGCATATCAATATCTCCATCATCTCCGTATCCGGAAACCAGATAGGGCAACTGTTCGCCGAGAAGCTTATGTGCCTCGTCGCCAATTGCCTCGGCACGCTCGCGGTCTCCTTTGCATGCGCCGCAAGGATGGTGATGTGTCGTCGCTTGGAGTGAACCGCCGAGTCTCATACCCAAACGCCCGAAGAACATTGTCCGTTTGTCTTTCGAAACCAGTTCACCGCTTCCCGGCAATCCAAGCTTCACCCAGGGCTCCTCACCTTTTTTGTCCTCAGGCGGCACGACACGATCATCCGAACAAAGGATGATTATCCTCCCGCCCCGAAGGGCTTTCTCGACCTGCTTTTCGCCATACACTTTCCTCAGCTCACTGATTGGAACAATCTTCGGCTCCGATTCGCTTAAATCAATCGCAAAACTCTCAGACAGCTTCTTAGACCTTCCATACCCAACCTCCTGTTCCTTAAAGAGTGCTTCCTTTCGGTCTTCGGAAATGCCATGGTGAACAGCATCGGCAGCATGTGCGTCTTGGACAGTTGGATGAACATGGTGATCGTGTCCATCATGTTGAGCGGGATTTTTCCTACAAGAAGCGGAGGAGAGACAAAAAGTGGCAGCGGCGGCGATAGTCATTGTAATGGCTTCTCTACGATCAACAACTATGCTTGATACATCCGGTGGAGCACCATTAGATTCTTCCCTCGATGCGTGTGGTTCTGGATTCATAGGATTTTATTGATGCGACATCCTACGAATCCACAGAAAAAATGCAAGGGTCTTTAAGCCCAAAAGTAAATTCTCTCAGATTCAATAATTGGAGAGTACGGATTGATAAATAATAAAGAAAACACTATCCTTTGTTTCGTATGAAGCCCCTCGTCGCCGTGATCATGGGAAGCAAATCCGACTGGGAGACCATGCAGCATGCCGTGGCCGCGCTCGAGGAATTTAAGATTCCCTTCGAGGTGCAGGTGATCTCCGGCCACCGCACACCGGACAAGACGTTCGCCTTCGCAACGAAAGCGGAGAAGAGGGGACTGGAGGTGATCATCGCGGGCGCCGGCGGCGCCGCGCACCTTGCGGGGATGGTATCCGCGAAGACCGTCCTTCCCGTCCTCGGCGTTCCCATAGAAACCAAGTCACTGAAGGGACTCGACTCCCTCCTCTCGATCGTCCAGATGCCGGCGGGGATTCCCGTGGGGACACTCGCCATCGGTAAGGCCGGCGCCATCAACGCGGCCCTCCTCGCGATCGCGATCCTCGGGAACAAGTACCCGCAGGTCCGTCGTCGTCTCGAACTCTTTCGAAGGAAACAAACAGAGAAGATCCTGAAGAACGCTGACCCGAGGAAGGGTTAGGGAAAGACAGAAAATTCTCCGCAGCACGGGCATCGTGCCCGTGTTGAATTGCAGAGGCTTTATATGTATCACCGGGGCACGATGCCCCGGCTACGGTACTTCCACGGTACTTCCGTCTTACATCTTTCATCTTATATCTCTTCAATAAACTTCTTTCAGATAGCAATTTTCACAGTAGACGATCTCGGGGCGATCTGGAGCATAGGTCGTCTGCATCTCTTTCCCGCACTTCATGCAGGGACGTGTCCAGAGCTTGCGGGGGTGTCGCCTGAGAAGTCGCATGCGGTGGCGCTCCTCCGGATGATGATGCGGCAGAGGAAGGTGCATGGTGCGGTAGAACTCCAATTCCTTCTTCACGATGCGGAACGGTCGCTGCGTTTCCTCGGAGCGGATCGCCCAGTTCAGGACATCGTCGGGAATCTCTTCGATACGTTCAGGAAGATCCCGGGCTTCGATCACCTTCGTGACCTCGGGCATTTCCTCACCGGTTTTCCAGCGGTAGCCGCGCTTGCGCGCTTCCTTTTCCGTTAAGGGGAACCAATCCTTTGCCATCGTTTCGTTGTACGCGAAGGGTGTCAGGGAAACGGGAAAGAAGTCACCCCATGAACCAGTCGCTTCGCTCCGGTTCATGGCAGCGCCACCTTCTCCGTCATGCCGCATGTACTCGATGATCTTGGGTACGAGCGCTTCGTACTCTTCTTTGGAGTATTGCTTGTTGAGGATGCAGTGTTTCTTCTGCTGCAGGGAAATGCACCCGAAGCAATCGGAGCAGGAGAAGCAGGACTGGCAGTACCTGAGTCCGCTCCCATGCCAGCAGGCATTGCACGCGATGCAGTCGAAGAGGCCCTGGCATCCGATGGTCTGGGTGCAGCGTTCGCTCCGGTCGTAGCCCATGTAGTCCATATCCATTGCATGAAACGTGTTGTCGATCTGCACCGCATAGGAGCAGTCCTCGCTCTCCGCGCAGAAGAAGCAGCGGTACATGTCCTTGCAACTGTTCATCGTGCTGCCCTCGCACTGTTCGCACTGCACCTGCGTGAGCGCACGGACGGGGAAGCGCCGCGGCAGTTCCTCGAGGAAGAGACGTTTCGCCGCCTGTAGGCCGCTCCAAGTATCGAGGCTCATCGACTGCACTTTTTTTTCATACTCTTCCTTCGTGAGCTGCTCATTGAAGACACAGTACTGCTTCTGCCGCAGATTGGCGCAGAAGAGGCAATGGGAACAACCCTTGAGTTCCCGGGAGAAGGCACAGTCCCGGGTGTCCTCGCAGTGGTCGAGGAACAGGGAGCTGTAGCAATTCTTCGAGAAGAGGCACTCGTAGAGGAGCTCGCTCCCGTAGAGCCAGAGACAATCGAGACAGCTGCGATTCTTCATGGAGTATGCGCCATACAGGCAGTCCTCCTCATAGTGACTCCCGAAGGTGAGGTAGCAGTTCTTGTTCGCGAAGGAGTAGTTGCTGTATTCGCTGTTCTCCGTCTGTTTGTTGATGATGGAGAGCCGGGGGACGGAGTCGAGGAGCTCCTTCAACTGCTCGAAGAACGGCTTACCCTCGCGGTACGGCTGTCCGAAGTCGAGAGGGTTCCAGCGATCAGAGAAAAAGCAGTCATGGCAGTAGACGGGGAAGGGGGTATCCGCCGCGTACATCGAGACGATCTCCCGCTTGCAGAGGCTGCAGGTTCGCTTCGCGAGGCTGCGTTCATTGCGATGGGAGCAACGAAGGAGCGAGCGGCAATCGGGGCAGTTCTTCGGTGGAGGGAGCTTAAGCTCTGTATAGAACGCGTGATCCCTCGGGACACTCTCGAAGGCGAGGCCACACTGTCGGCACGTTTTCTGCATTGGAGATCAGTATACCGCTTTCAGATAACACTCTTCACCCCTCGACTACGCTCCCCTCGGCTGCGCTCGGGGCAGGCGGGGTGAAAATTGCTTAGTAGACTTCTTTGAGATAGCAATTTTCATCCTCCTCCGCCAAGGCTACGGAGGACTTCGCTTCCTCAGTTCTCAGCAAAATCTGGCACTCATTCAATAGACTGCATCGAGATAACAACGCTCGCAATACACAATTTCGGGCCGCGAAGGCTGATAGGCCGTCTCGATCTTCTTTTCACACTTCATGCAGGTGCGTGCCCAGAGACGGCGCGGTCTCCTCTGTGCCATACGATCTAGGTAGCGCTGGTCCGGGTGCCGCCGCGGAAGGGGGAGTCCCGTCCGCCGGTAGAAATCCAATTCCTGCTTGATGATGCGGAAAGGCTTCTGGCTCAGTTCACACCGGACGGCCCACTCAAGGATATCATCAGGAACTTCCGCGATAGATTCCGGAAGCTGGGAAGCCGAGATAACTCGCTTCACGTCCGGCGGAGGAGATTCGTAGTCCGACCAGGGAATGCCGCGAGCGACCGCCTGTTCCTTCGTGAGCGGGAAGTATTCCTGCGCGCGGGATTGGTTGTACCCGAAGGGGATGAACTCCAGTGGGAAGAACTCCCCGTATTCTTGGGTTTTGCGCATGTGCTCGATGATCCGTGGAACGAGTTTCCTGTATTCCTCCTCCGTGTACTGCTTGTTGAGAATGCAGAAGGACCCCTGGTTGATGCCGGCACAGCCGAAGAGATCATGCGAGTTTTGCGTACAGTCGCAGTAGCTCACATTCCTGTTGTCATACGTGAAGTGGCATGCGAGACACCCATAGGCATTCGTGAGGGCGTGGCATTCGTAGAGCAACTCCGACCATCCGACGTGATAGATGTCCATGGCATCTTGTACCTCGATGCCGTCGAAGCAGTGGCGACAGTCCTCCATCTCAATCGCATCGAAACTTTCGGAGCAATTTTTGGAGAAGAAAATGAGGTCACCGCTGCAGATTTCCGATTGCACCTGGTAGACGGCGGGGTGGATGGCGACATGCTCTTTCCGCCGGATGTATTCCTTTCGATACTGAGTGAGAACTGTATGGGAGAAGGGGAAGATTTTCGCCATTCTTTGTTCATATTCCTCCTTCGTGTACTGCGTATTTTCGATGCAGTACTGCTTGTTTCGAAGGTTCCAGCAGAGGAAGCAATCCGTGCAATTCATGCAGTCGTAGCAGAACCACACATTCCGGCAGCGTTTGATGAAGTCGCAAAAGAATGCCTGGTAGCTGCCCCAGGCGTAGTAGGTCTCATAGCAAAGCTCGCATCCTTCATTCAAATATGAGCAGTCCACGCAGTCGCGGCAGTGATCGATGACCCAGTCGCTAAAGTAGATTTCCTCGCTCTCAAAGGTGACGGAGGACAGGTAGCAGTTCTTGTTCTTCCCCGAGTGATTGGTGTAGTGCGCGTTCTCGCTCTGTTTGTTCACGAGGGCGACGCGCGGCACCGCAAGCTGCAATTCCCGGAACTGCGCGAAGAAGGGCATGGAGAAGTCGAAATCCCGACCGTACTTCAGTGCGTTCCACTGATCGGACCACCAGATTTCCTGCTCGTAGACTTTGAACGGCGAATCCGGCGGATACATGGACACGATTTCTTTCCCGCTGAAATCACATTTCCTCCGGTACATGTATCGCTCATTCCTCCACGCGAGTCGCCGCTGCTGCCGGCAGTCGGGACAGAGCGTTGGCGGGGGAATGGGCTCCTTCTTAAGAGCAAATACCGGCGAGACTCTGCTGAGGAACTTCAGATCGTCATCCGTGACCTCGAAGGATTGTTTGCACCAGGAATTGGCACAGGTTTTTTGCACGCAGAAAGTATGCAGTATTTGGTATGCGGTATACAGGGGAAGATGGAGGATGAAAAATGATCCGCAGCACGGGCATCGTGCCCGTGTCTATTGCAAAGGCTTTACATCATCACCGGGGCACGATGCCCCGGCTACGGTATTTTTTTCGATTTCCGATTATCAATACACCTCAGCCAGATAACACTCCTCACAGTACACTTTCTCCGATCTTTCTGGTGAGTAGCTTGTCTGAATCTCCTTCTGGCATTTCATGCAATGCCTCTTCCAGAGCTTCCGCGGATTCCTGAGTGCCATCCTCCTTCGATGACGTTCATCGGGATGAAAGTGGGGGATCGGTAACTTCATCTTCCGGTAGAAATCCAACTCCTGCTTGGTGATCTTGAAGGGGCGACCCGTCGCCTCGCATTCTATGGCCCAGTTAACGATGTCATCAGGTACATCATCTCCTTCAAGGATTTCTTGATCTGCTATAGTGTCCACCTTCATGCCCCGTCACTTCGCCTTCATCGACAGCCAGAATCTGAACCTCTCCATTCAGAATCAGGGTTGGAAGCTCGGATTCACGCGCTTTAGGCGGTATCTCTCCGACAAATACAATGTGGGGAAGGCATTCCTCTTCATCGGGTATGTGCCGGGGAATGAAGCTTTGTATACATCGCTCCAAAAAGCCGGATACATCGTCATTTTCAAGCCGACGCTCGAGTTCAAGAAAAGAGGGGAGACGATGACCAAGGGCAATGTGGATGCGGAGCTCGTTCTCCACGCCATGATCGAGTACCCAAACTTTGACAAGGCGATCATCGTCTCGGGAGACGGCGACTTCCATTGCCTGCTGGAATATCTCGAGAA
>JBBAAJ010000033.1:0-12612 GCA_041658365.1 Candidatus Peribacteraceae bacterium | reverse complement strand
CGTGAGCTGCACCTCCACCGTGCGCTCCTCTCCCGGATCCATCTCGAGAACGAATTTCGTGGGTCCCACCTGGAAATCTCCGCGGATATCCACGCCCGCCTGCTGAACGATTTCGATCCCCGCCGGAGCCGCCGAAGCACTCGAGGAACCGAAGATCAGACAGAGCGTGACCAAAGAGAGCGATGCGACGAGGCGGCGCATGAGAGCACTGTAGATCACGCGTGAGAGCGAGACAATTGATTCTGAACTCCTTAAGGGAGCCTGAAGTAAAGTCTTTTTTCTATTATTTCAACACACATGTTAAATTGCTAAATGGCTAAATTGTTCGCAGGCGAAAGGCACGTTTCTTGCATGCTAGCAATTTAACAATTTAACAATTTAACCATTCATCAGACCTTCCTAAGGTATTCGCGGGGCTACTGGAACAGGTCGACGCCGTTTTCATTTCATGCTATACTATCCAGATGTCTCGACATACACACAAAAACCAAACGCGCGGGTACGCGGGTATGGGAAGAGCGCAGGATCTCTGGCACCGCATCCCCGAGCCGAAACGTGTGGGTGTTCTCCTGAGTACGACGGTCATCCTCCTCGGATTTCTGTACTCACTCACGTTTTCCCTCGCATCAACTGAAACAGGCAGTACCGTCCTGAGCGTCGTCGTGACGATGGGAAGCTTCCCTATCCATCTCGTCGCCATTCCGGAGAAACGATCTCCTTCCACGGGCAACAACGGAACACTCCTCACCGTCGAGGTCCGGACCCCCGGCCAAACGACCCCCCTCTCCTCCTCGACAATCACCACAAGCTCCGGAGGGACCTACAGCGGTCTCACCATCAGCCTGAACCCCGGCACCTACGATGTCACGGCGAAGGGATACTCGCACCTCCGTGTGAAGAAAGCCAGCGTGAGCCTGAGTACGGGCGTCACGATTGACTTCACGAATGTCGGAGCGAGTCCGCTCCTCAGCGGCGACGTGAACGGCGCGAACGGCGACAACACTGTGAACGGGATTGACCTCTCGCTCATGGTCACCGGACTCACGACGTACAATCTGCGTTACGACATGAACCGCGACACCACCGTGAACGGGATTGATCTCACCAACACCGTCTCCAACCTCCAGCAAACCGGTGCGTCGTAAGCCCGCCAACCGACGGCCCCTGAAAGCGACAAGCGACAAGCGGCGTACTTACCGCTTACCGCTTACCGCTTTGGCGGTCCTCTTCATCACGATTGCGACATTCAAGACCGGCGTTTTCCGCGCGCAGGCAACCGCCGGACAGATCATGAAGATGGTTACGAGCGACGGCGGCTCGACGTTCTATGTCGGTCGCTGCTTCCGCATGAATATCCGGGTCCAGACAGACAGCCTGAACGCGAACTCCGTGGACGTCATCATTCCGTACAACTCCGCCTACGTGCAGCCATACTCGGACTCATCCTGCACCACCGCCGCCGACGTGAACTCGGCCGTCCAGACCGATGGTCTCTTCCCCTCATACCCGTACAACAAGATCGTGGACAGCAAGATCAAAGTGACTGCCTACGACCAGACGAATGCGAGCCCGGTGAACACGGGCGCGGCGCCTTCGGATTCGCTCCTCGCACACGTCTGGTGGAAGGTCATGTCCGCGAGCGGGGCGTTTAATCTCCGATTCGAGTTCACCCCCGGCAGCACCACCGACACGAACATGGCACAGCAGAACGGCGACGGGAGCGACGTCCTGGACAGCGTGGAGAATCTCTCGCTCGTTCTTGCGAGCGATACCTCCAAACCGACGTTCTCGAATCTGAGTCCCGCCGCAAGCGCCACGACTGTCTCGGTCACGACGGGCGTCACCTACACGTTCAGCGATAGCGGCGCGGGCATCGATACCAGTGCGCTCACGAACAAGCTGAGCGGCACCTCCAAGTCTTTTTCCACGTCCGGCTGCACGACGACGAACAGCAACCGGACCTCCAGCTGCAATATCACCATGAGCAGTGTGGGAACCCTGAGTTACTACACCTGGTACGTGGTTGCGGCGACGGGGAGCGATCTTGCTTCGCCCACCGCCAATTCCGCCTCGCAGGCGTGGTGGTTTCGGACGGAGGATGACACCGACGCGCCGTACCTCGGGAGCTTAAGTCCCGCAAGCAGCGCGACCGGCGTGGCGGTGGGGAGCAATATCGTCTTCCATGTGAAAGACTACAAAGGGCAGGCAGGCGTGACGCCGGGCCTAGGAGTAGATATCAGTACCGTGCAGGTCACCGTGACCCCCGCAGGCGGTTCTCCTATCGTCTACAACTATTCAAGTCCGCAATTCGGATATACCGGGACGAGCGCCGACTATACGGTCACCATCAACCCCACGAGCGATTTTTCGCAGAACACCGTCGTGACGGTCGCGGTGAATGCTTCGGACAGCAACCCGCGGTCCGCGAATGTCATGAGCACCTCTACGTACTCCTTCCGGACGGCGGACTCGTCCGTCCCCACGTTCTCCAGTTTCAGCCCCCCGCAAGGCGGGGCGGGCGTCGCTCCGGACGCCAACGTGGTCTTCCACATCCTGGATACCGGCACGGGCGTGGATCTCACGAACACCACCGTGACGGTCGCCGGGACGAGCTACACGAAAACGGGCTCCCCGTCCTATAGCTATACCGGCACGGCCGCGGATTACACCATCACCGTGAACCCCTCGAGCAATTTCACCGGAGGACAGGTCGTGACCGTCTCCATTTCAACGCGGGATCTCGACTCCAACACCGCGACCACCTCCTACAGCTTCACGGTGCGCAATGCCTGCACGACGTGCTCAGTAGACACCGAGGATCCTGCGCGGTTCACCACCTCTGCGACATTGGATGCCACCATTTCCTTCCACGTGAAAGACACCGGGAGCGGCATCAGGCAGAGCAGTATCAGAGCGACGCTCACCGGCACGGGGAGCGCCTTCACGGCGACGCCGCTGGTCCTCACCGGCGCGAGCGCGCTCGTGAGCATCACGGGCACGGCTGCCGACTATACGGTGACGATCACGTTGCCCGCCGCGATTCAGCAGAACAAGACCTACAGCATCCTCATCGAAGCCACGGACACCGACAGCGTCCCGATGGACGACGTGGCGTATTCTTTCGCAAATATCGTCACGACCACGACGACTGTCGCATCCTCGTGTACCACGACCACCGCTACCACCGGTACGACGCACGCCGGCGGCGGAAACCGCAATGTTCAGAACATTATCGCCGGCCTCGAAAGCGCGGATCTGCCGGTGATCGTCGCGCGCCGGCGCCTGCCCGGGACTTTGGCTGTCGTCTCGGAGGAGCTGTCGCCGGAAGTGGCACGCAAGGTGAACCGCTGCTACGTGGACGAGGCCGAGGCGACCCACGCCGCAGCACTCGCCAAGAAGACGAAGTACCGCGACGTCCCGGCCGGAGCCTGGTACGAGGATGCGGCCAGAGCGTTCCTTCAGCGCGGCATCCTAGACGCCGCCAAGGAGTACTTCCGCGGCGGAGCGCCTGCGGCGCGCGCCGAAGTGGCGAAGGTGCTCTCGAAGATCAAGGACGCCTCGCTCACAGCGCTCCCGGAGACTCTTGTCTTTGATGATGCGGACCGGTCAGAGTGGTACGCGCCGTTCGTGGAGTTCTCGGCACAGAACGGCTGGATGCGCGGGTACGGCGACTGCGCCGGCACGCATCCGTGCTTCGTGCGGCCGGGTTCCACGATCACCCGCGCCGAGGCGGTGGCGATGATCATCCGGTTCTTCGACCTCCAGCCACTGTCGCTGGCGCCGCGCTTCACGGACGTTCCGGAAGACGCCTGGTACGCGGGCGTCATGCGCAGTGCCGCAGACCGCTGCATCGTGCAGGGAGATGCCGCCTCGTACCGAGCGCATCCGGCGGCCCTTCTCACGCGCGCGGAGCTTATCGTCCTCCTCTATAGATCCGAACAGCAGCTCCGGTATGGCACCGATTGCTCGTGGGGGGAAGATGCCCCACCTGCAAATATCGCACGACCCGAGGTTCCAGAGAACGTTCCGGCACCTTTCTCATCTGCCGCGCCCGCAAGCCTGCCTCCTCCAACTGTCGCCCCAGCTTTCCCCGTCGAAGCCCAGGAACCTGCCTCTCCCGCTCCCGCTTCGCCCGTCAAAGCCTCTCTCCTCACGCCTTCCGTCACTTCAAGCGTCAGCTCGTCAATGCTCAGTTCCCAGGCAGCAGTGGCGTCGGCCGACTCCCATTCGACAAGCTCAGGGTCTTCGACACCGAAGAGCGCAGGCATGATCGTCCTTGTGTTCGTCATCGCCGGTATCATCGCCGCAGTCGTCGTCGGGCGGATGCTGCTGTAATGCGGTTCAGCTGAGGTGACGTGGCATTGCCATCTTGGCAATTGGGTCACGGGCGTAGCGCCCGTGTGGTGCATAGCCCAGGTAAGCGAATCCGAGAGCTTCGGATAGGGAAACGTGCATTTCGCGGCACCGGCACGGAACACACCACCGGCTTTTTCTAGGAGGTCACGGGCTTGTGTCTGTGAATGCCCTGCATTTGTATTTGCATTTATCTCCAATTTATTGGATAATGACACATGGAGAATTAAACTTTATGGCTACCAACTCCGGTTGGCTGGCCACAAATACACACAAACTCTATGGGACATCTTCTTCCTCTCTCGCACGACAGGCGTGCGCGCGTCGTAAGCGTCGCACTCGCCGCGGCCGCGTCTCTCTACTTCATCCTCGCGTTGGTGGCTGAGCCCCTTGGGTCTTATCCGGCATATGCGCTGACTACCGCGACTGGAACCACTGTCCTGTCCGTGACGGTGACGGGTGCCGCCTCCATCAGCTGCACCGCTTCTGCGAGCCTCGGGAGCATCAGTGGTAATACGGCCTCACCGACGGGCACCGGCGCCATGGGAACTTCCCAGTGCACGGTGATCACGAACAACACGACAGGATATAACCTCAACTGGGTCATCAAGACGGGGTCGGGGGACAGCCGCGGAACGAGCAACGGAATAACGGGCGGCAGATATGGAACCGGGCACATGCTGAATATGAGCTTGACCGGCGGATTTCCGGACGCGATCCAGGCGTTTGCAAGGAAGGGCGGTCATGTAAGCGTGCCTTTCAGATTCGACTACTCTACAGGCGCCAATGGAGCGAACATCACATCGGGTTCCGGATCGCGCTGGGCGGGACGCTTACGGGGGAACAGCACCACCGTAGGCGGCGGAACCGTCTCGTGGGGATCGGACAGCGCAACGGAAGGATTCCTGAATGTCGGAACGGGATACGCCGTGCAGGTCGCGAAGCGGACATCGGAAACCTCCTCGACAGGCGACGTGGAGAACTTCCTCTGGAAAGTCCTGATCCCGGCGAGCACCTTCCAGCCCACCGGTACGTACAAGGTGGAGGTCCAGGTCTCGATGGTGGATAACTGGTAGGGGAAAAGGAAATTGCATTCTGCCCCCTCCGCGACCGCGGGGGGGTTTTTTCGACGCGGAGAAAAAGGTATCCTTCCGCCATGTCACCCTCTCCCACCTCCGCCACGTTCGGTCTTGACCAACGTGCCTCCGCCGAAGCACTCCGGCCGTTCCTCGCCACTACGCTCGACTCCACCGATTTTTCCGGCCTCGGCAGGAAGTATGCCGGGAAAGTCCGGGATGTCTACATCCAGCCTGAGCGCGTCATCCTCATAGCCACGGACAGGCAATCGGCATTCGACATTTCCTGGTGTACCATCCCCCTCAAGGGGCAAGCCCTGAACCAGCTCAGCGCCTGGTGGTTTACGAAGGTACATGACATCATGCCCATTCACGTGATCGAAGTCCCGGATCCGAACGCGGTGGTGGTGAAGCCCCTCACGATGCTCATGGTCGAAATCGTCGTCCGCGGCTACCTGACGGGCTCCACCGGCACGTCGGCCTGGGTGAACTACGAGAAAGGCATCAGGAACTTCTGCGGGAACCGTCTGCAGGGCGGCATGGTTAAGAATCAGAAGTTTGTATCACCGATCATCACACCCACGACGAAGGGCGAGCATGACGAACTGATTGATGAGAGAGGAATCATCGAACGCGGGCTCGCGACCAAAGAACAGTGGAAACACGTGACGGACTGCGCGTTTGCGCTCTTTCGGCGCGGACAGGAGATCGCGGCTGCGCGCGGGCTCATCCTCGTCGACACCAAGTACGAAATGGGGTTCGATGGAGACGGGACACTGACGATCGCCGATGAGGTCCACACGCCGGATTCCTCGCGCTACTGGGTGGCGGCAAGCTACGAGGAGCGGATGGCGAAGGGACTGGAGCCCGAGAGTCTGGACAAGGAGTTCTTCCGCCTGTGGCTTAGGGAGCAGGGGTTCGACTACGGGAAACCGAAACCGGAGATCACCTCTGACGTGCGGCTGATGCTCGCGAAGAAGTACCTGGACCTCTACGAGAAAATCACGGGGGAGCGGTTCTCTATCCCCAAGGATCCTGATGTCATTGGACGAATAGAGAGGAACTTGGTGGCATACCGCATGAACTGTTAACTGTTAACTTGGTCGCGAGATCTTGCGCACGGTCGAGAGATCCAGCTTCCACCCCACACCGATGCCGTTTTGCATGCGGAAACCGGGCACAACTTCGATGGCATACTGCGCGAGCGCCTGGGACTTGTATCTCGGACAGGGGTCCTGCTTGCATGGCTCCATGACCAGAGCGTTCACGAACACGCCGTCCTGATCGAAGAACAGGATCTCCAACGGAATCCGGGTGTTCTTCATCCAGAACGTGAGCGTTTGGGGCTCATTGAACACGAAGAGCATCCCCGTATCCGGATCGAGCTCCTTACGCTCCATGAGCCCCTGCGCGCGTTCCATCGGGCTGTCGGCGACTTCCACCGTGAGGGAAACCTGCTTCGCTCCGTCATACGACGTGAGCACCACCGTCGGTTTTCCGCAACCTGAGAGCATGAGGAAGAGAAGAGCAGGGATGATGATACGTGTGAGCCGCATAACAGGATGCCATTCTCACAATGTGACGCATGCTTGTCAACCACGGAGCGTCCTGATCATCGTCTCCCGATCCTTCGCGCTGAAAATAGCCTTCCCCGCCACCAGGTTATCCGCGCCGGCATCACGCGCGAGTTTCGCCGTCTCTTCATCAATACCGCCGTCAATCTGGATCATCAACCGTGGAAACCGTTTCCGGAGCGCGCGCACTTTTTCGAGCACGGCAGACACAAATTCCTGGCCTCCAAAACCCGGCTGCACGGACATGACGAGGACCCTGTCGATCTCCCCGACAATATCGTCGATCGCCGGGAGCGGGGTGGCAGGATTGAGGGAAATCCCCGCCGTTGCGTTGGTCTTCCGGATCGCCGCGATGAGCGCTCTCCTGGAGGCCGTCCCTTCCACCACCTCGGCATGGAACGTGATGTTGCTGCTCCCGATGTTCTGAAATTCCACGATGCGATCCGCAGGATTCGTCACCATGAGATGCACATCGAGCGGGAGCTTCGTTCTGATGCATTTCCCCACCAGCGCCCCGAAACTCAGGTTCGGAACGAAGTGCCCGTCCATCACATCGAAGTGCAGCGCGTCGGCAGACGATTCCACCGAATCCACCTCGTTCTGGAGATGGCCGAAGTCAGCTGAGAGGATGGAGGGGGAGATGAGAACGGACATAAAGAATGTAAAATGTAGAATGTAAAATGTACAATGGCGCAGCTAAACAAGCCATAATTCATTGTACATCGTACATTGTACACTTCTTCATCAGGGCTCCAAATCCTGAACCCGCCTTACGTGCCTTCCTCCCTCGAACTTCGTCGTGAGGAAAATGTCGGTGAAGCGCAGGGCATCGACGGGCTTCGTGAGACGTCCTCCGAGACTCATGATATTCGCATCGTTGTGTGCGCGCGCCAGACGGGCGGTGTCATCGCTATAGACCAATGCCGCACGAATGCCGCGGACTTTGTTCGCGGCCATCGCCTCGCCGTTGCCGCTCCCGCCGAAGACGATCCCCATGCACTGGTGCTCGAGCACGGCGGCGGCGGCTTTGCGTATGATCGGGGGGTAATCGCAGGATTCATCCGAGAACGTCCCGCAGTCAACGGTGTCGATCCCCTGCTTGATGAGATGAGCTTTCACTGCCTCTTTGAGTGCAAACCCGGCATGGTCGGCGCCGAGGACTACTCGTTTCACTTTTTCGATAGTCATTAAGATGTTGAGAACATCACTACGATAATTGCTAAATTGCTAAATTGCTAAATTGTTTATCAACATTCACCGAACGTTTCGCTTGCCCGCCCGGCCAAGATATGGCCATTCGGACGGGCGAACAATTTAACAATTTACCTGAAATCATTAATTCCATACACTACCCTCCGATGTCGAAATCCTTCTTCCTCGGCGCCAACTGGAAGATGCACGGAGCTCCGGATGGCGCTTTCACTCCTGCATCTGCGTACCGTGGAGCACCGCAGGTGGACGTCGTCGTCTTCGCGTCGTTCCTCGATCTCCTCCCCTGCCAACAGGCGGGGCTCCGGTGTGGGGCGCAGTGCGCCAGACCGGAACAGTCCGGTACGTTCACCGGAGACGTGAGTATGGCGATGCTGGAGGCCACAGGGATTGGCTTCGTCCTCTGCGGTCATTCCGATCGACGACTGTACCACGGGGAAACCGATGCGATGGTTGCCGCACAAGCGCGTGCCGCTGTTGCGCTGAATATCACTCCCGTAGTGTGCATCGGTGAAACACTCGAGCAGCGGGAATCGGGCAAAACCGAGGAGGTGCTCAGGCGGCAGATGGAAACCATCCAGCCTCCGCCGTCCGCCATCCTCGCCTATGAGCCGATTTGGGCAATTAGCGGCGGAGATCCGCATAAACCCGCAGCGAGTACTGCTGACGCGGAACATGCCCATCGATTCATCCGCAGCCTGCTCCCCCCAGAGACACAAACGGCAACGCGCATTCTCTATGGAGGATCAATGAAAGGCTCGAATGCACTCGATCTCCTCATGCAGCCGAACATCGACGGAGGTCTCGTCGGCGGCGCCTCACTGAAGCCGAAGGAATTCGCGGCAATCGTGGAAGCGGCGAAGAAAATTTCCGAAATTTAAATTTCGAGTCGCATTGGAAAAACCCGCAGCCGGGGCATAGTGCCCCGGTGTGTTACGGTGATTTTCCAGACCTTTCCTTTGATCCAGATAATCCGGGACACGATGTCCCGGCTGCGGAAATTCTGCCTATTTTTGTCATTCTCGTACCCACTTCCCCTGCCCGACATTCTTCGCCGCTCCCTTGATCTCGAGCACGGTGAGCATCGCATTGATGACGGCGGCATCGAGCTTTGTCCTGACTACCAGGTCATCCAACGGAGCAGGAAGCGTCGTGAGGGCCTCGAACACGGCTTTCTCCCCGGGCGTATCGGCCCGGAAGGAGCCGGCATCAGAGCGGGAGGACGGGACGATCCCCAGCTCGCAGAGGACTTCCTCCGGTCCCGTGACGAGCTTCGCCGTTCCGCGGCTGATGATCTGGTGGCATCCGGCGAAATTCGGATCGAAGACCGAGCCGCAGACTGCGAAAACGTCCCGGCCGTAGTCCAGCGCCAGATCCGCGGTGATGAGCGAGCCGCTCCCAGAGGCGGCTTCCACCACGACCGTGCCGAGCGACAGTCCTGCGATGATCCTGTTGCGCGCCGGGAAGGTGAACTTGTCCGGCCGCTGATCGAGAGGGAACTCCGAGAGGATCAGCCCGCCGCTTTCGACGACCTGCGCGGCCAGCCGCTCATTCGCCTTGGGGTAGAGCGTCCCGAAACCGTGGCCGAGGACCGCCACCGTCCGTCCACCGGCGCGGATCGTTTCCTTCGCGACCTCCGCATCCACGCCATACGCAAGTCCGCTCACCGTCACGAGACCGGCCTTTATAAACGGCGGAACGAAGTGGCCGACGACCCTGCGACCGTAGTCGCTCATTTCCCGCGTCCCGACGATCGCGACCGAGGGCACAGAGAGAACCTTCAGGTCGCCTTTCGCATAGAGAAAAACCGGGAAATCCGGCAGATTGCGCAGTGCTTCCGGGTAATCGGGATCTTCGCACGTCAGGAACGTGAGTCCGCGCTTTTTTAGCTCAGCCGAATACACTTCCGGATCAAATTCCTCCATCCGGTTCAGTGCGCTGAGCGTGGCATCCTCCCGGACCCCCAGGGCTTCCAGAAATTCCTGGCTCCAGTCCTGCATTGCGAGATCGAGATCTCCGTATCGCTCTTTGAGCGCGAGATAGCGCTTGGTCGTGAGAATGCCGGACCACGACCACCGGAGGGCGGTTTCAGGCGTCATAGGCGGGGGATTATAGCACGGGAAATGGTATAATTTTCAATGTGGAGCCGCTGACCGGAATTGAACCGGTGACCCACGGTTTACGATACCGTTGCTCTACCAGCTGAGCTACAGCGGCTTGCTGCCGGTCAATTGTCCATTATCCATTGTCAATTATCAATTCTTAATTCAGCCCGTCTCTCCGAAGTATCTCGCCGATGATCATTGACGATCTCCCGCGTGATGTAGCGCGGGCGCTGCTTGGTCTCCTCGAAGATGCGGCCGATGTATTCGGCGATGATGGAGGCGGCAATTTTTAACTTTATAAACTTCAGCAACTTTGCTATAATTTATAAAGTTTCATATCTACCATGACTATCCCCCAGAAGCTCAAAACCATCCAGCGGCTGTCCGGTTTGACCCAGACTGAGCTGGCACGACGGCTCGGTGTCTCGTTCGTTGCCTTCAACCGCTGGATCACCGGCAAGGCTGTTCCTCGCAAAAAGGCGCAGGATCACATCGATGTTCTGTACCGAGATTACACGGGTCTCACAGTGATTCCCGAGGAGGTGCTGGCAGCGAAGAAGGCAATCGTGACGGGAAAAGCGAAAAGGGTGAAGCGTGTACTCGGGACAATCCTGGAGAACCCGGATATCCGTGACCAATTCATCCTTGTACTCACGTATACATCCAATTCCATCGAGGGGAGTACCCTGACGGAGGCGGAAACGGCTGCTGTACTTTTCCAGAATGCAGCACTGCCCGATAAGACGCTCACGGAGCATCTGGAGGCAAAAAATCACCAGGCAGCCCTCCTCTACTTGTTTGATCATCTCCTGGCGAAAAAGCCTCCGGATGAAAACCTCATTCTCAAGCTCCACGGGATGCTCATGAATGGCATCCGCACGGATGCCGGAGCGTACCGCCATCATGGCGTCCGCATCGTCGGTGCGGATCTCCCGACAGCGAACTATCTGAAAGTCCCACACCTCATGGGGGAATTGGCGAAGGATCTACTCTCCAGTCACAAAAATGTCATCGAGCATGTCGCTGCTGTTCATGCCATTTTTGAGCAGATCCACCCCTTTTCGGATGGAAATGGGCGCATCGGGCGACTCTTGATGCACGCGATGCTCCTCCGGCGGAACCTGCCTCCTGCGGTCATCAGACCAGAGAAAAAGCGATTCTATTACTCCTATCTCAATACCGCCCAGAAAAAGGGTGACACAGCGCTGCTCCAAGACTTCATTTGCGATGGGGTGCTGGAGGGGTGGGACATCGTAGAAAGGAAGTGATGAAGGAGATTTCCCTAAGGCTTCTGTCGATGATCATTCAGTATCTCCCGAGTAATGTAGCGCGGGCGCTGCTTGGTCTCCTCGAAGATGCGGCCGATATACTCGGCGATGATGGAGATAGCGAGGAGCTGGATGCTCCCGAGAAACAGCACGAGCACGAACACCGTGGTGATGCCGTGCGGGACATTCGGGAAGACGAAGAACGTCACGATGTAGAAAAGCATCGCGACAAGCGAGAGGAGCATGACGGTGGCGGCGAGGTACGACACCCACTCCAGCGGCACGTACGAGAAGGAGAAGATCGCCTTCCTCGCCCAGCGGAGATTTTTGAAGAAACTGTTGGTCGAAGGTCCGGAGAACCGTTCCGGCCGGACATACTCGACTCCGGTTTGCCTGAAGCCGACCCATGCCCGTAGACCCCGCATGAGCCGGTCACGCTCCGGCAGACTGTTCATCCAGTCCACGGCTTTGCGGTCGATTAAGGAAAACTCTCCGGCATCCATCGGCATTTTCACGTAGGACAACCGATTGAAGAGCACATAAAACCGGTGGTAGAGCCACTGATTGAACCTCGACATGCTCCGCTCGCGCTTGCGGCGAATGCCGTACACTATGTCGTGGCCCTGCAGCCACTTCTCCACGAATGACGGGATGAGCTCGGGAGGGTCCTGCAGATCGCCGTCCATGAGGACCACCGCATCGCCGAGTGAGTGCACCATGCCCGCGGTGTAGGCGGCCTGCGCGCCGAAGTTCCGGGACTGATTGATCACCGTGAGCCGAAGATCACTGGCCGCTAGCTCCCGGAGGATCTTCTCGGAATTGTCGGGGCTGCAGTCATTCACACAGAGAACCTCCCAGTCCGGCGTGATCTCCGAGAGCACGTTCTTCAAGCGCTCGTAGAGCGCACGGATATTCCCCTCGTCGCGGTAGCAGACGACGACGGCCGAGAGCTTCTTGTTCGTCAGCATGGAACAACAATATACAACTGGCTGTTAACTGTTAACAGTTAACTGTTAACCGTTAACGG
>JBBAAJ010000032.1:0-12841 GCA_041658365.1 Candidatus Peribacteraceae bacterium | reverse complement strand
ATCGAGAACAGATACGATATCGCCCTTCTGGAACGCCCCCTCGAGGGCATGGATCCCCACAGGGAGCAGGTTCGCCGGCTGATCTGCGCTTAAGGCTTTCCCCGCACCGGGATCGACAGTCACGCTCCCGCACCGGTGATCGACGGAACTGGCGAGCCAGCGGCGTGTGCGCGATGGACGGGTACGTGTGGACAGGATCATGGTTCCCACATCCTCTCCCCTCTGTATGCGAAGCAGCACATCTGGTACGGATGCGTTGGCGATGTGTGTCGTGATCCCTTGCGCTGAGAGAAGACAGGCTGTCTCGAGCTTCGCCTGCATCCCGCCGCGACCGAAGGAAGATTTGTGTCCGATGCGGATGCGGTTCATGTCTTTGGCGGGATGGAACGTCTTGATGAGTTGTGCCCCCCCTTCTTCGATCGGTCGGTCGAAGACGCCATCGATGTCCGAGAGAATGATCAGCGCATCGGCTCCAATCATCGATGCTACGAGCCCCGCAAGTTGATCGTTATCGGTAAACATAAGTTCCTCCACGGCCACTACATCGTTCTCATTCACGATGGGAATGACGCCTTCCTGATGGAGGGCATCGAAGCAACATCGCATGTTGGCATAGTTATCTCTGGTTCGGAAATCTTCCTTCGTCGCGAGGACCTGGGCGATAATCAACTTGTGCTTCTGAACCGCCGCTCGGTAGTTGAGCATGAGTTCCACCTGACCGATGGCGGCGAAAAGTTGGCGTTCGCCCACGGATCCCACAGAGGTGTTTTGGAGGCGTTGCAGGCGGCTCTTGCCGCATGCCACCGCTCCTGATGAAACAATCGTGATCTTCACGTTGCTTTTCATCAGTGAGGCGACCTGTCGAATCAGCCGGGCAATGACGCCTTTGTCCAACGTATCCTGAGGCGTCAGAAGCGCATTCGTGCCGATTTTGACGACGATATTGGCGTAGGAGGAGTTCTGCATGACATAGAGGAAATCATTTCATCTTGATAAGGTTCCGGGGCAATGGTATCATTTGTCCCTTTTCCTAGCCACATATCCCATGTATCCGACCCCTCCAGAAAAGCGAGAACAGCAACCAATCCAAACCTCTCCTGCAAGAGATATCGCTCTACAGCTGTTCCAAAAGATACCGAGGATTCAGGTCACTTCCGCGGGAACGGAGGTTCCTCCCGAATGCCGCACGTTCGGAGAAGATGACGATGCCCTCGAACATGGCGAAGTACTCCATGTCATCAGTGAAAAGGGGCATCAGATACGCATACTTGTCAGCAAGGCTCACGGTTTCCCGTGCGAGCGGGTTGATGTCCTGCCCGATCCCGTTGTCAATGCCGAGACTCAGGAGTTCGTTGACGCCGTGAAAGCGGCATTGAGTTACGAGGATGCTGCTCGTTAAGTCACTGACTACTGGCTGAGAAACATCTGAAGAATAGCACTCCTGACCTTCACTGTTCCGAATCAGAGCTTTTTGTGTGCAATGAGGTGATCATTGGAACTCCTTGACTCATAAAGATCCCAAAACTACTCTCACACGCTATGTTAACGGGCAAGAGCATGAAAACTCTCGGAACCGGCAACTATCCGGCTTTGCGTCGCCTTATTCTTGGTGCCAACAACTTGGGTACGGATGGAGCTGACCATCTTACGAATATCAATACCATGCCAGAACTGACGTCGTTGTTGATGGCTGGATGCAGGCTCTCGACTGAAGATGCCATTCGTATTCTTTCTGCCACTATCGCAAAGAGATTGACGTACTTGGATCTCCAAGCAAATCCGATCGACAAGGAAGCGTTCGTGTTGGCCGGTGCCACTCATTCAAAAGAATTGATGCCAATGATAGGTTGGAGTATGGAGCCTGATGCTGCGGAAATGCTTGCCGACAAAAATGGAGTGCTTGTTAATCTGAATAATATCAAGGGTACGTCGTCGCCTGCTTCGTGATCACTTTTTTCTTATCTTTGTGACTCATACAAGTGAAAAAAGAAAAGGCGAAATAGGTGGTGAGTTTTTTCAAACGGATACTCATTTGATTTTCGGTGCCTATTTCTGCGAAGAAACGGGGGATGGTTCATATATGGCTAAGATGTATGGTTGTGATGCCATTGCCGACAATCAGTCGAATATTCCAGCTCAGCAATACGAATCCCGATATGAAATACGAAAGACCCTGGCCCGTTTGCTTGAGACAATCTTTGAAGAGGCCACTCCAAGAAGCGATAAAGAGGCAACACTCATACAAGAAACGCGCCAGCAGTTGCAGGAATTACTGCTCCAGTTGAGGAGTGATGCCGTTGAATTACCAGCTTTATTGCCCAACGATAAAGTTCAAGCCTTGCTCAAGAAGGCCTTTGCTTCTGCAGTCGAGATTACTCGAGATATTGAAAGAAGTGCTGCACAAGATATCCGAGGCAGGGATCGTACTCACCTCGACCCTCCACAAGGAAGCTCATTGGAAGGACAAACCAATCGGGTTGATTTGGATCAATCGGCTATTCAGCAACTCAAACTAGATTTCCAGGAAGAGCTATCGAATTTCCAAGCAATTCTTGGCGATCTGGGGAATGACTCGGCCGTCATTGAGCAGGTAGGTCCGCGATTATCGGGTAGTTACAATAGCATCGTTCTCTATGCCTCAATTCTGGACAGTAACGGTTACAGGACACCCGGATTGCGCGAATTTTTGAATGCGTATCTTGAACAGATGTGTGCCCTCGCTGAAGGAATGGGAGGCGACATGTTTTCTATACGTACTCTCAGGAGCACCGCTAGACCTTTCCCACCAAACCAATCATCTCTCGATGAGACGAATTGGAATGCTCTCATGCAGCAATATGATGAAGCCGTTCATCAGATGGCCATTGCCGAGCAGGTTGCAGAGAGATTGATGCCAAGATTTGGCGAAGAGTATGCGTGTAGAATGCTCATTGGGGCATATAATGCATTTATTAAGACCGCGAGAGAAATCCAAGGATCTACCGGCGAATTGAGGCACTATCTTCGTTTGAAGGGTGTGCTCGCTCCTCAACTACATCGTTTGGCCGAAGCTATCGAATTTCCAGTTGATGAATTAGAGGTAATGTGAGCGCCTCAATGCCCATGGGACCGCATGCGCGTCCAAAGCCGCATCTGGGATGGCAAACGCGACAGCGACGATTCCTGCTTGCAGGCTCCCGGAAGTCCTGAACCTTGCATTCGAGGGGAGGGTGTGACCCACCTTACGGAATCTCCATCAGGCAGTCTGGAAGATGCTCCCGGATTACCGGGTAGAGGAATCGTGGAAGTGTAGGATACGTGCGTGAAAGTCCTCGTCATATACAACCCGGCGTCGGGCGCTCTCGGCAGGAGGAGCCGCCCTGCGGCGATCCAGCGTTTTCTCACGGAGAAAGGGGTGCAGTGGCGCTGGCATACCACGAGCGCCGGTGGTACCGCGGCTGCCTGCAGGCGTCTGTTCGATGATTCCCTTGACCGTATCATCGTCGTCGGGGGGGACGGCACGATCCGCGAAGTGGCGCAGGAACTCATTGACAGGGACATGTCTCTTCCCCTTGCCATCGTCCCGCAGGGGTCCGGAAACGTGCTGGCGAAGACCTTGGGCATTCCGCGCCTGTCGCTCAAGCGGGCGCTTGCGGTCGCCCTCGGGGATGAGCGGGTGCCGCTCGATGTCCTCCGCATCAATCGCCGCTACGTCGCTCTCGTGGGGGCAGGCCAGGGCTACGACGTCGTGCTCATGGGGCATGTGACCCGGACCCTGAAACGGTGTCTGGGTTTCGGCGCGTACGTTCTCTCGTTCCTCAGGAGTTTCGCCCGGGCGGGGGTCAACGGGTACGTCGTGACGGTGGACGGGAAGCGCATGTACCTCTCCGCGTCCATCGTCGTAGCGTTGAACGCCTTCTCCCCGGGGAAATTTCTCGTGGATCATGTCATCTCCCCGCACGACGGCTGTGTGAACGTCTTCGCCGTGCGTGCGCGCTCGGCATGGGACGTCTTCCGGCAGGCACTCCGGTGCCTCTCGCGGAGAACCGGCCTGCCTCCCGGGGTCACCGTTTTCACCGCACGGCGCCGCATTTCCATCAGGCAGCGCCACAGTTCACGCATCCAGTTCGACGGCGATGTCATGAAGGGGAAGTCCCTCACGATCGACATTCTCCCGCGCAAGCTCGTCTTCATCGTCCCGCGGAAGCGCGCGTAATCATACGGCTTCGCGATATACATGAAACGATTGTTCATCTGAACTTTTCTTCATAGCGGCGAAGCGATATCGCTACGCCGCTATTGGAATACCCTTCAAAAAATATTCGTAGCGTTTTCATCGCGAAGCCGTATCAGTACCACACGCTCTTCCAGCGCACATCCATATTGAAATTTTGCCTTATTGATGATAGAATATCCAGATGATGCGAAAAGAAAAAACACATCTTCTCTTCCTCCCGTTCCTCGCGGCGCTCACCGTGCTGGCGGTGTGGGCGGCGGCATCTCCCCAAGTGCGTGCCCAGTGCACGGATGCGGATAGGCCGCAATGGTGTCCAAGTATCGACGATTGTATTCCCGCGAGGGATCTCTGCCTCCTCGAAGCGACACCCGGCGGCGTCAATGTCATTCCTGCGAGCGGGTTTGCGAACCTGCAGGGGTTCTTCCAGTACATCAACGTCGGGATGTGGAAGTGGGCTTTCTCGATCGGTATCGCCATCGCCATCCTGAACGGGACGTTCGCCGGATTCCAGATCGTCATGAGTAGCGGCGACTCCGGCATCATCGCGTCCGCGAAGACGCGGTTCATCTGGTCCGCGGTCGGGCTCATCCTGCTCCTCCTTACCGGTGTCATCCTGCAGTTCCTGAATCCGACCGGTTTCCGAAATCTCTGATGATGAAAAAGTACGTTCTCCTGCCGTCTGCCGCGCTCGCACTGCTCATGCCCGTTCTCGCGTATGCGCAGGAGCTCTGGGTCTACTGTGGCGGCCTTCCGGGGTGTCCGGGCGGATGGACCGAGTACTTCAGCAACGCCCTGGCGCTCCTCCTCCTGCGCCTGCCAGCGTACATCAAGGTGTTCGGCTGGCTCTTCATCATGGTGGGAGGGGCGTACATCCTCCTGAGCGCGGGGAACGCCGAGCGGGTGACGAAGGGCAAGAACACCATCATCTGGGCGGTCATCGGGCTCTTCCTCGCGCAATTCGCCGACGTGCTTGTCGGCTACGTCGCTCTCGAGGTGCCGACGATCGTGGCGGGAACCGACTTGGTCGAATCCGTCGGCAATACGCTGATTTCCACGGTGACCGATCTCTTCTACATCGCGCTCCTGGGAGTCGCGGTGTACTGCGGGATGCGGATGGCGGTATCCCTCGGCAAGGAGGAAGAGTTCACCAAAGCGCGTGACGGTCTGTTCTATGCGGCGGTCGGCGCGATCATCATCAACCTCTCGCAGCAGATCGCGAATGCCATTCTCACCTTCTAGATGCGACGTTTCACACTGTTTCTCCTCGGCCTCCTGCTTCCCGTCACTGCTCTTGCGGTACAGATAACCGACTATGACTGGCAGTGCACGGGATTCCTGCGTTGCGGCTCGTCCCTGACCGCCGTCGGGTTCATCACTGAAAACATCGCCACGGGGGTCAGCGCGTTCATCGCCGCACTTGCGGTCGTGGCGTTCTTCTACGGTGCGATCCTGATGATCATCTCGCAGGGCGAGGAGAGGAAAGAAGCAGGCAAGAAAGCGATGATCTACGCGTCCATCGGGCTTGCGTTCGCGATGCTCACCGTCGCTGTCATCGAGTTCGTCACCAGCCTCCTGTACGACATCGGAGGTACGCCTCCTCCCTAGTTCGCGTTTCCCATGCGTGATACGCTCGGGGCATGTCGAGGTGCCAGTACGTCACTACTGCTATTGATTACCCGAATGCTCCGAGACCGCACATGGGGCAGGTGCTTGAGAAAGTTCTTGCCGATGTGGTGGCGCGGTGGTTCCGGTTGCGCGGAGACGAGGTGCGGTTTCAGATCGGCACGGACGAACACGGCGTGAAGATCCAGCGGACGGCGGAAAGAGAAAAGCTGACCCCGAAGGAACTGGTGGACCGGAACGTTCCCGCATATATCGAGCTCTACCGGCGGATCGGCATTTCGTACGACGAGCCGGACGGCTTCATACGGACGACTGACCGGAAGCGTCACTGGCCGACGGTCATCGAGCTCTGGAAGAGGCTAAAGAAGGCGGGGATGCTCGAGAAACGCACGTACACGGGGCTCTACTGTCAGGGGTGCGAGCGCTTCATGACGAAGAGGGATCTCGTCGATGGTAAGTGCTCCAACCACAATGCGGTTCCGGAAAGCGTGAGTGAGGAGAACTGGTTCTTCCTTCTCTCGAAGGAATCGAAGTGGCTGAAGGCACTCCTCACGAAGGAGTGGAAAGGCGGCCCGCGCAGCGAGGCTCGCCCTTCAGGCGGCTACAGGATCGTCCCTGCGTCCCGCGCTCACGAGACGCTTTCGCTCATCGAGCAGGGGCTCGAGGACGTTTCCTTCTCGCGGCCGAAGTCGAGCTTGTCGTGGGGGATTCCCGTTCCGGGCGATCCGGATCAGGTCATGTACGTGTGGTGCGATGCGCTTACGAATTATATTTCGGGGCTTGATTACTTTGGTGCGGGCGGCTTGAGCGAAGTGGTTCACCATGAGCGAGCAGGCGACGTCAGTCGCCTGGGAGTCGAATGGTGGAATAAAGCGGAAATCACCCATGTCATCGGCAAGGACATCGCCAGGTTTCACGCGCTCATCTGGCCGGCAATGCTCAAACATGCGGGCGTGCGCACGCCCGACCGTCTCCTCATCCACGGTTTCCTCACGAATGAAGGGCAGAAGATGAGCAAGACGATCGGCAATGTGGTGGAGCCGGAGGAGGTCTTGAAGAAGTTTGATGGCAACCCCGACCCGCTCCGGTTCTACTTGAGCCATGAAATCCCGGTGGGGAACGACGGAGATTTCTCGTGGAAACGGATCGAGGAGATATACGATTCCAAATTGAGGAACCGATTAGGAAATTTATTGAATAGGGTGCTTGTTATGTTTGGCGTGATAGGCAGAGCACTATCGCCAACTTTTAGTTATAAGGGGTCAATGAATGTCGAAGGTCTTATTGAGACACATTTGGAGTTCTATTCAACTAACATGGACAACTTAGAGATTGATTGGGGGGTGAAAGCTGTAATTACAATTCTTGATAATTGTAACGGTTTAATCACACATGCAGCGCCTTGGCAGGAATCAAAATCCCTTGAAGAAAAAAGGCTGATTCTCACCGAATTTGCTGAAGGTCTTCGTCATGTTGCTTTGATGCTTCTTCCCTTTATCCCCAAGACTGCGAAGGAGATTTCCAGTCAGCTGAATGTACCGTACGCCGACAAAATGCTTGAAAGGGATTTTGTGATTACTGCGGAAATGAAAAAGTGGGGGAGTCAGAAAGATTGGAAGTCAGTCGGGGAGCCGAAGATTTTGTTTCCGCCGCTTGAGAAATAGGGAAATGTTTGAAAACAGCGCGGCCATCCTGGCCGCGTACGCGCCCTGGAAGGGCACGCTGCAATAAAATTAATATTCGTTATAGTCAAAGCGAGACATATGTGGTACGTTACTTACGCTTTTCGACGTAAAAGCCTGGAGCGGAAGCGTGGTACATGCTTACGTGAAGGGAGCGGAGCCAATAGCCCGACTTCGGAAGCGCATCTATTTCTTCCCAATTTTCTATGTTCGATCCGATGGCAGATCTCACGAACCCGGTGGGGGGCGAAGATCCACTCGCGCCGACGACGAGTTTCCCCTCCTCTCCGGCCCCCCCGCCGCAGCGCCAGGGCGGCAGTCGTTACGGCGAGGAACTCCACACCATCACGATCCGCGCGCGCCAGCGCACGTTCTACATTGACCTGAAACAGTCGGCGAACGGCAAATTCCTCAAGGTCTCCGAGAAGTCACGCGGCGGCCAGAAGAGCACGATCATCTTCGACATCGAGGATCTGCCCAAGTTCATCGAGGCGCTGCAGGAGATGCAACAGAAGGCGTGAAAAGCGGTAAGCGATTAGCGATAAGCGGTAAGCAGAACCACGAAAAGGGAGCATGATGCTTCGTGGGGGAGTAATCGAGGAATCATTTTAAATCTGATGTCCCAGTGCGAACGCTTGGCCGCTCATTGGCTTCCCCGATGGCGGTTGAATTTTCATAATGGAGAGTGTTGTGTTCCGTGCGCAGGCAACCGTGAGTGCGTCTTTGTGCGGCGCGAGGGAAGTCTCGAGGATTTTGTTTCCTTTGAGCGTTACTCCCGGCCACGGATTCAGTGCGCGCACCATGCAATCGATGGTTTCTGCCGCCATCGTGTTCGGGTCAGCTTCTCCGTCCGCGCGCGTGAGCTTCTTGCAGAATGTCGCTTTCGATTCATCCTGCCGTAGCTCCTTGAACGGCTCGGTAAGGGTCTTCAGGAGCAACGCGGCTCCGATGCTCGCGAGTTTTTCATGGAGCTGAGTGAATGTTTCCCGTTCTCCGATTGGAGCTCTTTCCTGGTTCAGAACGGGTCCGCTGTCCAGTTCCCTGGCCATCTTTTGGATTGTGACGCCGGTTTCTCCGTCTCCGGCGAGAATCGCATGCTGTATCGGCGATGCTCCGCGATACTTCGGCAGAAGTGAGGCATGCACGTTTATCGGCGCGATTTTCGCCCAATTCAGAATTTCTCCGGAGAGGATTTGGCCATAGGAAACGACCACAAGAAAATCGGGGCTCATCGCTAATCGCTTATCGCCTATCGCTCGATTGATGTTTTCCGGTTGGAAAATAGGCAAACCCAGTTCCTTTGCTGCGACTTTGACTGGCGGGGGAGTGAGGATCTGCTTACGGCCGACCGGTCGATCTGGCTGTGTGATCACGAGCTCCACCTTGAACCTCGGGTCACCCGCGAGTGCCCGGAGTGATGGAACGGCGAAAGCAGAGGTACCGAGGAAGATGACTTTAAGCGGGCTTGCCATGGGGATAGTGTACAGAGTATTCAGGGGTCAGTATTCAGTATTCAGGGGACAAAACCCTGCATACCGTATACTGAACACTACATACTTTTCTTTGTGCAGTGCACTTGCCGCCAGTGCCAGGCCGCATTTGAAATCACGTCAGATGATCTTGTCTTCTATGACAAAGTTTCTCCGGTTTTTAACGGCAAGAAAGAGCTGATCCCGTCGCCGACGCTCTGTCCGGAGTGCCGCCAGCAGAGGAGATATGCGATCCGCAATGAGAGAAACCTCTCACGACGGACATGCGATCTGTGCGGAAAGGACATGCTCTCCATGTATTCCACGGACAAGCCGTTCCTTGTTTATTGTCCGTCATGCTGGTGGAGCGACCGCTGGGATGGGACGACCTATGCACAGGAGCCTGATCTCAGCCAGCCGTTCTTCCCGCAGTTCGCGTTGCTGCAGAGCCTCGTACCGCGCATCAGCCTCTACATCGTCAACTCGGAGAACTGTGATTACTGCAATTTCCTCGGCGATTGCAGAAATTGCTACCTCACGTTCGGTTCGGTGTACTCACAGGACTGCCTGTATGGCTCCGCCTACTACTCGAAGGACTGCGTTGATAACCTCGTCACCCGTGATTGCGAATGGAGCTATGAATGCACCGACTGCCGCAAGCTCTATCGCTGCCTTTTTTGCCAGGATTGCTATCATTCCGATCATCTGCTCTTCGGTTACGACCTGCAGGGATGCAGCGAGTGCATCGCATGCACGGGGCTGCGCAACAAAAAATATCACATCGGGAACAAGCCGTACGCAAAGGAAGAGTACGAGGCAGTGAAGCGAAACATTGACCTCTGTAATCGAGGTCATGTCCAGAAACTTGCGAAGCAGCTGCAGACCGTGAAACTTTCCGTACCTCGTCACTTCATGCCGAGCAACAATGTACAGAATGTGAGCGGTACTCATCTCTACAACTCGAAGAACACGTTCTACTCATTTTTCGTCGATCGATGTGAAGATTGTGCATACTGCATGCAGGTCGTGGATCTGAAGGATTGCCGTGATAACAATTACACGGAAGAGAATGAGCTTTGCTATGAGTACCTCGGTATGTATGGGACGCGAAACACGTACTTTTCGACGTTCTCCAGGAATACCTCCGATGTATTCTGTTCCGAGTATTGCATCAATAGCAGCCACCTTTTTGGTTGCATTGGTGTCCGCAACAAGCAGTACTGCATCCTCAACAAGCAGTACACGAAGGAGGAATACGAGCGCCTTGTTCCGCAAATTATCGAGCACATGCGGAAGGACAATAGTGGCGGTGCCATGAACCGTGGCGAAGCCTCTGGTTCATGGGGCGAGTTCTTCCCCGTGTCGCTTTCCCCGTTTGCGTACAACGAGACCGTGGCACAGGAATATTTCCCGCTTACGAAAGAAGAGATCCTGAAACGCGGATGGAAATGGCGGGAAGAGAGAGACGAGATGCCCAAAGTCTCGAAGGTGATTCCAGCAGAGAAATTGCCGGATTCCATTGATGATGTCCCGGACGATATTCTCAACTGGGCCATCGAGTGCGAAGCCACGAAACGTCCCTTCAAGATCATCAAGCAGGAGCTGGATTTTTACCGGAACATGAAGCTTCCCATTCCGCATTTCCACCCCGATGAGCGGCATCGCCGCCGCATGGCTCTCCGAAATCCCCGCAAGCTCTGGACACGTTCCTGCATGAAGTGCGGGAAGGGGATGGAGACGACATATCAGCCTTCGCGGCCAGAGATTGTTTACTGTGAGGAATGCTATCTGACTGAGGTGTATTGAGCATCGGATATCGAAAAAAAGTACCGTAGCCGGGGCATCGTGCCCCGGTGATGCATGTAAAGCCCCACGATTCAACACGGGCACGATGCCCGTGCTGCGGATCATTTCTGCGAACCATTTCTGCGAACCATTTCTGCGAACCATTTTTCATCTTTCATCTTTCTCTCTGAATACTGCATACTTCAGACATGTCCCACCGCCTCGCACAAATCGCAGGGATCATCCGCCGCATTGTCGCTTCCAAGGCATTGACGGTTCCGCCGAACATCGCCGCAGTCGTGAATATCACGCGCGTGGAAGTGAGCCCCGACCTCAAGTACGCGGATGTGTTCGTCACGGCGCTTTCGGGTACTCCGGAGGCGGTCGGTCATCTCCACCGGAGGCGGTCGGAGATCCGCCGCGACTTGGGAGGCGAACTGTCGTCGTTATACACGATCCCATCCCTCCGTTTCCATGTGGATGAAAGAAGCGAGAAGCTCAGGAAATTGGATGCGCTGATTGATCGGCTGTGAATCATTATTGCATGGCTGCATGGCTGCATGGCTGCATGGTTGGCAGGCAACAACGTGCGGTTCGCTTGCGTAACAATTTAGCCATTTAACAATTTAACAATTTCCGAAAGTCCATCTTGGTTGAGCACTCACTCTGTAGAGTTTAAGCTTCACTCCTTATGCTGGACCGACAGGCCGTTCTCCAGGCACTCAAGCTTCTCTCCGGGGCACGGCGGCTTTGTCTGGTCACGCACCGGAATCCCGACGGTGATGCGATCGGCGCTACCACGGGCTTGGCGCAGCTCCTGGAGGCGCAGTACGAAGACAAGCGTGTCGCGCTCTTCTGCGTGGATCCGGCACCACCGACATTCCATTTCCTTCCCCTCGCGCAACGTTTCCAGCCGGATCTCGTTCCCGGGGAAGGCGATGTGTTTCTCTTCCTCGACAGCGCCGAACCCAAGCTCACGGAGTACGACGAGCGGCTTCCGCAGATTTTCGGGAAGGAGTATCCCGCTCTCTGCTTCGACCACCATCCAAGCAGCACGAAATTCGCCACAGTGAATTTCATCGTTCCCGATGCGTCGTCCACCTGCGAGATCATTGTCGCATTCGCCGATGCCGCAGGCTGGCCGATCACCCCGGACGTTGCCACGTCTCTCCTCACCGGCGTGTACACGGATACCGGCGGTCTTCTCCATAGCAACACTACGCCGCGCGTGTACCGCACGTTCGCGCGCCTGCTCCGTGCCGGGGCGCGCCAGCAGGCCATCGTCCAGCATGTTTTCCGGACGGCGAAGGTTTCCACGCTCCGCCTCTGGGGACGGGTGCTGGAGAAGATTTCCATCACCGAGGAGGGGGGAGCCATCTCCGCGCTCACGGAGGGGGATTTCCAGGCCACCGGCGCCGATTACTCCGAGCTCACGGGCGCCATTGACTACGTCAACGCCGTCCCGGGAATGCGGTTCTCCATGCTTCTCGCCGAACGCGCGGGGAAGGTGAAGGGGTCGCTTAGGACACTCCGCGACGATGTGGATGTCTCGAAAATGGCCGCGAAGTTCCAGGGTGGCGGGCACAGGAAAGCTGCCGGGTTTGCGGTGCCGGGGAAACTTGTCCCCGAGGTGCGATGGAAGGTTGAGCAGGGCAGTTAACAATTAACAATTAACAGTTAACAGTTAATCCTTCGTTTCCCCCTCCGCCTCTTCCGCGGCTGCAGCTTTCTCATCCTTGCGTTTCTTCATGACTTCTTCCGGCTTGGTCGTGATGATCGTGTGCTCGTTGGGGCTTGCCACGATCTGAATGGCGACATGGGTATTCCCTGCGAACAGCAAGCCCTGGCCGACGCCGGAATTGAGGAGCAGGTACTTCTCGCCTTCGGTGAGGTAGAAGAGCTTCGCGAGGTTATCCACGCTTGACGCCGACTGTTTCAGGAGCATCTGGAGAGACGTGTTGGAGATGATCGGACGTCCGTAGGGAGAGTTGATGAAGTCGTCGATATCCTGCGTGATGGTCGTGACGCCGAGGAAGTACTTGCGTGCGCGCTTGATGAGGCCGTAG
>JBBAAJ010000031.1:0-12981 GCA_041658365.1 Candidatus Peribacteraceae bacterium | reverse complement strand
CCGCGAGGCGGAGTTCCTCGGCGTACGTTGCCGCCACCCCCGAGAGTGCCATGCGGTCTTCCAGCTTCTCGAGACCGAGACGGCGATATGGTCCCTGTTTCATGGTCGTTTCTACTCTTGTCCGGGTTCCCTGTTTTCTCTCCGTAATCGGCGTTTGAGGAGAATGGTTCTCTGTCGCGGAGCCGGTCATCATGGCGGGACGGAGCCCATCGAGAAGCGCAAAATCTCCGAATGCTCTGTCCGCAAGTCTGGCAGCGCTCGCAGGTTTCGCCGGTTTCTCCGGAGAGCCGCTCTTGTTTGTGGGATGAAGATAGAAAGGAACGGCGTCGGTAGTTTCCGGAACGAGAACACGTGTCATGGGGATGGGGGAAAGTTGCCACCATTGCACGCTGACTTCCGGGGACAGGGGAGGGCTCTCTGACCATTAAAAAGGCACCACAACCGTTTCCTGGCTTAAAGAAGCGGAGAAAGATGTTCTATGGGTGGATGGAACACCCTCATCCCCAGCCCTTCTCCTGTCTTCTTCCTCCCTCATCCCCGGCCCTCCCGCCTCCCTCATCCCCGGCCCTTCTCCCGAGGGGAGAAGGGAGTCCCTCTCCCATCAGCCTTCGCTGAAGCTACGGCCGACAGGTCGGGAGAGGGATTTAGGGTGAGGGGGGGATGGGGTTGGGGGTGAGGATGGAGTGCTTCACGACGCCGAGTCCATCGCAAATGCTCGTTCGATCACCGTCTTCAGATCCACTTCCTCCATCCGCATTTCCTCGATGGGGAAGGACTTGAAGATCCACTGTGTCGCGGCGGAGAGCTGATTTTTTGGCACGCTGATGCGGTAGGTTTCCGCGTCGATCTGCTCTAAGTGCCTGTCTTTCACCATCTTCGCGATCTGCCTCCGTTGCTCCTCTTTCAGGTTCTCGCGCTGGAAGCGGATGATGCCGTGCCGATCCGGTTCCAGGCGGTCAATGAGAGTATCGAAAAGGCCGTCGAAAACGATCTTTCCGGTGTTGATGATGATGACTTTCTGGCAGAGGTTCACGATGTCGTGCACGTAGTGGGACGTGAGGATGATGGTGATGTTCTGCTGCTTCTGATAGGTCCGGAGGAACTCCCAGAGGTGGATACGGGAAATGATATCGAGCCCGATGGTGGGCTCGTCGAGGAACAGGACCTTCGGCCGGTGCAGGAGCGCCACGATGAGCTCGCACTTCATCCGCTCGCCAAGCGAGAGCTGGCGGACGGGGGTATCCAGCACGTGCTCCACCCGCAGGAGCTTCGTGAGGGTCATGAGCGTCTCGTTCCACTGCGCACGCGGGATCTCGTACAGGTCGCGGTGGAGGACGAAGGTATCGGTCGGCGGCAGGTCCCAGATGAGCTGCGATTTCTGCCCCATCACAAGGGCGATCTGCTTCTTGAAGGCGCGCTTGCGGTCGGAGGGGGTGAATCCCAGGACGCGGCAGGAACCGCCCGACGGCGTGAGGATGCCGGAGAGCATCTTCAAGGTCGTGGTCTTGCCGGCGCCATTGGGTCCCAAAAATCCCACGAAGCTTCCCTCGGGGATACGGAAGCTGATGCCATCTACTGCGTTTACGTTCACCCATTTCCGCCACACGACGCTCCGCAAGGCCCCGAGGAAGCCGGAATCCTTCTCGTAGTGACGATACGTTCGCTGCAGATTCTCGCAGACGATCGTGCCGTCGGCCGGGGATTTAGGAGGAAGCGGAGCTATAGGAGCGGAGGAAGAGCTTGAGGAGGAGCCAGGCGAGGAGATAGAGGACGATGGCGATGAGAATGAGGAGGAAGATCGAGAGCCTTCCCGTGAGGACTTCAAGGGCGAGGGAGTAATGCAGGACTCCGAAGGAAACAAACCATAACATAAAATTGCGAGTTCGTCCAATGGGCATGAGGCGCGCGTTCTCCATGTATTCCCACATTCCTTCATCCGGATTCCAATAACCCCATCTAATTGCCGGCAGGATGGCGCAAAGTATTATTCCAACTTCAATGGCTGCTGTAACCAAACCCGTAAAAAACGCTAAAGGCAGTAAGAAAAAAGGAAACGAGATGAATAAAAGGAAAATTCCTACAAGGCATTGGGGCCAAAACCAAACAAAACCCATATCCTCAATCATCATTCTCCATAAAAAATTAGGTGGCTGGAGAAGCCAAAAATCAAAATTGCCGGTCCAAACAACCTTTGCAAGGTTCAGGACACCGCCATGAGTAATGCTTTGGGCGATTCCAGTGGCAAAAAGAGAAACTCCGAAGAAGCCTAAAAGTTCCAGAAATGTATAACCAAAAAACTTTCCCGACGCAGCGTTATATATGGAATAAGCAAAAGTAAGATTTATAGCGATAGTAATGCAAATGCTGATTATCCACATCGCAACATCGACTCTGTATCTGCTCCAACGTAAAAGATGCAGTTTGAAAGCCCGTGAGAGGAGGGTGAGATGGTAGTGCATAGTTCGCTTAGCCGCCGACGGCGTCGTATTGCTGCAGGCCTTTCTTCCAGAGGAAGTATGCGATGCAGGAGAGGATAACGCACCAGATTATCTGTCCGATGAAGATGGGAGCGAGAGGGAACTGCCCCGGCGAGATGACGGCTTCCGTCGGGAGCGAAATAGCGAAGCGCAGAGGAAGGAGGCTGCTCAAGCTCTGGAGCCATCCCGGAAGCAGCGAGAGGGGGAGGAGCCGGCCGCCGAAGAACTCCAGGGTCAGCATGATGAGCGCGAAAATGCTCTCAGTTCTCATCACCCAGAACGACAACATTCCTATGATGGCGCTCAGGAGGCCGAAAATGGCGATTGCCAGCGGAAAGACGGCAATGCCGGACAACAGGGAGAGAAAAGGAGAGGTTGACGGGAAGGGTGGTGCGAGCCAGACGCCGATCATGAGCACGATGAAGCCTGGAATGAACAACAGAAGAATTTTCGCAAGGATGAAACTTGCAGCCGTCTCGAAGAACGAGAGCGGGCGCATGAGCCACTGGCTAAGCGTGCCCTGGTAAACCATGGAACTCATTTCGTAGTGGAAATTGATTTCGGCGAAGAGTGAGATGAAGAAGACGATGATGTAGTACGTCGTCATCTCGTGGCGACTCCATCCCTGTAACTCGACGGCTTGCGTATAATCGAAAAGCGCTTCCCACGCGAGGAGCGGGATGGCGATTGGAAGGATTCGTCCGATGAGAAGCTGGAGCCAGAAAGCCCGGTGCAGCAGGTTCCGTTGAAGGTGGATGGCCGTCGCGGAGAGAAGCGGTCGCAACAGGCGAAACTATACAGAGATCGTTCTTTCTTTGTCCAAGCGACAAAGAAAGAACCAAAGAAAGCGCGTGTGCGCCAACGTCCGCCCTCAGACCCCCGCCGTGGCGCACGCCCCCCTTTGGTTGCTGCAATGATTGAAGCTTAGCCGCAGAATGAGCCAAACATCGCAGCGGTTTTCCCCGCCTGCCGGACGGGCAGGGAACCGCTGCTACGGGCTTAGAACGCCTCATGACCGCGGGCGAGAACGCCCGCTCTGCTATGGATTCCGTGATACCTCGCAGCTTAAGCTGCGGGGTGAACACAGATAAACCGTAGCCGGGGCATCGTGCCCCGGAACACGGGCACGATGCCCGTGCTGCGGGGCAAAGAGAGTGGAAGGCAGGCTTGAAGATCAGCCATCGAGCTCGGGTAAGCGAACCCGAGCTTCGGAAATATAACTGACTCCGTAGATACCTCGCAGCTCGGTTTGCGGGGTACTTCATTTCTAAACCTGCCCCGAGACGCTTTTCTCAAGCAGCCGGAGCAGGGTTTTGTAGGCCTCCTGGAAGTGCTTCTGGCGCGGTTCTTCGGCTTGGAAAATGGGAAGGTAGAGGGTTGCGGTTTCGCTGAGGAGGGCATGTGAGCGCTCCGGAGGGAGGAAATGCGCGGTTTCGACGTTGTGGAGGCGGTCGGCCATCTTGATGAGGAGCACGTAGGGGATGAGCTCGTTCGCGAGAACCATCTGTGAGAGATACTCACGCTCATGGCCATTCGGCCTCGAGCTCATGGCCGAGAGGTCGGTTCTGCTCTCAGAGTGGGGCTTTTTAGTCCGGCTCAAAGCCCTGACCGCCGCTTCCACCTCCTTGCCGAAGAGGGAGCGGAGCTCTCTGGAGCTTGCCTGACCGTCCTCCAGCGCGTCGTGGAGGAGCCCGGCGACGTACGCTTCCCGCGGGAGATTTGCAGAGGCCGAGAGAAGGATCTGCAGGACCGCGAGCGGGTGGGAGACGAAAGCGCATCCGCTCATGCGTTGCTGTCCTTCGTGGGTTCTCCTTGCGAAGGCGATGGCCGCTCTGAGGGCGAGGAAACGTTCCATGGTGAGTGGGGCGGGGTCGAGGGTTAGGGTGAGGGTTAGGGCGAGGGTTGGGGTTGGGGTGGTGGGCCGGAGCTGAAGGGGGGTGTGATCCAGGTTCATATTTTCCGCGGAATGGGGAGCCGGAATAGTAGCGGTTGGAAATCTCATGGAAAGCAATTTTGGTTTACGGCATGTAAAAGCCATTAAACATGTTCCATGGAAGGATGGAACGGAAGGGAGGGGGTTGCCCGCCCGATCCGAACGATTCGGATCGTTCGGGCGGGGGGATGGGGATGGGGTTAGGGAAAAAAGGGTTAGGGTTAGGGTTAGGGTTGGGGTTACGGAATCTCTGATGAACCGACAACATTTCACATCAGCAGCGGCCCTCCGGGCCGCGGCGAATGAAGAATTTGTTCTTTGCCGGCGAGGGATTGGAAGCAAAAAAGCACGATCCTCAGGCTCATTTTTAGTTTTTTTCTTTCCGCTCACATCACCCTTTGCAAGAAGAACAAAACAAAAACCGGGAATTGAGCCTGAGGATCGAAATCGTCATGATGCCCCCTGGATTTATCGTCGAAAAACCATCGAAAAAATAGCATCAGAGATTTTTGGTCAATTTTGTCAATTTTCTGAGAGCGACGAAATAGCAGTATTAAGCCAAGAAAGTTGATTTAATTGCAATCAAGTCTTCATTATGAACAAATTCGAGTATCAGTAATCAGAAAATCTTCGCAGATGTGACCCGAAAATATCGCATAAAGATGCCACGAATAAGCCTTAGGCTCATTTCCGGTATAGGGTATATACTTAGTTATTAGTTTATGATATAATAATAACAGAATCTACAAGTGAGCCTGAGGCTCAAAACAAAAATGCACTTCATTCCTCCGCAGCCGGGCAGTTTCGAAGAGATGCGCAAGTACCTCGATGCGGGTACTTCCGAGGTACTTGGCGGGTGGGGGCAGAAAGAACAGAAGACATGGATTCATGAGTGGCTTTTCACATGTCATTACGAATATCTGGGACGCAGCGAGAAAGGGCTGGTCCGGCAGTTTCTCCAGAACGTGACCGGCTATTCCCGGGCGCAGATCGCGCGGGAGATCGCTGCGTACAACAAACTCGGTAAGTCCGCGCCAACACAGCAGGATTCTCCGGCGGAAGAGGCAGCGGTTGCCCCCGTTTCCGAAGCGGCCCCCGTCCCTGCTACTGAGGCGCCACAAGCGGTGCAACAAACATCGGCACAACTCACGGTGACCCTCATGCACCCGCAGGAAAAGAGCATCCTCTGGCCCCTCATCCGCAGGTTCCTCATCGTCTCCAGCATCATCACCAACATCGCCTTCGTAGCGATGCTGCTTGGCATGTCGCTCCTGGAACGTGCAGAGAAAGTACGGGAGAGAAACCCCGTTCTCGCCCTCCCGCCCGCCATCGAATCCACAGAACAACCCATCCACGCAGCACCCCCACTTCGCCCAGCCTCCGCTGAAGCTTCGGCCGGCAGGCAAGGCTTCGAGGGGCAAGCAAGTTACGCACCAATGCCGTAATGAGACGATTCTTCCAGAATCGGCTTCCCTCACCCCTAACCCCTCTCCCGAGGGGAGAGGGGAATATGGGCGGGCTTCCCTCACCCCTAACCCCTCTCCCGATGGGAGAGGGGAATATGGGCGGGCTTCCCGCTTCAGAAGCGAGAGGGGCTTGTTATTCCTCCCTTCTCCCATCGGGAGAAGGGTCGGGGATGAGGGTTTTCCTGGCGGCCTTCATTCTGGCAGTTGCCTTCGCCTGGTTCGCATCCTCCAGTGCCTACGCGGCCGCTGGCATCTACAAGCCCATCAACTACCAGGGCAAGATCACCAGCTCCGGTGGCGTCGCCATTACCAACGGAAGCTACAACATGCGGTTCAAGGTCTTCTCTGCCGCGACTAGCGGCGTCCCGCTCTGGACGGAAACCTGGGATACCACCAACTCCCGTGTTACTTCAACCGGCGGCCTCTTCTCTGTCGCTCTCGGAACCTACACCACCATGACCGGTTCCGTAGACTTCAACTCCGATTCGCTCTACCTCCAGGTCGAGTTCGATCCCGCCAACGCCGGCACCTATCCCGAAGTCTTCTCCCCACGTCGACGCTTCGCTTCCGTCCCTTACGCGCGCAATGCCGATACCTTAGACGGCCTCAACTCAACGCAGTTCCTGAGATCGGACATTTCCACCACCGCCTCCGGAACCATCACCGTCTCACCGCGTGATGCCTCCAAGGTCGGTATAGACATCCTCTCCACCGCGGGAGTCGCCGGAACCGGAGCACTGAGAATCTCCACACAGGGCGCCAACCACATCATCTTCGGCTCCGGCGGGACAAGCTACGACACCAATCTCTACCGCGCAGCCGTTCGGACCCTCAGGACCGACAGTTCGTTCATCGTTAACGGAACTCTGTCCGGAGCTTATATCCACGCCGAGAAGACGCTCACATCGTCTGGAACCATCCTCGCAGTCGGGAATATCTCGACACGCGGCACGCTCTCAGGGAAGACGCTCACCGTTATGAACAGTACGAGCTACCTGATGGGCTCCGTCGGTATCGGCACCACCACTCCCGAAACCAAGCTCGAGGTCGTCGGAACGATGTCCGGCAACGTCCTCCACGCCGAGAAAGCCCTCACCTCAAGCGGTCTCATCATCGTACGTCAGACAACCATCGTCGGTTCCGGAGCCCTGACGGTAGACCAGCGCAAGAACTCCACCGGTGCGTACATGGTGTCTTCCGCTACCGGCGCACCGCTTCTGGTTCTCGACGCCAGCACGAACGCACGATCCGCGCACATCCTCTTCGGCTACCGCGGAACCTTCGATGTTTCCATGTACCGCGCTGCCGCAGGGCTTCTCTATGTCAACGGTTCCATCAGCGCCACCACGGCACTCGGTTCCTCCGGAACGCTCGTCTTCGAAGGCAATGGCTCCGGCAAGAACCTGAATATCCAGAACACCCTGAGTTCTTCCGGAGTTCTGATCGTGAAGAAGTACGCAGGTTCCGGTACCGGAAACATCCTCATTGTTGATACAAACGGCCTCGTCTACGACGCCACCAACAAGAGAGTCGGAATCGGGACGGCGAGCCCGGGGGCACTGCTTCATGTAAACGGTGCTATCCGCCAGGAACTTGGTTCGAGTGTTGCCTGGGAAATTTATAGCGGAGCTTCATTCATCGCCAAAACTCTAGTTTACAGTGCATACACAAGTTTCTATGCGAGTGGTGATGGGACAAATGCGGTGTTGACTTTGAGATCGGGCAACGTCGGCATCGGCACCACTACTCCCGAATCCAAGCTCGAGGTCGTCGGCTCCATGTCCGGCGACACGCTCTTCATCACGAAGAGCATGAGCGGCGCAGGACTCACGGATTGTGACGCCGCCACACAGAAACTGACGTGGGACTCCACTACTCAGCGTTTCAGCTGCGGGACCGCGGGCAGCTACGTCTCGACCGGCGCCGTGATTGCCATTGGCGACGCCCGGTATGTGAATACTTCCGGCGACACCATGACCGGTGCGCTGACGATCAACCTATCAAGTGGCTACCTCGGCCTCAAGGTTCTGCAGACCGCCTCGGGCAATTACATTCATGCGGAGAAGGGTTTAAGCTCGTCGGGAACACTCGTCGTAAACGGCGATGCCAATTTCAAGGGCACCATGTCCGGCCGCTCACTGATAATTTCCGGCACGGGAGCCGGGACGAGGCCGCTGATTTACACGAGTCTTGGCCGTGGAAATGTGGGGATCGGCACATCGAGCCCGAATCAAAGAAGCCTGCTGCATATCTATGGCACAGGCAGCATAGCGACGAGTCTCAGGATCGAACAGGGATCTACAGGACTTGATTACACGGCCGCGGATATCGTGCTCGTCTCCAATGCAGGGAGTAACTACAGGGGGCTTGGAATGTTCATGCTCGATGCACAGTCACAGATCGAGTGGTATGCGGGAAGTCCGTATACAAATAACGACAAGTACATCATCGCCCGGCAAACTTCGGTCAGCAGCCACAGCGGGGGGACAGCTCAAACCAATTACGCGCTGCTGACGATTCTCAATTCAGGAAATGTCGGCATCGGCACCACCTCGCCGAAAGCCAAGCTCGATGTCCTCGGAACCATCAGCGGTTCACGCCTCAGCATTTCCGGCAACGCAAACATCACCGGTTCCGTCCTCGCAGTCGGAGGCATCACATCGCGCGCCACTCTTTCCGGCACCAAGCTCACGGTCAGCAGTTCCGCTTCCATCTCAGGCGCCCTCCTCGTGAAGACATCCATCACGAGCAAGGGTTCGCTCTCCGGCGCCACGTTCTATGGCGCGGGTCTCGGAAGCTGCTCCGGCACGAGCCAGAAACTTCTCTACAACAACTCAACCAACAAGTTCGAATGCGGGACTGACCTCAACACCGGTGGCCTCTCCTTCACCGCCGCCGAAGGTATCTACGTCAACCAGTCCGGCGACACGATGACAGGAGCGCTGACGATTAACTTAAGCTCCGGGTACCTCGGCTTGAAGATTCTGCAGACGGCTTCAGGCAACGTCCTCCACGCCGAGAAGAGTCTCTCCTCCTCCGGCGCTCTCGTCTGGGAAGGCACAGCCTCGGGCAATAATCTCAACGTGATGGGCAGGCTCGGCATCGGAACGGCAAGCCCCAGTTATTCGCTCCATGTCGTCGGCAACCAGTACATTCAGAACGGCAATCTCGCCATCGGAACCACGACGCCCTCGGTGTACGACGGTACCGGAAGGGACTCGGCGATTCACATCTACAGGACATTCACCGATGCGACGGCATCGCAGATCAAAGAAGGCGTTGGAGCCGAGATTTACTGGAACCCCGCTACTTCGGTCAGCCAGACTATCCGGGGCCTGGTCGGCAGCGTGAACAGCAACACCGGCTCTACGGTGAACAACGCCGGAACTTTTGAAGGCGTGGAAGCATCCTCGCTCTGGCGGAGTAACGGTACGCTCGCAAATTCGTACGGACTTTTGGCCAAGAGCGGAACGTACAACAAGGATGGCGGCGATACGACCGGGACGCTCAGTAACAGCCGCGTGATCTACGGTTACGGGAGCAAGACACGAGGTTCCACCATCAATAACGCATACGGTTTGTACCTGGGCAGTGTCGAAGGATCGAATGCCTACGGCATCTATATCACCGGGACATCCGGCTCGACGGTCTACGATTTGTATGCCAACGATACGAACGCGCTCAACTATTTCGCGGGCTCGGTCGGCATCGGCGTCACTTCGCCGAAAGCCAAGCTCGATGTCCTCGGAACCATCAGCGGTTCACGCCTCAGCATTTCCGGTAATGCGAACATCACCGGATCGGTTCTCTCCGTTGGCGGCATCACCTCCAGAGCAACGCTCTCCGGCACCAAGCTCACAGTCTCCAGCTCCGCTTCCATCTCCGGCGCGCTCCTCGTGAAGACTTCCATCACGAGCAAGGGCTCCCTCTCCGGCGCCACCTTCTACGGCTCCGGTCTCGGAAGCTGCAACGGTTCCACACAGAAGCTCCTCTACAACAACTCGACCAACAAGTTCGAGTGCGGCACCGACCAGACCGCGAGCAGTGGAATGACATACGGAACAGCCGAAGGCATCTTCGTCAACCAGGCCGGTGACACCATGACTGGTGCACTCACGATTAACCTCACCTCCGGCTTCCTTGGCCTGAAAGTCCTACAGATGGCCTCCGGCTCGATTATTCATGCGGAGAAGAGTCTCTCCTCCTCCGGCGCTCTCGTCTGGGAAGGCACAGCCTCGGGAAACAACCTGAATGTCATGGGCAAGCTCGGCATCGGTACCGGAAGCCCCAGTTATCCGCTCCATGTCGTCGGCAGCCAGTACATCCAGACCGGGAACCTCGGTATCGGAACGGCGCCCTATGCCTACAACGCGGCCGGCACCGAGTACATCCTCGATCTCGCCAGGACGTTCACGGATACGACGCAGGGTGTGAATGTGGGGAAGAGGAGCGTGAATGCGTACCTGACGTGGAATCCGGCGGGAACAGGGAGCACGACGCAGGGCATCATTGGTGGGGAATTCGTTGTCAATGTCCCGTATGGACAGCAGTGGAGTAACACCGGCAGTTACATGAGGGGGCTGGAGGCCGCAGTCATACATCGTGGAATGGGGAGACTCCAGACAGCGGTCGGTCTCATAGTGACTGCCGGGACATACGTAAACAGTAGTGGTGGTAATTCGACAGGGACTATCGTGAATAATTACGTCATCTTCGCCAATGGCACCAAGACCGCGAGCTCCACCATCCAGAATTCCTACGGTCTCTATGTCACTGGAGTCGAGGGGACGAATGCCTATGACATCTACGCCAGTGACGCTGCCGCGCTCAACTACTTCGCTGGTTCCGTCGGCATCGGCACCACCTCGCCGAAGGCAAAACTCGATGTCCTCGGCACCATCAGCGGCTCACGCCTCTCTATTTCCGGCAATGCAAACATCACCGGCTCCGTCCTCTCGGTCGGAGGCATCACCTCTCGTGCGACTCTCTCCGGCACCAAGCTCGTCGTCAGCAGCTCCGCCTCCATCTCCGGCGCGCTCCTCGTGAAGACCTCCATCACGAGCAAGGGTTCTCTCTCCGGCGCCACCTTCTACGGCTCCGGCCTCGGCTCATGTAGCGGTTCCACGCAGAAGTTGATGTACAACAACTCGACGAACAAGTTTGTTTGTGGAACCGATCTGAATACCGCCTGGTCCAATACCGGCTCGCTCATGAGCGCGTTCGATGCCCGCTACGTGAACACCTCCGGCGACACCATGACCGGCGCGCTCACGATCAACCTCTCCAGTGGCTTCCTCGGACTTAAAGTCCTCCAGATGGCTTCCGGTTCGATCATCCATGCAGAGAAGTCCCTCACCTCCTCCGGTTCAATTGTCTGGGAAGGCACGGCCTCGGGCAACAACCTGAATGTCATGGGCAGGCTCGGCATCGGGACCTCGAGCGCCAGCTACCCGCTCCATGTCGTCGGCAACGGGTACTTCTCGGGCAATCTCGGCATCAGTACCGGTCCCTATGCCTACAACGCCGCTGCAAGCGAAAGTTCCCTGTATATCAACCGTTCCTTCACGGACGCGACGCAGAACACCAGCAAGGATGGAGTCCAAGCCAATGTGTACTTCAGTCCCGCCGGTACCGGGAGTACGACACAGTACGTCAAGGGAGCGCACTTCGAGGCGGACATTCTTCCCGGCAACCAGTGGTCCAACACCGGCGGGTCGCTCGAGGGCGTGCGCGCCACCGCCATCCACCGCGGAATGGGCAGGCTCTTCAAGAACATCGGCGTTCTCTCCGAAGCCGGCACATACAATGGGGATGGAAACTCCACTGGCACCATCGTCAATAACTATGCCTTCTATGCCGCCGGTCTGAAGACCGCGAGCTCCACTATCCAGAATGGATATGGTCTCTACGTCACCGGCATACAGGGGACGAACGCTTTCGACATTTACGCAAATGACGCAAGCGCCCTCAACTACTTCGCCGGTTCCGTCGGCATCGGCGTCACTTCGCCGAAAGCCAAGCTCGACGTCCTCGGAACCATCTCCGGTTCACGTCTCTCTATTTCCGGCAACGCGAACATCACCGGTTCTGTCTTGTCCGTTGGAGGAATTACATCACGTGCCACTCTCTCCGGCACCAAGCTCGTCGTCTCCAGTTCCGCCTCCATCTCCGGCGCACTCCTCGTGAAAACCTCCATCACGAGCAAGGGCTCTCTCTCCGGTGCAACCTTCTACGGCTCCGGTCTCGGAAGCTGCAACGGTTCCACGCAGAAGCTCCTCTACAACAACTCAACCAACAAGTTCGAGTGTGGAACAGACCTGAACACCGGCGGCCTCTCCTTCACCGCGGCCGAAGGTATCTACGTCAACCAGTCCGGCGACACCATGACCGGAGCGCTCACGATCAACTTGAGTTCTGGTTACCTCGGCCTCAAGGTACTACAGACCGCCTCCGGCAATTACATCCATGCCGAGAAGGGCTTGAGCTCATCCGGAGGGCTCGTCGTAAAAGGACAGTCATCCATCGTCGGTACCAGCGATGCGATTCAGCTCGTCGTGAAAGGTTACTCCACGCAGAACCAGAATCTCGTGGAATTCCAGAATTCCGAAGGTGCGACCAAATTCTCGGTGGACAAGTTGGGTGCGCTCCTGATCGCCAACAACTTCACGATGCAGGGAAGCACGATTACCTCAACGACGAACAGCGTGGCATGGAGCATACGGCCTGTTGCCAATGGACTTTCGATTGATTCCTCCACGTTCTCGATTGACGGGCTCAATCATTTGGTGGGCATCGGCACCACCTCCCCGGGTTCCAAGCTCACCGTCTCCGGCGCGGTCTTCATCGGACGGAACATCGCGCAGATGATCGCGGACACCGGTGCGATGCTCGATGTCCTCGGAACGATCTCCGGATCGCGTCTCTCTATCTCCGGCAATGCGAACATCACCGGATCTGTTCTCTCAGTCGGCGGCATCACCTCCAGAGCCACACTCTCCGGCACCAAGCTCGTCGTCAGTAGCTCCGCTTCCATCTCCGGCGCGCTCCTCGTGAAGACCTCCATCACGAGCAAGGGTTCTCTCTCCGGCGCCACCTTCTACGGCTC